>CASGHD010000157.1 GCA_949319575.1 uncultured Anaerolineales bacterium | reverse complement strand
GGTCGGTTGCTCGCGCTCTTGCGGACAATCTGCTTGTTGCCGCGACTCTCTTCGGGGACGTTAATCAACACATCGCCCAAAATTTTCGACTGGCACGATAAACGAACTTGTCCGATTGTCCACCCTTTATCTTTTAATAACTTTGGTCGGCGTTCAAGGTAGGCGCGCTCCTCCGTCCCAACAGGGGAGAGGTTGGCTTGTTTCGAGTCGATGTTGTATTTCTCGAAGCGACCTTCCTCGATCAGCACCATGCACTTGCCGCACGTGGCATTCTCCGCGCAGATGGATTCGATCTCCACGCCCAGTTCGCGCGCGGCAGAACGGACGGACGTGCCTTCGTCCACTTGTCCGCGCGAGCCTGAGGGTTGGAGGATGATGGTGTGTTTGGTCATCGGACGATGGACATTGGACGATGGACCACGGTCAATCGTCAACGGTCTATGGTCTTTATTGAGAATCTCTCACTCTGGAGGGAATGACAATTTTGGCGAACTCAGCCTCAAGGTCCGAAAGAAGCGCGTCTGCCACGTCTTCGGGCGCGCCGTCGCGTTCGGTCCAATCCCCGCGTTTGTATTGACTCGCGTACTCCGATGTGGAGGTGAGTCCCTCTGCCATCGCGTACGCGTCAATTTTGTTTTGAATTTTGTCCGAGAGTTGTTTCTTGATCGTGCGCCCATCGCCCTCGACAGTGATGGATTGGGGAATGTGTTTCCAGTACATGATGCGATATTTTGCCATGAGGATCCTTTGCATTTGTCCTTCGACTGCGCGGCGCTGATGGTCGCGCCGCGCAGGGCGAATTAAATTATATATAATTTTTTCGCCTATTTTACGGTATGTTATCAGTGTGGTCAATAGGGCGCGGTTGTTTCACCATGGCTTTTCCAAAGTCAGGAGAATAATTTTCGTACACAGATTTCACGGAAAACACGGAATACTTCGCCTTTTAGACCGCGATCCGTGTCGTCCGTGTTATTCCGTGTACTAAAAGAGGTTTTTGTCAAGCGACTTTGGAAAAACCATAGTTGTTTCACACCGCGCAAAAGACTCACTGTTCCCCATCGCTCGGATCAATGTGACCTGGCTTCTCTTTGCCTAACTCCAACGAGCGTTGATACGCCGCCCAAACCGCGCGCGAGATGGCGGTGCGGAAGCCTGCTTTCTCCAAATAATATAACGCTTCGGCGGAGGCGCCGCCGGGGGAGGTCACCTGGTTGCGTAATGTCGCAGGGTGGCGACCAGCCTGATGGTAGAAAGAAACGGAGCCTTTGATCGTCTGCAAGACCAATTGTTCGGCGATGCGGCGCGGGAATCCCATGTGCACACCGGCGTCAATCAACGCTTCGGTAAAGAGGAACACGTAGGCGGGACCTGACCCCGAAAGGGCAGTTGCCATGTCGAGGTAACTTTCGTCTTCCACGAAGACTTCATCGCCGAGGGCGCCGAGGATGGCGCGGGCAATTTCCTGTTGTTCTTCGGTCACGTCTTTTGAGGACGCCCACACAGTAATGCCTGCGCCGATCTGACCGGGCGTGTTGGGCATGGAGCGCGCAACCGATTTGTGCTTCAAGCCTGCGCCGATCTTTTTGATGCTCGCGCCCGCGATGATGGAAAGAACTAACGCGTCTGAACGGATGCCTTTGAGCCCCTTCATCACTTCGCTGAGACGCTGTGGTTTTACCGAAAGCACAACCACATCGGCATGCGACGCGGCGAACGCGTTATCCGTTGTTATTTTGATTCCATATTTCTTTTGCAGTTCCGCGCCGCGCTCCTCGCGCGGACCTGCCGCCGTGATGTTTTCGGGCCTGGCAAGTTGCTTGCGCAATAAGCCCGCGATCATGGCTTCTGCCATTACGCCGGGACCGATGAATGCGATTTTCTTTTTGAGCATGGAAGCCTCCGCGAGTGATTATAAACAAAATGAGCGGACAGATTGTCCGCTCATTTTGTTTACTGACTACTTACTCACTGGCTTATGAATACGCCATCTCTGGCGCTCGTCGTTTCTTCATCTTCTTCAGCAATTTCGCGGCGATCATGTTATCGCGCCGGTTCTGCGCCGAGCGGATGATCAACTTCATGAACTTGTGATGGTTGTAGGCTTTATCGTTCATCAACGAGAAATCGGCAGAACCGGGTTCCTCGGGCGAATAGAAGATTCCGCAGTTCGGGTTGATCTCCAACATGTAAAGCGTGCCGTCCGCCGCCATGCGGTAATCGCAACGCGCATATCCGTTTCCGTTCATGGCTTTGAACAAGCGCGCGGTCTGTTCGCGTAACGTTTTTTCGATGCGCCTATCGGTTACCGCCGCAACCGACATCTTCTCGTAATCGACCCACTTCATGTCGTAATGTTTGAACGACTCGCCGTCGGGGAAAATAAATTCCACAGGTTTGAAGGTGATCGGGGTATTCGTATCATCGGGATTTTCCGCGACGAGACAAGTGAACTCGCGCCCTTCGATGAACTCCTCGAGCAGGGCGCGACCGAACAACTCGATCTCGCATCCTACCTGGACTTTGAGCTGGTCCACGTTCTCACAGCGCGAATCGCGCGTGATGCCGACGCTCGCGTACCCGTGAGGCGGTTTGACCAGCACCGGGAAGCGCAGACGTTTAGCCACGCGCTCCACATCTTCGACGCGGTCCACCATCACCCAATTCGGCGCGGGGACGTTGGACTTCTTGGCATACGATTTCATTTCCTGCCGCGAGGGATCGAAGAATTTTGAATCTGCGCCGGTGAATGCGACGCCGAATTTTTCCATGAGAGTCACGAGCCCGATCCCCGATAGCGGATCGTCGGGCGTGCCGTCCACGAGATTCACAAACACATCCACACCTTCGTCCATCAATTCGCGGATCTGTTTTTCAACACCCTTCGGGTTCATCGGATGATGTTTCCATTTGAATCCATTCATGTGAGGGGATGGATCGTACGGCTTATCGTTCGGATCATCCGGCAGGCTTGATAACACACAGAGATACATGTCGAGTCCTTTTCCTTTGCAATCAATCAAGATGATTTATCTTTGTGACTGGCGCGCTCTTGATTGTGTTATATGTTTCATCATCGCTATCGTTGTTGATTGATGTTGATTCAAAACTTAATTTCATTGAATCATGAAACGATGAACTATAACGATATGGATTGTATATCTATTGTTCGATTTATGTAAAGGGTATTCACGTGTGAAATTGTTTAAAATATTGCAAGCAATTATTGTCGTTTCGATATGAAAATGTATTGAGGAATAAAAAGAAAAGATGTATTATTCATTTTCGCAAATGTATATGATTGAAATAAAAAATCGCCGCGCGATTTGCGCGGCGATTTTCATTTTTATCAAGCGTGAATCACAAAACGATTGGCGGCAGTTCGATTTGCTTGGCAAATCGCGCCGCCAGTCTTGACGCAGCGCAACTGCGTCAAGAACAAATTATCCTCTCCAAAACTGCGGAAGATATTCCTTGTAACTGGATAAATAATCGTCCAGTATTTTTCTTGCCGTATCAATGTCTGTAACAACGGGATCAAGCAGAAGGCATTGCAGCGCTTTTTCTCGATTGCCTTCCACAACCGAATCGACGCACAGTTGCGCGACAGTGATCTCCCTGCGGCATAATTCCGCGATCGGTTCAGGCAACGCGCCAACATGGACGGGATGAATCCCCGCGCCGTTCACTTGCACGGGCGTTTCAACAGACGCGCCCAACGGCAAATTGGAAATTTGCCCGGTGTTGGGAAGATTCGCGGCGAGGTGATAATGACTTCCCGCCGCCGCAACGTTTTCGATCATTTCCAACGCGCCTTCGCTATCTGTGTTAAGCAAGCCTTCGATGGTGGCGTCGCCTTTTGCCATTTCGTCCAGGCGATGCAGTTGAAAGCCGCGGACCGCCTCGAACAGTTCCCAATCGTAGAGGCGGATGTTATATCGTTCCCACGGTTTGGTTTGCGGATCGCTCATCCATGGGAGGTATTCGCACAGGTGAGTATCGCCGGGGACGGGGAACAAACCGAAGGTTGAGAAAATGTCGCGGGTCAGCGGCTCAAACGTCCCGTCGAGTTCGAAGAAGCGTTGCTTGAAGAGCGGATATAAATCTTCGCCTGTGCGTTTGTCGTGCATGGAGAGAATCCACGTGAAGTGATTCAAGCCCGCCGCGCGGATATCAAGCAGGGGAACGATCTGTTCGCGCACGCGTTGCTGAAGCGGATGTTGATCCACCGCCGCATGGACGCCTGTAAGTCCCTCAGGAATTTCGATGCCGAGGTCTTTTGCCAGCGCAACGCCAACCATCACGTAGCCCGCATAAATTTGATGGCACAAGCCAACGCTTTTTATTTTGCTGTGGCGATTGACCGCGTCGCATATGCGGATCATCGGGTTGGTAAAGTTGACGAACCACGCGTCGGGGCAAGCCTGTTCCATATCATGCGCGATCTGCAAGATGGGACCGATATTGCGCGCCGCGTGCGCGAAGCCGCCAGGTCCGCCGTTTTCGGCATAAGGTTGCCTCACGCCGTATTGGATGGGGATCTCGAAATCGCGTTGCCATAAATTTTCGCGCGCGCCCACTTCGATGGCGTTGACGACAAAATCTGAATCGCTCAATGCATCCAAATGATTCGTGTGCGCGGTGATGGTGAAGCGCGAATCCCATTCGCGGTTGAGACGGTCCGCGAGTTGCTGAACGATGTTGAGGGTGTCCGCGTTGCGATCTACGAGGGCAAGCGTGGAGCCCTTCAGTTTTTGCGAGCGCATGATGGCGGAGAGCGTGTTCTCGCCGAACGTTGCCGAGCCTGCGCCGATAACGGTGATTTTGGTAGGGATGGTCATGTGTGCTCCAGTTTCAAGTTTCAGATATCAAGTTCCAGATTGAACAGAGACGCGGTAATTATAAATCAACCGCGTCTCTGCCGCCTGATTACCGATCACTACGGGTGCGCTAAAAGTTTGTAGATGGGTTTCACCACTGGCGGAAAATCCTAACCACGGAATCACGGAAACACGGAAACACGGAGAAAAGCAATAAAAAAACTCCGTGACTCTGTGTCTCCGTGGTTTAGTCTGTTGGGCTATCTACAACCTTTGAGCGCCCCCATCACTACCCATTGATTACTTATGCGCCGATCGTCACTTCTGCCGTCATGCCCCACAACAAGCCTCGAATCTGCTCATCCAATTCAATCATTACTTTGAACACCACGTCGCCGCCGACTGTGTCTGCAACAGGAGAGATGGCGATCACCTTCCCGCTGACTGTTTGATTCAACGCTTCTACAAATATGGTTGCCGAATCACCGATGTTTACTTTCGTAATATCGCGTTCGCTCAGATCCGTTGTTTCGACGCGCAGGTTGTTCAATGCGGCAAGCGTGATAATAACTTGTCCCTGCCGAATGAATTCACCTTGCATAATATCAACCGAAGCGATGACTCCATCAAACGGGGCAGCGAGCACGGTCTGCGAAAACCCGGCTTGCGCGATTTCCAGCGCGGCTTGCGCCTGCCGCGCCTGAATGTCCGCGATCTCGATGAATTCCTTTGGCAGTTGGGTCCAGAAAATCTTTCCGTTGCGTTGTTCTTTGACGCGCCCATAGCGTTGCAGTTCGGCGTTGACTTGCGCGGAGCGGAGCGCGGCTTCGGCGGCGGTGACGGTGAATTGCAATTCGGGCGCGTCGAGCGCGACCAGCGCATCGCCCGCTTTGACCGAATCGCCTTCCTTTACCAAAACTTCTTTGACCAAACCCGATGTGACGAATCCCACCTTGGAAACCTGCGCGGGAACGAACACGGCGGAGGCGGTCACAGAGTCCTGCGTTGACGGCGATGCAAAAGCCTTTGGCGCGGGAAAAGCAAACAGTGCAAGGGTAACGATCAAAACAATACGGATCAGCGAACGAATTTGTTTCATTCTTACTCGCCCGCCTGAATTTCCACATCCGCGCTCATGCCCCAGAGCAGACCTTGAGGCGGATCATCGAAGTCGATCGTCACGGTGAAAACGACCTCGCCGCCGAGCGTCGAGCCGATGCGGTCAATGTCGATCACTTTGCCGGCGAACTCTTTGCTTAATGCTTCGACAAAAATAACCGCAGATTGGCCGGTCTGTACGCGCGTCACATCACGCTCGCTCAAATCGGTGGTTTCGACTTGAAACGCCGAGAGATCGCCGAGCACGATCACGATCTGCCCCGGTGTGACGATCTCGGCTGGCGCAATATCCACTTTGACGACCGTGCCATCGAATGGCGCGAGGAGTGTGGACTGTGAAGTCAGCGCGGCGTTGGCGGAATCGAGCAAGGCTTGCGCCCGTTCGACTTCGGCGTTTGCCTGATCGAGGTGCGCTTGATCCGTTTTGTTCCGCGTTAAAAATCGGACTTGAGCCTGCGCCGCCTCCAGATTCGCTTCCGCCTCTTGGACCTTTGCCTGCGATAGCGCGGTATCGAGCGCGACCAACACATCACCCGCTTTGACCTCATCGCCAACTTTGACGTTGACTTCGGTTACTTTTCCAATCGCCTGGAACGATAATCGCGCCTGTCGCATCGGGACGATGATTCCCGACGCGCTGATGGCGTTGCTGTCTTCGGTTTGTGGATTCGCTGGCGCATTGCCGTCATCGAGCACGATGGTGGGAATGGCTGTGGGAGAGGATACGGAGCCACAGGCAGAGAGGAGGAATGCCATAACAAGCATAGCCATTAGAAAATTTAGAGCGCTACCCACCCCGCGATATATCCTGTTGAACCGCAAGCCTTGAACAGCGGATACGGCGAAGGGTCTCCGTTGGGGCGAGCGAGACCCTTCGGTGGCATCGAACGCTCCCTCAGGGTGACATACATTCATTTTTTTCATTTTGACATGCCGTTATCTTTTACGATGAGACCGTCT
The DNA here is from genome assembly GCA_949319575.1 of uncultured Anaerolineales bacterium. Lineage (GTDB taxonomy): Bacteria > Chloroflexota > Anaerolineae > Anaerolineales > Villigracilaceae > Defluviilinea. The sequence continues at coordinate 42,714 of CASGHD010000157.1, read as the reverse complement.
TCGAGGGTGATGACCCGGTTTGCGTACCCGATCACGCGCGGGTCGTGCGTGGCGAACACGAAGGTAACGCCGGTCTCTTTGTTCAAGCGTTGCATGATGTCCATCACCTGTTTGCCGTTCTCGGTATCGAGGTTCGCCGTTGGCTCGTCGGCGAGGATCAGCTTGGGGTGAGTGGCAAGCGCGCGGGCGACTGCGACGCGTTGTTGTTGTCCGCCTGAGAGTTGGTCGGGGCGGTGGTGGGCGCGGTCGGGGAGTCCAACCGCCTCCAGCATTTCATTGACGCGCCGTTTTCGGTCTCCGCCTTTGGTGCCGTTCAACAATAACGGCATTTCCACGTTTTCATAGGCGGTGAGAGTGGGTATGAGCGCGAAAAATTGAAAGACAAACCCGATGGAGTGTTTTCGCAAGTCGGCGCGTTGGTTGCGATTCAAATGCGTGGCGTCCTGTCCATTGATGAAGACTTGTCCGCTGGTGGGCTGGTCGAGCAAGCCGATGAGTTGAAGCAAAGTTGTTTTGCCCGAACCCGATGGGCCCACAAGGGCAGAGAACTCTCCGCCTGTGATGGACAGGTTGACGCCGCGTAATGCGCGTGTTTCCACTTCGCCGATCTTATAGACGCGCGTTGCGTCGATCACTTTTGTAACTTCCATTTCAGCCTCCCATTCCATGTAACGCTTCGACAGGTTCCATCCGCGCGGCGAGCATGGCAGGGTATAGCGAAGCGGCAAGCGTAATGATGTATGTGACGACGCCCAGCACAACCGTATTTTCGAGCGTGAGGTGGGCGTAGATGCGGTCTTCAAAGAGCACGCCGGTGATTCCATAGTCGCCGATGTAGATTCCATTAATGGTGAAGTAGGCGACCATTGCGCCGCCGATGAGAAGCCCGCCGATCACGCCGCCGGTGGCAAGCAGGGCGGCTTCGGTGAGGAACTGCGCCATGATGCCGCTTCCCTTCATGCCGATGGCGGCGAGGATACCGATCTCTCGCGCGCGCTCGAACACCGCCATAACCAGCGTGTTGGTGACGACAGTGGCGGTGATTCCCAACACGATGAGATAGAGCACGATCATGAACGCGCCGGCATAATCCTCGAACTGCGCAACAAATTGGTTTTGCTCCTGCCAGGTGAGCGCCTTGTACAGCGACGATTGAATCGCCCGCGCCACCGGTTCCGCTTGTTCGTTTTCATGCAAGAGAACAAAAATCGCGCTGGCATGATTTTCCGTCGCAGTGAATGCCTGCGCCTTCGAGATCGGCATCAGCACATTGAGTTCATCAAAGCCGGGCGTGCGCGTGGTGAAAATGCCGCGGATGGTGAACAACTGCTGGTCCACATCGCCATTGGAGGTGTTGACCAGCAGGTTGACCGCGTCGCCGACAGCGAGTTTCAATTTCTCGGCAAGGATGTTTCCAATCATGATTCCCTCGCGGTCTTCCGGGCGGATGAACTCACCGGCGATCAATCCCTCGCGAAAGGGTTGGTTCGCATTAGACAGCGGATCCACCCCGATGATCTGCACGCCCTTGGATTCGTCGCTGAGGCTGAGGATTCCACTGGCGATCAGGCGCGGCGTGGCGGTGATAACCTCGGGGAGCGTTTTGAGCGTTTGCGCCACGGCCTCCGGGTCGGCGATCAGGTCGTCCCATTTCAGGCTGGTCTTCCCCTCTTCATAGGATGCGGGTCGAATCTGCAAGTGCCCGCTTTGCAGGCGGATGGTGTTGGTCAGCGCGCCGCGCATTTCACCTTCCATCACGGATACCATGAGGAGCAGTAACGCCATCCCACCCGCAACGGCAAGCGCGGAAAGCAGGGAACGGGTTTTGTTCCGCCCGATGTTGCGATAGGCTAATTTGAATAGTTGGCTCATAAGATACCTTTCGTCCTGAGCGGAGGTCGAGCGCTTGTCGAAACCGTAGTCGAAGGGCGAGTTGCAAACACGCCTCGACTGCGCTCAGCGCGGAAACCTGTCAGATTTTTCTCGTTACACGTGACGCAGCACATCGGAAGGTTCGCGCCGCGAGGCGATAACAGCCGGGATCAACGCCGCAAGCATGGCGATCACAACCACCACTGCCGCGCGATCGCCGATCTTATCCAAACCAAGAGTTGGGTAGACCTTGCCGCTAATCAGCGCCATGTATTCGGTCACGCCGGCAAACTGGCTGTAATCCATGCCGACCTGCCCCATACTCCCGTTGAGAAGCAACCCCATGAGGATGCCGGCAATCGCGCCAACCACGCCGATCATTGCGCCTTCCATAATGAACGTGATCGCGATCTGGCGAGGCTTGAATCCCATCGCGCCAAGCAGGCCGATCTCCCGTGTCCGTTCGTAGACCGCCATGAGCAGGAGATTCAATATGCCGATGCCGGCGATCATCACGATTACTACGCTGAAAATATCCATCACGGCAGTTTTCTGCCCGATGGCATTGCCCAATTCTGGATAATTCTGCTCCCACGATTCCACCTCGTACCCTGAGAGGGACGAAGAAAGCGCGGCGACCACCTGTGATTCTGCGCCGACTTTATCCAGCGTGACCTGCACCTCGGTGGATTGTCCGCGTAAGTTGAACAGGCTTTGCGCCTCGGCAAGCGAAATATATACTGCGCCTTTTTCGAACGACGGCAAGCCGATATCGTAAATGCCGATGACGGTCATCGCGCGTTGGCGGTTCTGTTTATTGACATCGCTCCCCACCACGGTGATGCGGTCGCCGACGCTGACGGCTAACGCGTCTGCCAACCCGCGCCCGATCAACACCGCATCCTGATCGTCGTCTGCCAGCCAGCGACCCTCCTCGATGTGTTCGGCGATCAGGCTGACCGGCGCTTCCACGCTCGCTTCGATGCCGATCACGTTGAGCGGGAACGCGCCTTCACGGTTGGTAACCAGCCCTCCCGTCTGAATGCGACGCGAGGCGGCGGTCACGCCCGGTTGCGCCAACGCGGCTTTTACGACGGACGAATCGTTCTGCAAGGGAAGCAGCGGGTTGCTATCCATTTTTTCACGATAGCCCTCGGCGTGGACTTGCACATTGCCGCCCAACACGCGCACCGCGTTGCCGGCAATTGCCCGGTTGAAACCGTCCATCAAGCCATCGTAGAACATCATGAACGCGAGCGAAAGCCCCATGGCGAGCACAATGATCACCGTGCGGCGGCGATGCCGCCAAATGTTACGCCATGCAAGGCGAAGATATAAAAGCATGCGCTTTCCTTTCTCTAGAAATGCTTTTCAAATTTCGATTCAGTCTTGCGCAAGCCGTATTCCATCACGTAGAGCATCTTGTCTATTTTTTCCTGCGTCTTCGCCGAGCGCACCCACTTCAGAATGTCTTTTTGTTTCATGCCTTCAGTGACGATATACGTGGTGATCGCGTTGGACCATGTTTCCATGATCATCACCGCCAGCCCCACATCCACGCTCGGGTCGACCTCGCCGTTCTTCATGGCTTGCTTGATCATAGCCGCAAGCGCCTCTTTTGTTTGCTCGTGATACCCGGCAAAATTTTTTCCGTAATACAAGCCTTCGACGAACAACACTCGGCTGGCGGCTTGCGCCATGCGCGGGTAGGCAGAGTTGAATTCCATGCCGATCTTGATCATCCATCGAAAATATTCGAAGGTGTCCATGTTCCTGCCGGGGGGGCGTTTGTCTTTGAAGAATTCTATTTTTTCACGCGCCACCACGTCCATCAAATGATTGAAAACATCCAGCTTGTCTACAAAGTATTGATAGAAACTCCCCTTGGCGATTCCGCTGTTCGCCACAATGCGGTTCGTGGAAGCGTTCTCCAAACCGTATTCGGCAAATTCATCGATGGCGGCGTTGACGATCTTCTCGCGCTTTTCTGTGGGGAGATTGTGGAATGTCTTCTTGGGCATGGCAGATGTGACCTCGTGGTCATGTGACTGGCAGGTCACATTTTATGACGATTTCCACGCGTGTCAAGGGATTTGTGAGTGACGCCCGCTTCTTCCTTGATTGGAAGTTGGCTCGCCTTCGGATTCATTTTCTCCCCCGCAGCCTTTGCCCGCCAGCCGCGCGCTATAGATCGCGTTCACTCACCGTCCATGGTCCATCGTCTACGGTCTCTCGCTCGCCACTGATAACTTTTTACCCAAATTCCCCCACAACACTTTCACCATCAACCCCGCCCGCCAAAACGCGACCGCCGCCATGCCATGCGCAAGGACGGCAAACAGCGGCGGCGTTTGATGAGTGTAATACGTCCAGCACTCGCGCGTGGTGCCCCAGACCTCGAGGGAATATCCGAGTCCCGAGCCTGCGCTGAAAGTTAACAATGCGAAGCGATGATCGGTGGGGGTGAGGATTAGGAGAATTGAGAGAATTAGCGCAAGCCGCGTAAAGGACTTGTCAAATGTCGGGGCAACGAAGACCAGCATCAAGGTGAGGAAAGAGGCGAAGGTGAGCCAGTAGGCAATGATGAATGCAGAAGGATGAAGGATGAATTTGAGAGACCGCTCAAGTCGTTCGAGACACCAATCAAATAATCTTGTAATGCGATCAATGGACAGACTCGCAATGGGCCAGGCGGGGATGATCCACAGCGGCGGGCGTTCGGCGGTGTAGTAATGCCAGAGATTCGTTTGCGTGCCCCACGATTCGATTGCCAGCCCGCCGCAGACGCCGACGAAGATAATGAGCAAATCCGCTTTGAGGTTCGCCCGCGCAATGATAGTGACAGACATGAACCCGAAGATGCCGAGCAACAGCCAGTCCATGTAGCGCCACCATGGTCCGTTCCAATCCACATATTTGAGGTATTCCTCCGCGAGGGGCCGCCAGATGTAAACGATGAGGAAGACCGTGAGGATGAATCCGCCCAGCAGAATGGATGAGTCGCGCGTCCAAAAGGTTCGAAGCGTGTTGCGAAGTGTGGACATGACGGGATTATAGCAGGGAGATGTGACCAGTAGATTCACAGTGAAGGCGCTGCCGCATGAGGAGTTGCGGGAGGTGATGATGAAGTACAATAGAGCGCAGAGAGCGAAAAGCAGAGAGCAAAAAGCAGAGAGCGAAAAGCAGAGAGCGAAAAGCAGAAAGCAAAAAGCAGAAGCAGAAGGCAGAAGCAGAGAGCGATAGGCAGAAGGCAGAATCCTCCAGTAAATATTCACAACCGATAAATAAGGAGAATATCATGGCTGCATATCAGGAACTCAAAGGTCATCGTGATTTGAAGGTTTATCAATTGGCTTATAAACTGGCAATGGAAATATTCCACGCAAGCAAGAGATTTCCAAAAGAGGAGAAATATTCGCTTACCGATCAAATTCGCCGCTCATCCAGAAGCATCGCCGCCAACATCGCCGAGGAATTCCGCAAAAGGCAATATCCAAAGATGTTCGTCAGCAAACTCGCGGATGCTGATGGCGAAGCGACCGAAACTCAAGTCTGGCTCGATTTTGCCCGCGATTGCGAATACATGCCCCCAAAACTTCAAGCCGAATTGACGAAAGGCTACGAAGAAGTAGGCAGAATGCTCGGCGCTATGATGTCTATGCCCGAAAAATTCATGCCGCGAAACCTCCGTCCCAAATAACAACATCCATCTTCTACCTCTGCCTTCCGTCTTCCGCCCCCTGTCTTCCGCCTTCTGTCTTCCGCCTTCCGTCTTCCGCCTTCCGTCTTCCGCCTTCTGTCTTCCGCCTTCTGAAACTTACAACCCAAATTTCCGTACACATCCATAGTATTCATTCTCTGGAGGTCACATGCCCAACATTCTCGAAGTACAAAATCTAGCCAAATCCTACGATAATTTCACCGCCGTCAAAGGAATCTCCTTCGACATCAAAGAGGGAGAGATATTCAGCCTGCTCGGTCCAAACGGCGCGGGGAAGACCACGACCATCTCGATGCTTTCCACACTATACACGCCCACCTCAGGCGATGCGGTCATCGGCGGACATTCGATTACCAAAGACCCGATGGCGGTGAAACAGGTGATCGGGGTCGTCCCGCAGGAGATCGCGTTATACGAAGACCTCACCGCAAGGGAGAATCTCGTCTTCTGGGGGCAGATGTACGGACTCGGCGGCAAGTCGCTCAACAGCCGCGTGGATGAGGTGTTGGAGCAGATCGGTTTGACAGATAAAGCCAAGAACCGAGTCAAAACGTATTCGGGCGGGATGAAGCGCCGCGTCAACATCGGCGTGGGACTGCTCCACAAGCCGCGACTGTTGTTCATGGACGAACCCACCGTCGGCATTGATCCGCAATCGCGCCGCGCGATTCTGGATACGGTCAAGGACCTCAACAAGCACGGCATGACCGTTCTTTACACAACTCACTACATGGAAGAAGCCGCCGAACTCTCGAACCGAGTCGGCATCATTGACCATGGCGAATTGATCGCGCTCGGCACGCAAGATGAACTCACCAAACAAGTCGGTCAAGCCGAAACGCTGATCCTGCACATCGGCGAAAACGAAGACCCCGATGCGCTTGCCAAAGCGGTGAGCAGTGTCGAAGGCGTGCAAAAAGCGGACGTGACGAATAACGAAGTCAGCATCATCACTTCCGACGCGAAGGATATTCTTGCAGGCGTGGTCGGCAAAGCCAACGAGCGCGGAATAAAAATCCGTTCGATGGATATCCGCGAGCCGAATCTCGAAGCGGTGTTCCTTCACCTGACGGGAAGAGCGTTAAGAGATTAAGAGAATTAGAGGACTAGAGAATTACCAATTACAAATTACCGTTTATCAATCCTCCAATTCTCTAATTCTCTGTTTCTCCAATTACTTTCACACAAGAGCCATCATGTTAAAAACCCTCCTCATCGGCATCAAAGACCTCAAGATCCTCTCCCGCGACCGCGCCGCGTTGATCCTAATCTTGCTGGCTCCGTTCCTGCTCACCATCGGCATGGGACTCGTCACAGGTCGGTTCAGCGGCGATAACAGCAGCGGCATCTCGGATATTCCCATCGTGATCGTCAATCTCGATAACGATTCATTGGGCAACGCGCTCGTGGATGTTTTCAACTCGGACGATCTGGCTGAATTGGTCGAACCAACTTTCAGCGTGGACCCCGAAGCGGCTCGTCTGCTCGTGGATGAAGATGAAGTCGCGGCGGCGATCATCATCCCCAAAGGGTTTACGCAAAGCATCATCCCACAAAGTGGAAGCGCCGTTTCCAACGAAGAAATCAAAATCGAATTTTATGCAAACCCATCGCGCCCCACCAGCGCGGGCATCGTCAAAAGTATCGTGGATGGATTCTTGGCGCGGCTCGATGAAATGCAGCTGGGCGGCATGACTTCAGTTTCGCAATTAATCATCAGCGGAAGAATCGCGCCGCAGGATGCGAATCAAGTTGGCGAGGAAATGGGTAAACGATTACAGAACGCGGCAGGCAACAGCAATGAGGCGACCGCCATCACATTGAACACGTCCACCAGCGAGGGCGAAGCAGTTGAGTTCGACGTGCTTTCGTTTTTTGCGCCAGGCATGGCGTTGATGTTTTTGATGTACACCGTCAGTTACGGCGGGCGTTCTATTCTCGCGGAAAAATCGGAGGGCACACTGCCGCGCTTGCTCGTCTCGCCGACGAACACGATACAAGTGTTGGGCGGCAAAGTCTTCGGCATCTTTCTCACGGGCGCGGCGCAGATGTTGATCCTCATCGGCGCGTCGTCGTTGTTCTTTCGATTGAATTGGGGCAACGCGTTCGGCGTCGTCCTGCTGACGCTCGCCGCAGTCTTCGGCGCGACAGGCTGGGGCATGTTGATCACCGCGCTGGCTCGCACGCCCGCGCAAGTGGGCAGCGTCGGTTCCGCGGTGATGTTGATCTTCGCCATGCTCGGCGGAAGTTTTATTCAAACGGATAACATGCCCGCCTTCGTTCAGACGTTCGGCAAGATCACACCCAACGCCTGGGCGATGAATGGATTCACCACCCTCGCCCTCGGCGGGACGCTCACGCCTCTTTCCACGCCGATAGTTGCCCTGCTGACGATGGGCATTTCTCTCCTCCTGCTTTCGGCGGTGTTGTTCGGCAAAAAGAATTTGGTGCAAAAGTAAATCATGTCATTGCGAGGAGGAGCGGAGCGACGACGAAGCAATCCCCTACTCGACGAGGAGATTGCTTCGTCGCAAAGAACAAGAACGCTCCTCGCAACGACATAATGGAGAACAATGAAAAAAATATTCGCTATTGCATGGAAAGATGCGATCGTCCGTTTTACCAACCCATCGGAGTGGTTGTTCTTCATCATCCTGCCGCTCATCTTTACCTTCCTGTTCGCAGGCGGGGTTCCAAGCGGGGATGAAGATAACCGCATCCGCTTGGTGATTGTAGATCAGGCAAACACGACAATTTCACAAGAGGTCATTAGAGAGTTAGAGAATTCACCGTCGGTCAGACCCGATGTCTTGTCGCTGGAAGAGGCGCAAGAACAATTTGATTCGCGCCGCGCGACGGTTATGCTAATCATCCCCGCTGGTTTGGACGTTGAGTCGATTCAAAACGGGACCGCGCAACTGGATTTTCGTCAACCACCGAATGACATTGATGCTTCAATTGCGCAACGCGCCGTCGAAACTGCAATTAGAAAAGTGAGCAGTGTCATCAGCGCGGCGAACATGGCAGTCGAGGAAGCCAAAGCGCGCGGCACGTTTGAGTCCGCGGAAGATGAACAAGCCTATTTCAATGCCGCTTTGGAAACGGCAAAGTCTTTACAAGCCGAGTCGCCCGAACGTGTGACCACCATTCAAGCCAACACGCCCGATGATTTTGATTACGATCCGCAAGCTAATGTTTCGGCGGGACAATTAATCACGTGGGTGTTTATTCCGCTATTTGGAATCTCGGCGTTGTTTGCTTACGAACGACAACAAGGGACATTGCGTCGCATGTTAACCACACCCACCAGTAAAGCGACGTTTTTACTCGGCACAATTTCTGGTCAAGTGGCGATGGCATTGATCCAAATGACCCTGCTGGTTTTATTTGCCTTCTTCGCTTTCAAACTCAACTGGGGCAATCCGCTGGCGGTCTTCATCATCCTCGCCTCCTCGGCTCTCGCGGCGGCGGCAATCGGCACCGCCATGGGGACATTCATCAAATCGGAAGGGCAGGCAACGGGATTAAGTATCATGGCGGGCATGATGATGGGCATGTTGGGCGGATGCTGGTATCCGCTCGAATTATTCCCATCCTTCATGCAGACCCTCGCGCAAATCTTTCCCACCTACTGGGCAATGCAGGGCTTGCTTGATTTATTGTTACACGGCGCAGGGGTTGTGGATATTCTTCCAGAAGCGGGAGTATTGATTGGCTTTGCAGTACTCTTTTTCGGCGTGGGCGTGATGAGATTCAAGTACGAGTGAGTCAGAAGGCAGATAGAAAGAAGGCGGAAGGCAGATGTGAATCTCTGCCTTCCGCCTTCTGCGTTTATCACGGCGCGGGTCTCAGCGCAGGTTGAGGTTTGTCGCGGGAGGAGAAAAATCCGCTGGGGAGTTCGATGGGCGCGAGCGGGTTGCCCGCCTGAATATCCGCTAACGATGCATAATACATTCCCACATCATTACTATCGAAGCGTTGGAAGATGAACAGGATGAATTTCCCATCCGGGCTGAAACGGGCATCACGATAACAGCACGCGCCATCGATGGGGTTGATGATCGTCTCTTGACGGGTTACGCTATCGTAGAGATACAGTTCGCCGAACCCGTCGTTGCGGACTGAATCATTCAATAGGAACAGACTGTCGCCGTTCCAGTCAAAACTTGTGATGGTCTTCATGCTTTCTTTGTGAGTGAAGGCAAAGTTCAAGCCGGGGAATTTGTCGATGCGGGTAAGCCCCACATTGGCGCAATTGCGAACATCGGCGCTAAACAAAACGATCTGGTCTGAATTGACCAGTTCCGTATCCACGATGCGGGCGGCAAGGCGCAGTTCGTCCTTCGACCAAAGAATATCGCGGAACGGGAATGTCACATAGAAGCAGTTGTCCCTGCGGGCGGTGAGGTTGAAGCGCGTGTCCATCTTCTTCAAGGCTTCGATATCGAAAGGCAGGATATTCAACGTGCGCTGGATGCTGATCGCGACATAGTCCCCTTGCGGCGATACGCGAAAGCCTTCGAGCGTTTCGTCGATATTGAAGCACGCCAGTTGCTCCGCTTGTTTGGTCACGCCATCCACCATGAAGGCGCAATTGCGGGAGAGGTACACGAGGCGGTTGCCGGTGATCCATTGCAGGTTCGATTTTGGCGAATTATCGGTTCGGATCTGGATCAATCCGGAGCCGTCGGTATTCATGAAATACAATTCGTTGCCGGAGAGGAAGGCGATCTGGTCTGCGTTGCCGGGCGGAGGCGGCACGGTCGGCGTGATTTGCGTTACAGCGAGCGTGACGGTTGGCAAGGGGACGGGCGTGTCGGTTGGGGAATCGGTGGCAGGGTTAGCGACCAGGCTTCCCGTTGAGGTGGAGGCGGGCGCGAGGAACGGGATTTGTCCGCGGAAGGCGAAAACTCCAAAGAGCGCGATCAACAGGGTCACGGTGGCGCCGATCCACAAATTTCTTCGCGGGGGCACACGCCGGTCGCTTAGACCCACAATGGCTGGGATGGTGCGCTCATCACCAAAGGCGGCGTGGTTTAGGGCGCGGGCGAGGTCTAGGGCGGTGTCGTAGCGCTGGTTTCTATCTTTTGCCAGGGCTTTTTTGATGATGGCGTCGACTTCGGACGGCAGGTCGGGTCTTTCGTCTAACAGGTTTGGAACGGGGTTGTTGATGTGCTGGAGCGCGATGCCTATGACGGTTTCGCCGCTAAAGGGGCGGCTGCCGGTCAGCATTTCGTAGAGGATGGCGCCGAGTCCATAAATATCGGCGCGGTGGTCTACTGTTTCGCCGCGCGCCTGTTCGGGGCTGATGTAGGCGGGCGTGCCGATTACTTCCTCTCCTGTGGCTGAGATGGCTGATTCGGTTAACTTTGCCACGCCGAAATCGGAGAGGTAGGGGTTGTGGCTTCCGTCGAACAGGACGTTGTCGGGTTTGATGTCGCGGTGGATGATCTTTCTGGCGTGCGCGTGGTCGAGCGCGGCGGCGAGCCGTTCGATGATCAAGGCGGCGTCTTGCAGCGAGAATTTTTCCTTTTTGATCATCTCGGTCAGCGAGCCGCCGGACATGTAGCGCATGACGAAATAGGGCTGGTTGTCGTCTTCTCCTACATCGTAGACCGGCACGATGGCGGGATGTTCGAGGGTGGCAATCAATTTAAGCTCACGCTTGAAGCGTGAGCGGGTGAGCAGGTTATGCATCATTTCGCGAGGCAATACTTTGATTGCTACTTCGCGGTTGGAACTGGGGTCGAGGGCGCGATAGACGGTTGCCATACCGCCGCGCCCCAGTTCCGACTTGATTTTGTACCTTCCTACCTTATCGGGGGACATGCGCCAAGTATATCAAACTCGCTGTTGTGATAAAAAGTGCAAAAGCCTGTTAAATCTCAAAGTCACATTTGTCCATCTCTTTGGACACGGATCACACGGAAATCACGGGTTTTTCCGTAAAAACGGAAGCAAATCCGTCTCATCCGCGAAGTCCGTGTACAAGAAAAGATTTTTGTTTTGGTTTCGCTTTGGGTTAGGAGTCTTGAATTTCAGCCGCGCGGAGGGTGTTGCGCATGAGCATGGCGATCGTCATGGGGCCGACTCCGCCGGGCACCGGTGTAATGAAGCCTGCCACTTCTTTCGCTTCGTCGAAGTTGACATCGCCCACGAGCCGGTAGCCGCTCTTTCTCGTTGCATCTGGCTTGGAGTTGATGCCCACGTCTATGACTGCCGCGCCGGGCTTGATCCACTCGCCGCGCACGAACTCGGCTTTGCCGATGGCGACGATGAGGATATCGGCCGCGCGCGCGATGCCGGGCAAATCTTTTGTGCGCGAGTGGCAGACGGTGACCGTGGCATTCCTGCTCATGAGCAACAATGCCGCCGGCATCCCAACAATGTTCGACCTGCCCAGCACCACCGCGTTCGCGCCTTCGATCGACACGCCCGCATGATCGAGCAGGTACATGCATCCGTTCGGAGTGCATGGCACAAACAGCGGCTCGCGTCCCCGCTGTGCCAGCCGACCAATGTTGATCGGGGAGAATCCATCCACATCTTTTTCGACGCTGATGAGTTGCAGGACGCGCTCTTCATTCAACTGCGAAGGCAGGGGGAGTTGCACAAGAATCCCATGCACGGTTGTATCGTCGTTCAACGATTTGATGATTCGTTCCAGTTCTTCCTGTGAAATATCCGCCGGCAAATTTTGGCTCACCGATCCCATGCCTAATTCGGCGCAGGCTTTTTGTTTGGACGAAACGTAGGTTGCCGAATCGGCGCGGTCGCCGACCAGCACAGTGGCAAGCGTCGGTTTTAGTTTTCCCACGGCGATCCGTTGCGCCACTTTGGCGGCGACTTCTTCGCGCACTTGCTGGGCGATCATTTTTCCGTCAATGAGTTGTGCGGTCATAAAGTTTTTCCTCGTTCAGAATTTCGCCTCGCAATTGATTCGTTTCACAATCGGTCAAAGCCACGCGATCTATCTCATTCCAACGCGGCGATTCGGCGAACGCTTGCGCGCGCAGATAATTTTCGGTGAACCCTTCCATCAGCCAGCCGCGCTCGCCCATCTCCGAAGTGGATTCCCACAACACGGACATCGTCTGCCCGATAAATTTCTCGCGGTAAGACTTTGCCGATTCTTCCAGCGCGTCATGCAGGATGTGATTCCGCTTCTTTCGCGCTTCGGGCTGGATCTGCCCCTTCATCTTCGCCGCCCCTGTGCCTTCGCGCGGTGAGTACGTGAAGACGTGTCCGCCGGCGAAATTCATCTCGTTGACGAAATCGAGCGTTTGCGCGAACTCTTCTTCCGATTCGCCGGGGAAGCCGGCGATGATGTCCGTTGTGATCGCCACATCGGGAATCGCCTCGCGCGCGGAACGAATCAACTCGCGGAATGAACTCGCGGTGGTGTTGCGGCGCATCCGCTTGAGGGTCGAGTCGCTCCCCGCTTGGAGGGGCAGATGGAGGTGAGGCATGAGGCGTGAATCCTGCCAGAGAGAAAAGAAATCTGAAGTTAAATCCCACGGTTCGAGCGAGGAGAGTCGCAGGCGCGGCGCATCCGTTTCACGAAGGATGGCTTGGATGAGTTGGGTGAGGCGCGAATCGAACTCATAGCCCCACGAACCAAGATGAACGCCTGTGAGAACAATTTCTTTTGTGCCGCCATCACGCGCGAATTGAATATCGTGAATCACATCGGCAATGGTTCTGCTTCGCGCTTCGCCACGCGCAACGGTGGTGATGCAAAATGTGCATTGATTGTTGCAACCGTCCTGCGCTTTGATGAAGGCGCGCGTGCGGCGATGAAGACCGGGGAGGGGAACGCGGGTCAAAGGTTCAAGGTCGAAGGTTTGCAGGTCAAGGGCATCTTTAACAAGGCTCTCTTTGCGATCATTCGTAACGACGCGCGTGACATTTGGTAGTTCAAGCGCCCGCTCGGGTTGGAGAGTCGTCCAGCAACCCGTTGCCACAATATCATTCACGCCCGCGCGCGCGATCTGTCGAATCTTGCCGCGTGAAACAGAGACGGCATCGTTCGTCACCGCGCAGGTGTTGACGACCGCCATCTCAGCGAGTTCGGCAGACGCAACGATCTCATGCCCGGCCGCGCGGAATCCACGCGCCATGTTTTCGATCTCCGCTTGGTTGAGCCTGCATCCAATGGTGTCGAGGTAGATTTTCATGAAAGGTAGAGGGTAGATGATTAGGGAATAGATGAGTAGTGAGTAGATGAGTAGTAAGTGGAAAGTGGAAAGTGGAGTGCGGTAAAAGGCTATTCTCTACTCTCTGCTCACTATTCTCTACTCTCTACTTTCTATTCTCTTCCTACGGTTGCATCACCACAAAGTTATCGAACAACACGTCTACCCCAGGTTGAGAGAAGGAGCCAGCCAGCAGACCCACATCGCCAGTCGCCAGTTCGGCATCGCTTGCGCCGGCGATCAATTGATAATTCACGTAGAAAACCAACGAGTCGCCGATGCAGTCGGCGCGGAGGTGGTTGACGGAATCGGCCTGGATCATTTCAGAAGATTGCATTTCGCTTTGACCCAGCAAGGTGGTTTTCCCCCCGCTGAATTTGCCGATGGCGTAATAACCGTCGTTCGAGACGATGAAGAAATAATAATTTCCGTTTTGGTAGCGGCACATCAAGCCCGCGCGATTCTCGGCTGGACCATTCAACCTGGTCGCATCCGCTTCGACGCGCGCGTCGCGCAAGTCTATTTCAGGCGTAGACCAGAAATTCATCTGCGGCTGGAGGATCATCATGCGGTATCCGCCTTCATCGTAATCCATGATGCCCACGTCGTTGGCGAGGCGATCCCATCCGCTGGCGTTGTTATCGAATTCATCCTGAAAGAGGATAGCGCCGGAAGGAGGCAGAGGAGTTGCGACAACCGGCGCAGGGGAACAGGAAGTGAATAAAAAGAGAAAAGTGGAAAGAAGAAAGGTTTTTTTCACAGTTGTGATTTTATCATGGCGGGTTATGGAGAAAGCTGTTCCAACAGAGCGCCTGCTTGAGGGTGCCCCAGATCGCGGGCAAGGGTAATTTCACTTAAGGCGCGGGCGCGGTCGTTGGTTTGCATATAAACCATGCCCAAATGCAAATGCGCCGAAGCGTTTTGCGCGTCTAACGCGAGGGCGGCGAGCAGGTGCCGCTCGGCAGAGGGGAAATCCTCATTGAGATACCACAGCCATCCGAGCGTATCCTCCGATGCGGAATTTTTCGGGTCGAGCGCCACAGCGCGTTGCGCGGCGGGAATGCCGATATCGTTCAAGTGAATTCCGAATCGCCCGCAAAATTCCGCCAGCGTCCGCCAGGTGTTGGCATCCTCCGGCGCGAGGCTGGCGGCATATTGATACGTTTCCAGCGCGCGGATCAGGTCGCCGTTGAGCGCGTACGCGTTGCCAAGCGAAAAATAGCGCTGAGGATTTTTCGCATCCAGCAATGCGGCGGCTTGATGTTCGCTGAGCGCTTGCGAAGAATTCCCGACGCGCTCGAAGTACAACCCGCGCAGTCCGCGCACAACCGCAGAGTTGGGATTCAACGCAAGCGCGCGATTCAACGCCTCGATTCCCTCCGACCCTGTGTGCTGGTCCGCCTCCCCCAGCCACGCCCACGCCTCAGCGTTTAACCCGTCTGCCTGCGCGGCGGATTCGAACGCGGCGCGCGCCAATTGCCATTCACCCACCAACCCCAGCCCGGCGCCGATGATGACAAATTGTTGGGATGACGATTCGTCGAGCGCCGCCAAACTCAAGGCAGAGCGAAGAGTCTCCGCTGGCGGACCAAATTGAGGGTCCAGTTGAGAAGCGGCGAGCAGTTCCATCCACGCGGAGGGTGAACCGGTCAACGTCAACAGTAGCCCGAGGCGGTAATGCGCCGTTGCGTCGTTGGGGTCGCGCTCAAGATAGGCTTGAAAATACTCCGCGGCAAGCGAAAATTCTCCCTGATCCTGAACTGCATACGCCAGTCGTTGATACAGCCCGGGTAAAAACTCAGCCTGTTCAAGCCCTTGCTTCCAGATTTCAATGGCGCGCGATGGTTCCTCGTTCAAAAAGTTGACGTCGCCCCATGCCGCCCAACCCGCCGGGGTGAGGGCATTCTTTTCGTGGGCGATGCCGTACATGGCATCGGCTTGCGCAAAATCGCGGTCGTGAAAATAAGCGTGCCCGGCAAGTTCATATAAATCGGTTCGCCAGGGGAGACGCCGCGCCGCGCGCACATAATGCTCCGCCATTTCAGGGTAAGACTCTGCCTCAGCCGCTTTGCGAATCTCTGAGTTTCCATCTGCAAGGATTGGGATGGCGACTGCGATGAGAAGCGTCAGAAGGATGAGAATGATCCGCAAGCCGGTCCGTGACATGCGTGGAATTATAGCCCGTGAAACTGAACGACGTTAACGTTCCTGTAACTCTGGCGATTGCGCCAGAAACCGTCAAGTGGAATATAATCGTCCCTGTCATGTTTGAGTTACTGGATAGCACATTCAACTTTTTCACAACGCCCAGCGGGAGTTTGATCTATCATCTGGTGCTGTTGTTCTCGGTTGTTTGGGCTCTGGCATCCTCGTATTTGCTTTGGAAGTCGAGCGAGTTCCCGCAGGCGCGGCGCACGATGTTTGGGCTTGCCCTGCTGTTCATCGCGCGCATTACGCTGTTTGCGGTGACGTTGGCCGGCAACGGCGGGCTGGTCAACTTTTCGGTAGTGCTGCCCCCATTGGATCGGGCAATCACGCTCTTTTCATTAGTGTGGGTGATCTGGCTGTGGAATTTTCCCGAGCCAAGCCGCGCCGCCGACGCCATCACCGGACTGGCGAGCGTTCTCCTCATCGCCGCTCTGGGGCTTAGCCTCGTGGCGTACGCGCAAGATTTCACCCGACCCGAATATAACCGCACCACCATCGACGGCATCTGGCAGTTGGCGAGCATTGCCACGGGTTCATTCGGTTTATTGTTGCTTGCCATTCGCCGCCCGAACGGCGCGATCTACGGGTTGGCGGTTTTGATCCTTGCAATTGCGGGGCACGTGATCTATGTGCTTTCGGGTCGTTTCGATGGCAACTTTCCCGGCGCGGTTCGGCTGATGTACATTGCGGCGTTCCCCTTGTTGACGACCCTGCCGCAACGATTCCCCTCGCCCACAAAGGGACCGATCTCCATCAAACTGCATGCGCCGGTGGATGAACGCCGCCGCTACAGCACTGACCCGAAAACTTTCCACGCCTTGCTTGCCCTGGCAGGCGAATCGAGCGTAGACAAGTTAAGCCAAGCCATCACCCGCGCCATCGCGCAGACGATGCTTGCCGACTTATGTTTTTTGATCTACCTCACCGACAACAAGAATCAGATCCAGGTTGCCAGCGGGTACGATCTCATCCGTGAAGAAAACCTCGAAAGTGGAAGCCTGAATAAAAGCATGATTCCCATGCTCACCAACGCCCTGCAACGCGGGCGCCCATTGCGGTTGCCATCTTCCAGCACCTCGGCAGATATCAAGGGGCTGAGCGACCTGCTTGGGTTGGCAAGCCCAGGTCACATTTTGAGCGTGCCCATCGTCACCCCAGAGAAAGATTCGCTCGGCGGCGTGCTTCTGTTATCCCCATACTCAAACCGTCTGTGGAGCGCGGAAGACCAGGCATTCCTTTCCAACATCGCCGTCGCGCTTGTGCCGATCATCCAGCGCGGGAACAAGATGACCACGCTCGAGCAAAAAGGCGAGCAGACGCGGCAGGCGCTCGACGTGGCGCAGGATCGCATTATCGAACTCGAACGCCGCAATGAAGACCTGCTCAAACAAATGGACGCGGTGCGCATCGATGCGGCGCAAGGGTTATCGCAAGCCGAAGACATGGCGGCGCTTACTCAAATGCAGGAGGACACGCAGAAAGCCATCGAGCGGCTCAAACAGGAAAATGAAGCGTTGCGTTACGGCAAGGGAAATGCGGGCGCTTCACAACAAGTGGAAAGCGAATTGCGCCTGACCTTGGAGGAGATCGCCCGCCTGCAAAACCAACTGGCAGGGGCGAACATGCGCGTGGCAGAACTGGAAATAGGCTCAGCCACCGCGCGACCGGGCGAGCAAGCCGAAGTGGTCGCCTCCATTTCACAGGAACTACGCCAGCCCATGTCGTCGATTGTGGGATATACCGACTTGTTGCTCGGCGAATCAGTAGGCATCCTCGGGGCGTTACAGCGCAAATTTGTCGAGCGCATCAAAGCCTCCACAGAGCGCATCGGCAACCTTGTGGACGATCTCATCCAGGTGACCACGCTCGAAACCGGGCTGAACGAACTCAAGCCCGAAGCCGTAGACTTAAACCTCATCATCGACAATGCCATGTCGTACACCAGCAGTCAGGTAAGGGAGAAAAATATTTCCCTGCACCTCGACCTGCCGAAGAACATGGCGCCCATCCATGCCGACCGCGAGGCATTGCAACAGATCGTGATCCACCTCCTGCAAAACGCCGGCGCCGCCTCCCCCGTGGAAGGCTCCATCCACTTGCGCGTGCAGACCAAATCGGAAGGCGGAGACGAATACGTCCTGATTCAGGTAAAAGATTCCGGCGGCGGCATTCCATCCGAAGATCTCTCGCGCGTGTTCACGCGGTTGTATCGCGCCGATAATGTTTTGATCCAGGGCGTCGGCGATACCGGCGTGGGACTTTCGATCGCCAAAACCCTCACCGAAGCGCAACGCGGACGTATTTGGGTCGAGACCGACGCCGGCGTCGGCTCGACGTTCAGCGTGCTGTTGCCGATCGCCAAAAACATCCTCTCGCGTGTGCCGGAGATTTGATCCATGCAAGCCCTGCGCCAGGTAGGGGGAGGTGTCATCATCGCCATCGTATCGATCGTGCTGGTTATCGGGGGAGTTTCGCTTGCCATTGCCGAATCCACTTCGCCGCCCACCCAGCCGATTCCCGTCTTTATCTCGCCCACCTCGCCATTGATCCTTTTCACCCCGACCTTGCTTTCGCTTCCCACCACCTCTGAAATGGCAACCAACACGCCAACATTCACAGAAACTCCGCCGGCAACATTGACGTTCATTTCGCCATCAGCCACAAATTGCCCTCCGCCCCCAAGCGGCTGGACTCCGATCCTTGTCTCTTTTGCAGACAGCATTTACACCCTCGCGCAAAAATACGCCACAACCGAAGACGCGTTGAAGAACGCCAACTGCCTCGCTTCGGTAAACTTACAACTCGGAACAACTCTCTACGTTCCGCCGGTGGCATCGACCGCCATCGTTGTAACGTGCAGTCCGCCGTTCGGTTGGGTGAAGAGACATGTGGTGCAACCCGGCGAAAATCTATATCGCATCGCCCTTTCGTATGGGCTGACATACCCGCAGTTACAACAGGGCAATTGCATGGGCGCTTCGATTACCATCTATGTTGGGCAGTTATTGTGGGTCCCCAACCTCCCCACACTCGCCCCGCTTCCCGGCGCGACCGCAACCATTCGCATCTCCACCTCCACCGCGTCGCCAAACCCAACGCCAACCCAAACCTTTTTCGTCACCGCCACCCAAATGCCGACCCTCACCGCCACTTTCATGCCAACCGCGTCGCCTCAACCGACCGCCACGAATACAATCCCGCCCGCGCCCACAGCCACACCATCCCTCACGCCGTTTCCTTCAACATCCCCCTCCCCATGAACTTCAACCGACAAATCATCCTTGCGGCGTTGCTACTCGCCGGATGCGGAACAACCGCGTCGCCGTCGCCATCCCAACCGCCATCTTTTTTTGACCTGGTGACCTCCGCGCCGATTCCCTCCGCGACACCGACTCCCTTCCAACCCCTACCCCTTGGCGCGACAAGTTTTTTCATCCCTGCGAACGACCCGCTTCTTCTCACCAGCGCGGCTGATTCAGCCATTGCGACATCCTCCCTCCCCCCGGAAACCGCCACACCGCTCCCCACCATCAACGCAGTCGTGTTGAACAACACCATCGCCCCACAGCCCACCTTCGATAGCCAGATATTCAACAACGGACAGGACACGATCAATTTTTTACTCATCGGTTCAGACCGCCGCTCGCTCACCGGTTCGACTCGCACCGACACAATGGTCATTGCGATCCTCCATCCCAACGAGGGACAAGTCTCGCTCATTTCCATTCCGCGCGACTTGTGGGTCTCGATCCCCGGTTTTGAAAATAATCGTATCAACACGGCATATCAAGTGGGAAAGTCCACCGAGTACCCTGGCGGCGGGCCGGGTTTGCTCAAGGAAACGATTCAATACAACCTCGGCATCCGCATCGACCACACCGCCCTCGTCGATTTCAATGGCTTTTCTGATATCGTCAACACCCTCGGCGGCGTGGATGTGCCCGTCTCGTGCGCCTACACCGATTGGCGGCTGATCGACCCAAGTTATGACCCCGAAAATGAAAATAACTGGTATTTGCACACCGCCGAACCCGGCGTCATTCACATGGATGGCGATCTCGCCCTATGGTATGCCCGCTCGCGCCAAAAATCCAATGATTTCGACCGCGGGCGCAGGCAACAGGAAGTGTTGCGCGCGTTGTTCACCCAGGCATTACAAGCCGGGACGTTGACCCGCATCCCTGAACTGTACGAAAACCTGAAAGATTCGGTCGAAACCGACCTGGGCTTGGGCGACCTCTTGCAACTCTCTGTCTACACCCCCAAAATGACGAATGCCGACATCCGCAGTTATTACATCCGTCCGCCGTACGTCAGTTCGTGGATCACGGATGGCGGCGCGTACGTGTTGTTACCGGATAAAGACCTGCTCCCACAATTGATTACCGAGGCGCTCTCCCCGCCGGTGAAGGTCGCAGAGAGGCAGGCAGTCACAATCGAGGTGATGAACGGCACGTCCATCCCCGGTCTCGAAACGCTCGCGGCGACGCGGCTTAATTACGCCGGCTACGAAACCCGCATCATCCCCTCCGCCCGGCAGGATTATGGCTCCTCAGTCTTGATCGACAAGACCATCGTGCAGGATGCCGCATTCAGCGCCCCGATCTTGCAGGTGATGGGACTGCCGCCCAATAGCCTGATTGCCGGCGCAGACCCGAACAGCGCCTCGAACTTCCTTTTGATTCTGGGAGCCGACTACGAGCCGTGCTTCCAGCCTGAGAGTTTGGGGCAGTGATTTTTGAGAGGCAGGCAAGAGCGCTCCTTTGCAGACTCATCACCTCATGAAAGACTGCCAGCCCATCAGATATACTTATAGGAGTTACGCAGTTGAGCTTGTTTCGTCGCAGTTGCACTACGAAGGCGGCGGTACAACTGCCCGCCAACTGCGTAAGTCATAACTTATCAAACAATTTGTTTCAAGAGGAGACGACTATGACCGACAAAAAAGCCATACTCCCTGAAGGCGCAAACCCCATGGGACTTTATTCACCAGGGATCGTCAGCGGCGGTTTTCTATTCATCGCCGGGCAGGTGGGGCGCGGACCGGATGGAACCATCGGCGCGACCATCGAAGAGCAGACCCGCTTCACGCTGGAAAATATGCGCGCGGTCTTGCAAGCCGCAGGATGCGACTTCAAAGATGTTGTGAAGGCGAACGTCTACATCACCAAGCCGGAATACTTCCCGGCGTTCAACCCAATCTACATGGAGTATTTCCCCGAGCCGCGCCCGGCGCGCGCCACCATCATCGCCGCGCTGGTGGATGAGAAATTTCTGATCGAGATCGAAGCCATCGCAAAACTGCCGTAAAAGCGGTTCCGATCAAGAAGGCGGTTGTCCTAAAGCGACCGCTTTCTTTTTTGTCTCTCTTGCTTGCCCATGATGATAAGATATTAAACATGGACGCGAATCGTTTCGCAACACACAGCCTCAACGACCCGCGCATTTTGAGAATTTTATCCGCCGCGTTGGACGCGGTTGACCCATATCGCGCGGTAAAGAATCATCTGCCGAAGATCGCGGGGGATGTGTATGGTCTCGCAGTTGGAAAAGCCGCTGTTCCGATGTTAACCGCCCTAGCGGATTCGATTCCACTTTCGGGCGCGCTCGCCATTAGCAAGTACGCTTCACCTTCGACCTTCAACCTGTTTCCCCTCCTCCTCAGCGGACACCCCATCCCCGACGCGCGCTCCGCTTATGCGGGCGAACGCGCCCTTGAATTTGTCTCCTCATTAAAAGCAGATGACACGCTTGTCTGCTTGATCTCTGGCGGAGGTTCGGCGTTGATGACCGCGCCATTGATTCCGCTGGAAGAGTTGCAAAATCTCACCGCCTCGTTATTGGCATCTGGCGCGACCATCAACGAGATCAACACCATCCGCCGCCATCTAGACCGAGTCAAAGGCGGAGGCTTGGCGCGCGCGACGAAAGCGAACATCATCAGTCTGATTCTCTCGGATGTAATCGGCAACCCGCTGGAAGCCATCGCCTCCGGTCCCACCGCGCCCGACCCAACAACCCGCGAAGATGCGCTAAGGATTTTGGAGAAATATTTCGCCGCAGAGGCACAGAGACGCGGAGATTCAAATTTCATAGACTCTGCGACTCAGCGTCTCAGCGGCAAGTTCGTAAAGCCAAGCGATGATATCTTCTCCCACGTCCAAAACATCATCATCGGCGACAATCAACTCGCCGCGCGCGCCGCGCTGGAACAGGCACAGCGCGAAGGATTTCATTCTGAAATTCTGACGAACGAACTCCAAGGCGAAGCGCGCGATATGGGAGTCTTGCTGGCAAAAAAACTGCGTGATGAAATTTCAAAACGTCTGCGTCCATTTTGTTTAATTGCTGGCGGAGAAACGACAGTTACCCTTCGACGCGGCTCAGGGCTGGCTCTCAAAGGCAACGGCAAAGGCGGGAGGAATCAAGAATTGGCATTAGCCGCTATCAATGAATTGCGCAATGTATCCAATGTGATGCTGGTCTCATTAGCAACCGACGGCGACGACGGTCCGACAGACGCGGCAGGCGCGGTGGCGACAGGTGAATCGGCTGAAAGGGCGGAGAGGCTGGGGTTTGGCGCGGCAGACAGCCTGTCGAGAAATGACGCGTATCCGTTCTTCGAGTCGCTGGGCGATTTGATCAAGACCGGACCTAGTGGGACGAACGTCAACGATCTAGTTTTCTTGTTTGGTTTGAGTGAGTGAATCGGAAAAACCTTATTGACAAGGTTCTAAGGGTGGAATATCATTAGTTTGTTGCCCCAACATACTAATGATGAAAAAAACAACTGATCAGGCTTTATTTCGAGAAGCAAATCTATCTCTCGTTCTTCGAAACATTCACAATGAAGCGCCCCTTTCGCGAGCCAAATTGGCTGTGATGACAGAGCTAAACAAGTCTACTATTTCAAGTTTGGTTGAGGATCTGCTTGCGCGCGGGTTGATCCATGAGATTGGGATGGGCACGATCGGCACCGGACGTCCCGCCACCCTGCTGGAGATCAACCCCAAGGCTGGAGGGATTATCGGCGTGGAATTGGGCGTCGACTTTGTGGCTGTGGCGTTGATGGATTTCGTAGGCAAAGTGATTTGGAGATGCAAGGAGAAGGCGGACCCCTTCGAAGAGCAGACGAAGACGATTGATCAAACGTTGGCGCTTGTTGACGAGGCGGTTGCGCGATGCCGCTCTTCGAAACTTCGTTTGCTGGGGCTGGGGCTGGCGGCGCCGGGCACTGTCGACTTGCAGGAGGGTGTGATGGTTTTTTCACCCAACCTGCGCTGGCATAATGTCCCGTTGCGAAAAATCTTTTCCGAGCATACCGGCCTCAACGTGTTCATTGAAAATGACGCCAATGCCGCTGGAGTGGCTGAGCATTTGTTCGGCGTGATGAGGCAGACAAGAGATTTTATTTTCATCTATGCCGGCGTTGGGGTGGGAGGCGGTCTCTTTTTGAACGGCAAGTTGTATCGCGGTCATAACGGGTACGCCGGGGAGATTGGCCACATTTCCACCGTGTCGGAGGGGACCGGCGAACTGTGCTTTTGCGGCAACCCCGGCTGTTGGGAGACAACGATCAATCAGCGCGCTGTTATTCGACGCGTGGAGGCATGTTTGAAAAATGGGTCTTCCAGCCTGATTCCAAACTTGATGTTGGAAAAAAACGAATCATCCCTTTCTGTGGAACTCATCAAACAAGCCGCCGATGCCGGTGACGAGGCGGCGCTGGGGTCGTTTGTAGAGGTCGGGCGCGCCATGGGACAGGGAATCGCCGGGATCGTGAACATCTTCAACCCGGAGAAAGTGGTCATTGGCGGCACATTGAGCGCGGCGAGCGGACATTTGCTCCCCGCGATGAAAGCGGCGATCGCGCAACGCGCTTTGAACGATGTATTGAAGAAGACGGATGTGATCCCGTCTGTGTTTGGAGACGACGCCAGTTTATTTGGCGCGGTCGCAATCGTAGTCGAAGACATCATGTGGAACCCATCGAGTATTGAAAGGAGGTGATGCTGAGGCGTGAGGAAGAACTTAAGTGCATCCATGTCGAATATCCGTGTTTCCAAATTAGATTAGGAGAAGAAGTATGAATAAGAAACTGTTTTACCTGTTGAGCGCGTTGATGATCGTTTCCCTCGCGCTTGCCTCTTGCGCGCCCGCGGCGACTGAAGCCCCAGCCGCAACCGAAGCGCCTGCCACAGAGGCGCCTGCCGCAACCGAAGCGCCCGCCGCGGCGGATCAAGTGGAAGTGTTCTCATGGTGGACCGGCGGCGGTGAAGCGGCTGGTCTCGAAGCCATGATCAAAGTGTTCAACGCCACAGACCCGAACATCGAATTCATCAATGCGGCAGTCGCTGGCGGCGCCGGCACGAACGCGCGCGCAGTCCTTGCAACCCGCTTGCAGGCTGGCGATCCCCCCGATTCGTGGCAGGGGCACGCGGGTCAGGAACTGATCGGCACCTACGTTGCCGCCGGTCAGATCGAACCGCTGAACGATCTGTATGCATCCGAGGGCTGGCTCGATGTGATGCCCGAAACATTGATTCCGTTGATCTCACAGGACGGCAATATCTACTCCGTGCCGGTCAACATCCACCGCGCGAATGTGTTGTGGTACAACCCTGGCTTGCTCGAAGCCAACGGCGTGGCAGTGCCGTCCACCATGGATGAATGGTTCGCCGCGATGGATACCCTGCAAGCCGCAGGCGTTCAACCCCTCGCGCTCGGCGAGCAATGGACGAAGATGCACCTGTTCGAAACCGTTCTGCTTGGCACGCTCGGACCCGATGCCTACAACGGTCTGTGGGACGGCTCCACCGATTGGGGTAGCGCCGAAGTCAAGACCGCTTTGGAGAATTATGCCAAAGTGTTGAGCTACGCCAACAGCGACTCCGCTTCGTTGACGTGGCAGGATGCCTCGCAACTTGTGGTGAACGGTGAAGCCGCATTCAATGTGATGGGCGACTGGGCGGCTGGCTACTTCATCGAGTTGGGCAAGACCGCCAATACCGATTACGGTTGGGCGGCGACTCCGGGCGCTAATGGCATCTTCCAGTTCCTCTCCGATTCCTTCGTCCTTGCGGTTGGCGCGCCCCATCGGGACGCCGCGCTCGAATGGTTGAAGGTGGCAGGCTCCAAGGAAGGTCAGGAAGCGTTCAACCCGGTCAAGGGGTCCATCTGCGCGCGCACCGACTGCGACAAATCGCTGTTCGGTGAATATCTGCAATCTGCCATGGACGATTGGTCCTCCAACACCGTTGTCGGTTCGTTGACGCACGGTGTGGTCGCCAACGACTCGTGGAAGACGGAGATCGATACCGCTCTCGGTCTGTTCCTCGCCAGCGGCGACGTGGCCGCGTTCCAAGCCTCGCTCGTTGCGGCTTGCGCAAGTTCCGGTCCCTGCAAGTAGGTCTGGTGTTAGAATTGCTGAGGCTTCACGCGGAGCCTCAGCAATTTTTTTATCGCCTCGAGGAATGGATGCGTTATGACAAAAGATAAAGACCGCTTCCTGAACATCATCCTTGTTTCACCGTCCATTGTAGCGGTGCTGATCTTTGTTTATGGTTTCATTGCCTGGTCGGTGCGGGTTTCTTTGAGCAAATGGAAAGGCTTGAACCCGGACTACACCTGGAACAGCATCAACAACTATATTGGGCTGTTCAACGACCCGCGCTTTGCCGTGGATGTCAAAAACACATTGATTTTTACGGGGGTATTTGTACTCGGCAGTCTGTTGTTAGGGTTTTTCCTTGCTGTCATGCTCGACCAGGGTTTGAGAGGGGAAGGATTCTTCCGCAGTCTTTTTCTTTTTCCGATGGCGATCTCTTATATTGTCACTGGCGTCGTCTGGCGCTGGCTGATGAATCCCGCCATGGGTTCGCGCATGAGCGGGTTTAATTTGTTATTCACGAATCTCGGCTTGGATTCTCTGGTCAACGCGTGGCACACCACTCCGCAGTGGGGCATGGCGGCGATCGCGCTCGCGGCGATCTGGCAAATGTCCGGTTACACCATGGCGTTGTACCTTGCCGGTTTGCGCGCTATCCCGCAGGAACTAAAAGAAGCCGCTCGCATTGACGGCGCAAGCGAAGCGCAGATCTATCGCCACATCATGATTCCCCTGCTCGCGCCAGTGACGCTATCCGCGCTCATCATCCTGGGGCACATGTCGTTGAAAGTGTTCGACTTGATCGTGGCAATTGCCGGGAAGCAACTCCAACTCGACGTGCCCGCCATTTATATGTGGCAGGCAACCTTCGACGGGCTATTCTATGGGCGCGGCGCGGCGATCGGCATTATCCTGCTCCTCAGTGTGGCGATACTCATCATTCCATACATCCGATATACCCTCAGAACGGAGGCGCAACAATGAAGTCTCTACGCCTTTCTAAAAATTGGCTGTACCTTCCGTTGATCGGCATGGCGATTTTTTATCTCATACCCATGTATGTGATGATCATCACCGGCTTCAAAGCATTCGATGAAATTAGCCTGAAAACCATGTGGGACCTGCCGCGCGGTATCGCCTTCGATAACTACATTGAAGCGTTCTCGAAATTGTCTCCATCCCTGTGGAACAGTTTTGCAATGGTGATTCCCGCGGCATTGCTTTCCTCAGCATTAGGTTCGCTCAATGGGTTCGTCCTCGCCAAATGGAAATTTCGCGGCGCGGATGTGATCTTCCCGTTCATTTTGTTCGGCATGTTCATTCCCTACCAAAGTATTCTCATTCCGCTTGTGCAATTCATGAACGCGGCAGGCATCACCGGCCTGCCAGGGCTGGCAATGGCGCACATCATCTACGGCATCCCGATCACCACGCTCACCTTCCGCAATTATTATGCCAGCCTGCCACAGGAACTCCTCGAAGCCGCCAAAATTGACGGCGCGAGCATGTTGGGAATCTATCGTTACATACTGCTTCCAATCTCGATCCCAAGCTTTGTGGTTGTGTTGATCTGGCAATTCACCTCCGCGTGGAATGATTTCCTCTTCGCGGTGGTACTCACCAGCAACAGGGATTGGCCCATCACCGTCGCGCTCAACAACATGGCGGGCAGTCAGATCATCGCGTGGAATGTGCAAATGGCAGGCTCGCTTCTCGCCGCGTTACCCACATTGCTGGTGTATATCTTCCTCGGCAGATACTTCCTGCGCGGCTTGCTGGCTGGCTCGCTCAAAGGCTGAACTACAATCCTGAAAACAGAAGACCTCGCAAGGGGTCTTTTTGTTTGACATTTCCTCCAGCCTCGTCTACACTTTCGCCATGCTTGCTCGCGTTTTCTCGTGCGCCGTGATCGGGTTGGAAGGCGTCATCGTCGAAGTCGAAGTGGATTATTCGAACGGCTTGCCCGCCGTCATCATCGTGGGCTTGCCCGATGTGGCTGTGCAAGAGAGCCGCGAGCGCGTGCAGACCGCTGTCAAAAACGCGGGCTTGCATTTTCCCCGTCATCGCATTGTCGTCAATTTATCGCCCGCCTCCATTCGCAAAGAAGGTCCCGCCTACGATCTGCCCATCGCGCTCGGCGTGATCATTCTGTCGGGTCATCTGCCGAACGACGTTGGCGAGAACACGCTGATCGTCGGCGAACTTTCACTCGATGGAGTCGTGCGGCACACGCGCGGAATTTTACCGATGGCGGCAACCGCCCGCGCCAACGGATACAAGCGGATGTTCGTGCCTGAGGCGGATGCGGGCGAAGCGGCTTTGATTCCCGACCTCGAAGTCTATCCCGTGCGGACGCTTGCGGATCTGTACAACCATCTAGCGGGTCGCAGTTTACTGACGCCTTATCAACCCTCCAGCAGTGACGCGCTCGAGCCGTTGTTCACGCCGACAGATTTTTCCGAGATCAAAGGACAGGATCACGTGAAGCGCGCGCTCGAAGTCGCCGCGGCGGGCGGACATAACGTGTTGATGGTCGGAAGCCCCGGCGCGGGAAAAACATTATTAGCCCGCGCCATGCCCGGCATCCTGCCTGAAATGTCCATCGAAGAATCATTGGATGTGACTCGCATCTATTCGGTCGCCGATCAACTCCCCGCAGGCACGCCGCTTATCAGGCATCGTCCGTTCCGTTCGCCGCATCACACCATTTCACACGCGGGTCTTGTCGGCGGCGGAAATATTCCGAAGCCCGGAGAAATATCGCTTGCTCACAGGGGCGTTTTGTTTTTAGACGAGTTTCCCGAGTTTGGTAGCCGCGTCCTCGAAGTGATGCGCCAGCCGATGGAAGATAAAGTCGTCACCATCAGCCGCGCCAAAGGCTCGTTAACTTTTTCCGCAAACTTTCAATTGATCGCGGCGATGAATCCCTGCCCGTGCGGATACTACGGCGACTCGCAAAAGCCTTGCACCTGCGCGCAGGGCGTGGTGACCAAATATCAAAAACGCATTTCGGGACCAATGCTCGATAGAATTGACATCCACATCGAAGTACCAAGAGTGGATTACGAAAAACTCAGTGGGGATCGTCTCGGCGAATCAAGCGAAGCCATTCGCGCGCGCGTTCAATCTGCGCGGAATATTCAACTTGCACGATTTGCCCATTCCCAACCTGCTACTTCCCGCTCTACTGATATTGTCTGCAACGCCGATATGCGCGTGGGGGAGATTCGTCAGTTTTGCGCGTTGCAGGATGAAGGTCAGGGGTTGATGCGCGCGGCGATGAGTCAGATGAATCTGTCGGCGCGGGCGTATCATCGTATTTTGAAACTAGCAAGAACAATAGCAGATATCGCGGGGAGCGAAGACATCCAAACCGCGCATCTGGCGGAGGCGCTGCAATATCGTCCGAAGTTGATGCAAGGCGTGGGGTGATGATACTTATTGAATTGAACTGGATTCTGTTAAACAACAAAGCATAAAAGATAGAATTTCTTTTGTCCCTCGAAAGCTTGGCGCAGGATTGGAACAACAATGCCGGTTCTCAATAGTCCCTATACAATAACAAAGATATCACTACTAACCGCTTACAATGTTGTTTGATCTTAAAGACTGGTGGTAGATTGCGGCTCTGATTTTGAAAGCGAAACCAAAATACAAGCCACGAGGAGCAAGAAGGAAATTGGACCAAAAAGAACCTTCTCTCCGCTGCTCAGTGAAGCCAGAACGCCCAGAAAATTGAGGGCGGAAAACGCGGTGACCAGCCATGACGAAATTTTGACAATTAGCGTGATTGGTGCATTGCTAACAAGTCCCGCACGGCGGCGGATGACATAGATAAAGAATAATAAGAGAGCCGTAGATGCAAGGCTGGCTATTCTCAAATTCGTTGTCAAAACAGGCTCCCGCCCTCCCCAAGCCATTGTGATTGGCAAGATTCCAGAGGCAAGTAAAAGTTGCAGAATAATCGTTAAAGTGTACAGTGCAGTTGCGGCATTCCCTGCAATTCTTGGAGTCTTTTGAATTGAGTTCATTTTTTTTCTCCTTTTTTTTCAGATTTACCTATGTTGCCCACGCCGTGAGGTGTAGAAAAAGTTGAAACTATTCCTGTTCTTTTTACCGTTTTGCGCAATATCGAAATACCGATACAGGTGATTATCACTCCCAACAAAATTGCGAAGATGCCGCTAATAGCCGCCACCCAGCCGACATCTGGCTGGAAGAGAATCACAGTCGGAATGTCTGCCCCAAACGTACTTGGCAAAGTTACAAGAAGTACATAAGCGATGACGGCGTTCCATATCAACGGCAAAGCGACATCGCGCCCGATTTGCATCTGTGTTGGAGGCTGCGAATTTCCCCGCCAAAAACGGATGCTACGAAACGTTGCAAACACTCCTATTATATGCAAAAAGGGAATCACCATCACGAGAGCGTATAGGATCTGCATATGAAGGAATTCAAACCCAGGAATGACTGACTGACCGAGCAACATTCGGAGGACGCTGCTTGGAAGTCTTGATACGCGAATCCCCAGCATCGGGCTATAGGTGTTCATCATCATCGCCACCGCGAAGTTTTTCTGTGGTACGAGGAACATATCCGCCGAATATCCTGGAACTTCCCCATTGTGTCTGATCACCTCCACATCTTGAAAGTGTTGCACTTCCCAACCCATAGCATAATAATCGGTTAAGCCTGGCATCTGGATATCGGGGTTATGTAACTTGGCAATTCCGGCGGGGGAGAGCACGGATACTCCCTGATAACTTCCATGGTTCAACTGTGCGATCAGATAATGACCGAAATCCTCCGCACTCATATTAAGATCGCCTGCCGGAAGCGACCCGCGGGTGAAAGGCAAATTAGGTGAAGCGACCGGTATCCCAAACCATTTCTGGTAGCCTACTGCGAGCCCGTTTTGTTCAGCCTCCGTTTTCGATGCAAAGCTGTTCTGCATATCCAGCGGAGTGAAAATATGCTCCTGGATGTATGTCTCATAGGATTGACCAGTAACCGCTTGGATGATCATGCCCAGGGTAACGTAGTTTGAGTTGGAATACTCATAGCGCTCGCCGGGCGGCGCAATAAGTTTGATGTCCGCCAATGCTCTAACGTTTTTCTCGATGGCAGAATCGCTCAGATCCGTGTTTGCCAACTGCGTCCGCCCGACGGCTTGCGGAATTCCACTGGTCATGTTTAGAAGCTGGCGTACTGTGATGACCTCAGACGCATTTGCATCCGCGACTCGAAACCACGGTAAATAGGTTTTAACAGGCGTATCCAACTCGATCTTGCCTGCTTCAACCAGTTGCATGATGGCGAGCGCGGTAACTGATTTGCCAGTCGAACCGGTGAAGAATGGTGTCTGTGGTGTGACTGGACGGCCCGAACCGTCGGCAACGCCAAACGCCTTCAGGTGAACGATTTGATCGTCCTGCACAATGACAAGCGCCGCACCGGGAATCCCAAGCTCTTCCATTTTCGCGCTGATGTAAGTATCAACCGAGTCAAAATTAGCAGGCGCGACCTGAGCAAAAGCTGGTTGGACTCTAGCCACCGATGAGACGACATTCAGGATCACTATAGTTGGAAAAATGATTTTTCGAAGCCAGGTAGTTTCGCGTTGATTCATAACCTCACCTACAACTTATTTCTGCGTTGACTGGCGCACCAGTTCCACCATTTTCACAATCGCTGCGACAGCGGCATCAGGTTGTTCGACTTGAATATTGTGGCCACTGTTCTCTGCAAACAACTGCCGGCTATTGGATGATAGTTGGAGCAATTCAGTCTGCCATTCCGGCCAACCAGGATTGTTATTAAGTTTGGCGGTCAGAACAATCAGCGGCAGATCGCCGAAGGATTTCACGACAGCCGCCTGAGCTGCCGAGGCTGGCAGCCCTCCGAATTCGTTCGCCTCCGTTTGAAGAGATCCCGGGCGAATATAGAGCGGATAGTAGGCTTCCTGACCCAGTGGCATAGCAGGAGCAAGTAGGGGCAACTTCACAAGCAAGCGAGCGATCCCGAAGCGAGCCAATACGGCTGAAAGGGAAAATGGCTGAGATTGCGATTCCGTTGACGGCGATTGGGTTATTTGTTTTGGATTCATCGAATCCACGAGTACAACCCCCACTACCTCCGAAGAATAATCGTAGACAAATATTCGGACATCGAGGCCGCCCAATGAATGTCCCACCATGACATACGGTCCTGGAATCTGGGCGTTTTGTAGCAAGGTATGGAGTTCCTTTGCGTGTTGCGCCGCATCGCGTGGAAGTGGACCTGCGTCACTCCAACCCAAACCAGCTCGATCATAAGCGCACACCCGTGTTGTCTTCGCCACTTCCTCTTGTACAAATCCCCATGTTGTTGACCAATCCCCCAGCCCAGCGTCAATTATCACAGTAGGACTACCTGTGCCGGTACAGCTGATGTGCAAGTGATAACCGCCAACATCCACCAACTGACCGGGCGGCGGATATGCTTTTGCATCAGCGGCTACTGCCATACGCTCGTAAATAGCTCCTATTAGCGCCAAACCAGTAATCAAAACCAAAACTCGGCCTAGCCAGATTAAACTTGTGTTCATTTCTTTTTTTTCCTCTTTGTTTGATACTGCTTTCACGGTCTCTTCTCCTTTGGGTACTATCCGTCACTGCTAGGATGTAGCCGACTTTGTTGAGCGGCTCTATTTCCAATTAGCCATTTCTTTGCGTTTTCCATATCAGTAAACACCTTTTCGTTCTGTCCACGATTGACCATAACATTTTCATGAAAAACATAATCGTCCAGATCTTTTGCTACGACATTCGCTCGCTTGTAAAGCGATACGTTAATGCCAAAAGAAGCGAATATGTTCTTTGTGCGATCTGGCAATTCATAAATCTGTAAAATCGATAATTTTCTTCTCACTTCACAAAAATCGGTGAAGATTAAACGGCAATCTTTCTCTTTGGCTATTCTCGCGATTTTGGTAACGATTTCCTTTACTTCGCCTAAAGTCATATCTCCTTGCAATTTTGATTCAACGATGTGTAATTCTGAGTTGTAAATAACCGTATGGGGCATTATGTCACCTCTTCAAAGACGAGCGGTGACTTTGTGAAGAAAGAGCGACAATCCCATTGTTTGATTTCTTGACTTCCTTCACACAGCAACACACACTTTTACTGGATTTTTTTGGCGGCCAGCATGAATCAGCATCAACTTTTTCAGGGTGCTTTGTGACCACCCCTCCACAGTTCCAGCATGGAGCCAGGACAGATTCAATAAGGCGAACCTGTAACAGGTCCGCACCGATGCGGGCACGTTCGGTTGAATCTTTATAAGGTGCAAGTCCTACTTTTCCATCTACTGTGAAAGAGAGTTGTCCCACGAATTCAAAACCTGCCTTGCTCATGCCAGCGCCGGAAGGGAGGTTTTCCGGTGCGTGGATGATCCAAAATCTTTTGGCGTTTTGGATCTCCTGTTCAAGGATGGATTGCAGTAAACGTGGGTATATTCCACGACCCTGCCAGCTCGGAAGAGTGGCGAAATCCCAGAGATACTGGTCCTCAGACGAGAGCTCAATATTAATATCGAGTTCGCCGATGGACACCTTGCTTGTTGCGAGCCAGCCATACCCAACAGCTTGCCCGGCAATCCGCGCAACGTAGGGACGATGTCCATCCTTGCGGCGGTCGATGACTTCTTTGTGAGAGAGATGATTGATGTAGGCGAGTTCATGCCAGTCCCGGGCATGACCGGCTGTAAACCCGGGTAACATCGGAAGGGTAGTGATAAGGTCTTCAATCCAAAAGGTTGCCAATGACATGTTAATTCCTTCTTCGTTATTTCTTAAATGATATTTCATCCGGCGCATCTTCCGTTAGCAATGGTTTGTGCTTCACGGACTTTTCAAGTGTTTTTCAAAGAACGCGATGATGCTGGTATTCATATTCGCATGAAAGGCTTTCCTGTCGAATTGCCCCGGATCCGAACATATTTCAGGAGGTCCCAGAAGTCCGCAGGGTGTGAGAAATGAGAAATGGACAGCGTCGTCAACCGAATGGAAGTCAACCCAGGGACCAAGTGCTTCTCGAACCAGCCTAGTATTTGTGGCATATGGAACGTTAATGTCGTCCTCGGCGCTCCAAAGTTGAATTGGAACGCTTACATTGTCAAGCCCATTGGGAACCATTGTGAATCCCAGACCCGGTGCCGCCACAACTGCCGCCTTAATTCTCAAGTCGGGGGAAAAAGCATCTCCCATGGTCGGTGCGTCGGCATTTAGATAAGAAGAGTTGACAGAACGCAACAGATCGCAAACAAACTCAGGCGACTTGGCGCAATGTGTGGCAACAAGTCGCAGGTCCGGCTGAGCACCTACAGCGGTCAATACCGTGAATCCGCCTGCCGAGAATCCAAAAGCTCCGATGCGTTGCGGGCTGATATGATCACGGCCTGCCCAATTGTTGAGCATGTAGTCGACAGTACCATGGAGTTCACTGGTGCGCCGGCTTAACCAAGACGCCGAACCAACAGAGCTCTGGTCTGCATAGTTATCGCCACTGTGCATTGGAGCTGCGACCACATAGCCGGCGTTCGCCAGGGCAAGGGCTAAGTCGACGTGGCTTGCAGGCCCGCCGCCGTTTCCATGCGAGATCGCCACGAGAGGCAAATCGCTTCCTGAAACTGGGGCGTTACGTGCCACATCCATCAGCACGACACCTAACAACGTTGTCGGCTTTGGCTGGGCTTGAGTTGGATACCATACGCCAACAGTGAAGAGATGCCCGTCTGCATCAGTAGTCTGAATAACCTGGAAACCAACGGGGTTTTCAGTGCGAGCCGCTGTCAACACGGCATAGCCCACGATGCAGCAGACCAAGACTACAATCACAATAAGTGTCCGACCAAACCATTTCATTATTTTTTTCATTATCTTTCCTCTTTTATTTTTCAACTTTTCTTTCAGTCGTGTGTCTTTGCTTCGTTGAAACCTATTCTTCAGCGCCTGCCTGGTTTTGTGATTAGGCGCCAACAGTGATAACGACTTTTCCCCGGGCATGTCCTTCTTCAAGATAGCGGATTGCGTCAGCAACTTCGCTTAACGGGTAAGTTCTATCAATCACAGACTTTACCTTGCCAGCTTCAAGAAGTTCTTTCAGAATGACCAGATCGTTTTGGTTGGGTTTCGCGACTCCCATGTTCCCCATTTTCTGGCTCCCGGTCTTTGAAATCCATGGCCCCTGAATCATCGCCTGAGACATTTGCCTCATGGAACCACCGGTCTGAACATATATCCCCTTGGGACTTAATGCACGTCTATAATCTGAAATCGAGCGGTCTCCGTTCGTGGCAAGGATCAGATCGTATTGTTTTCCATTTTTTGTGAAATCTTCCTGGAGGTAATCAATGACATGGTCTGCGCCGAGCGAACGAGCCATTTCCACGTTCCTGGTACTGCACACGGCAGTCACTTCAGCCCCACTGGATTTGGCAAGCTGCACTGCAAATGAACCCACACCGCCAGAAGCTCCATTGATTAAAACCTTTTGCCCGGGTTGAATCCCTCCGGCATGGCGAATACCTTGCAGGGCAGTGACTGCTGCCATCGGTACCGCTGCGGCTTCCTCAAACGATAGATTGGCCGGCTTCAACGCGAATGCATCTTCACGAGCACATGCATACTCGGCAAACCCACCCCAACCACACGCGGATATGTCCCCGAATACTTCATCACCCACCTTAAACTGCTTTACGTTACTGCCAACTACATCAACCCGTCCCGCAATGTCGGATCCGAGTATTTTGTTTTTGGGTTTGAATAGTCCAGAACTCAGGCGGATCAGAAACGGGTCAGCCCTGAGGAGATGGAGGTCGGCGGAATTTACGGATACTGCATAAACTTTTACCAGGACTTCATCATCCGTGGGGGTGGGTCGCTCGATCTCTTTGAGTTGTAGAACGTCGGGCGAGCCGTATTGGGTATTTACAATTGCTTTCATTGGATTATTCCTGTTTTTTGTTTTTGTCTGAGCGACCCGCCCATAACGTCAATCCAGCGTAACAATACGGACGGGTCGCCCCTACTTGGTTTTATTTTGCAGACTCAGAACCGAAGGCAGAAGAATTCAATCCCTTGGCAATCAGCCACACGCCAACAGATATCTCCCATAATCCGCCTGGAAGTGTGTGAAGCAGTTGTAGATTGAAGCCTAGGATTTCCAAAATAGATCCGCCCAAAAAGCTCACGTACCCAAGGAAGCCCCAGATGACAAAAAACTGCGGAACCAATTTTGCTTGGTAGAAACCGTAGCAAAGTGTCAAGCCAGCCATACCCAAAGTGACCATGCCAATCTGGTAGGCGTAGGCCTGTGACTGTACTAACAGTGCACTCAGGGATTGAAGAGAGGAAGTTTCGGATGCGCTGGCTTTTAGGAACTCAGCACCAAGCGGAATTTGGAGTAGGATAAATAACGCTGAGACGGCAATAACAGAGGCTTCGACGATTCGAGCGCCGAAATAGCCGAGGGCGACGCGCTCGCTATTTTGCTTCATAATCGGGAACATCATCACCCCGTGAGCAGCGTCACCAGCGGCAGCGATCACCCAAAGCAACGCACCCATTGCGATCATCATGCTTCTGGCAGAAACTGTGTCAAGCTGACCGGGCGTACCAAGTACCGATCCCGCAATGCCCATAACGAAGCCCAGAATATATAGCGTACCGACTACTTTTGCTGTCGTTCTGTATGTGTTATCTTTTGTATCCATGATGTTTTCTCCTTTGGTTGAATGATATTGATTGACCGATAGCAATGTCATCCCAAGATCGCGTACTTTCTTTAGCAATCCATGTAACCCAGCCTGATCGATCACGGGACCACTTAACAGTGTGTCGCCATTTTCTTCGAGGGTGATGAGCATGCCCTCAAACCAGTCTGCCCATTGATCACCCAGATGACCCTTGATTCTGATCTCATAGTGCATTGGCTGGCTCGGATCAGTTTTTGGGTTACGTCCATTCGTCATTACGTTGTTCCTCTTGTGGTCGGTCGTTACAGTCCACGCCACTTGTTCGATGTAGAGTGAGTTTATCTACAAGGAGGTATTAACGAATAGATACTTAAGTGTTGTTTGGGGGTGTTGTTCTTGAAATACTGCTAGGGAAAAGTTTTGGAGCTGTGGCTTTAGAATCTGCTAGCTAAATCCCCTTTAGTGTCTGCGTAGTTCTTGAGATCGGTTTGCGGGCAATGTGGCGTTGTGGCTATAACAGATCCAGTTCGCGGGCGCGTGCTACGGCTTCGGTGCGTCTTTGGACCTGTAGTTTGTCAAAAATAATTCGATTGTGCCCTTTAACCGTATTCAAGGCGAGGAACAGCCGCTTGCTAATCTCATGATTCGAGAGTCCCTGGGCAATGAGTTGCAGAATTTCCAGTTCGCGTTTACTTAGCGGCTCGATTAATTTAGATTGCTGTATATCTTTGGGTTGTGTAAAGGCAGACAGGAGTTTATCTACATACCCCGTCAGCTCGCGGTTATTGCCGCGCGGTTGTTTTTCACTTGACGCCCTAAAATCCAATAGTAATGCCCTCATGTGGCTGCCTTCACCCACAAAGATTCGGATATAGCCTTCCGTCTGCGCCAAGGTCAGAGCATGTTCCAGCGAGGCGAATACCTCAGATTTGCTGCCAAGCGCATGATAAGCAAGAGCCTTCACTATCAGAATCTCGAGAATGCTGCCCATTCTTTTTTGGTCTTCCGCCGCCTTCAATAGGCGTTTCAGCAATCTCAATGCATCCTGAATAATGCGTTCATTCCGATTAACCTCATAGTCGGCCAGCAGTACCCGCGCCAGAGTGATATATTCGAACTCGCGCAAATAGCTAAGTTCATTGTCCACTGAGAATTCATGCCTACTTACCCACTCATGCGCCTTGGACAATCGTCCTTGCTTGAGATATATCTTCGCCTTGATGGCATCTATGGGACGTGTGTCGGGGATGAGAGTTCTGACATAAAAGCGTTGGGCGTCATCCAACAAGTAGAGCGCAGAGTCCAGGTCCCCCTCAGACTCTTTCAATCGAGCCTGAGCAAGATACTTGCGATAAGACCAATCCCGCAAGACAGATTGCTGACCGAGTTCCAAACTCTTATGAAAGTGTTGCGCGGCAGATTCGTCGTCTCTCATTTCATTGTAAAGCAGAGATAATCCCAGATGGTGATGCGCAATGATCGGCTGTGACTCTGCTTCATGCTCTGAAGCAAGTTGCAAGGATTGTTGATAGGTTTTTAACGCTTCATGGAGATATCCTTGCTCCGTCAGAATATCCGCTTTTCCAGAAGCGCTGGCAATGGCAAACATAAAATTGCCAGCCCTCTGTGCATTCTCGATCCAGTCGCTCATGGACTTGCAAGCGGCATCTAGATCGCCATTTGCCCAGTATGTGCCTCCCAAAATCGCATTGGTTTGGGCGCGCAAGAAATGATCTTCTTCAGGGGCAAGTTTGATCGCCAGCTTTGCATACTTCAGCGCGGCGGGAGAATCGCCCACAGATTGGGCATTGTATGTGCGGACCATCGCAATTCTGGCTGGCAGGGCATGAAATTGTTCTTCAACCACGACAACCATTTCGTCCGCTGGACCTTCCAGACACCGTTCAGCATCTCTTAAACGGGACTCGCTGGCATCCACTTCACTGATATCCATATATCCCCAAGCGATCTGTGTGCAAAGTATGGGACGAGAGCGGATCAACTCCTCCGGTAGCTGCTTCGCCCAACCAAGCCAGACAGCATACTGAAAACTTTCACTCATTCCCCGCCAGTGCTTTTCAGCCAACATCGCCGCCCTGCTGTAATCCTCCGTAGCGATAGCATGTTTGAATGCTTGAGCCTGTTCACCGTTCTTTTCATACCATTCGCTAGCCCGGATATGATATGGGGCAATCTCTTCGGGCTTCCGACTTTGTTCCAACCGCTGGCGCAGTAAACTTCCAAAGAGATGATGATAACGGTACCAACGTCTCTCATTATCCAAGAGGATGATGAACAGGTTGGTACGTTCGAGATACTCCAAAGTATCCTGCCCGAAATTTGAAGAATCGAGTAATACAGCATCGCAAAGGGGACCGCACATGCGATCAAGGATGGATGTACATAGCAGGAAATTCTGGATATTTTCGGGTTGCTGGCGCAGGACCTCCTCAACCAGATAGTCCAGCACGAAATGGTGGCTGCCAG
This sequence comes from uncultured Anaerolineales bacterium, assembly GCA_949319575.1. GTDB lineage: Bacteria > Chloroflexota > Anaerolineae > Anaerolineales > Villigracilaceae > Defluviilinea. The sequence continues at coordinate 4,103 of CASGHD010000157.1, read as the reverse complement.
TGAAAGATCTTATGAAACTACTGGTATCTTTATATCCCTGCATGGAAATGGCGGCTAATTGCAGTCCGGCAATCCAGCCTTCCGTTCGAGATTCAAGGGCAGCGATGTCTTCTGCTGAAAGGTTTAAGCCCATGACTTGATTCAGAAATTCGGCGGCTTCGGAGTTTGTAAAACGTAGGTCTGTGGCGCGCAGTCCGGTCAATTGATCGCGAGCACGTAAACGAGCCAGCGGAAGATTTGGATCTTCGCGAGTGGTGATCACCAGATGCATTTGTGGCGGCTGGTGTTCCAGCAAAAAGGTGAGAGCATTCCCAACCGCTGTGTCTTCAATCACATGGTAGTCATCCAGGACGAGGATGAAATTTTCTGGGATGGCGGTAATTTCATTGAGCAGGATAGTCAAAACCGATTCGGTCTGTGGCGGTTGAGCGGATTGAAGCAAAGGCAGCGCATCTGCTCCAATACTCGAAAAAATCGTCTGCAAGGCAGTGATGAGATAAGTCATAAAGCGTGTAGGGTCGTTATCCCCTTCGTCCAATGACAACCAGGCGGCTGGCCGTCCGCTGCCAACGATCCATTCGCTAACCAATGTAGTTTTACCGTAGCCGGCAGGAGCAGAGATGAGAGTAATCTTCCCGTGCAGACCCTTGTTCAGTTGATCGATTAGGCGGGAGCGCGGAACAATTTTAGGCCGAGGGGTGGGAACATAAAGTTTAGTGGCTAAAATTGGCGTGGACATAAATTTATTATAACCACTACTTCGTAAAAAAGCGGGCAGTGAGCGATAATAGAATTTGTCCGCGCGCGCGTATCATCGCATCCTCAAACTGGCGCGCACAATTGCGGATCTGGCAGGGAGCGAGGATATCCAATCCGCGCATTTGGCAGGGATGCTGCACGATCAGCATCGCAATAGGTTTTTGGCGATTACCGATAAAGTCAAATATCTCGCCCTACGCTCTGATTTTCTTCAAAAACCCGGGCGTATTTAATTCGCGTTCGAGTAGATAGGTGAAATATCCCTGCATCAGGGATTCGGTTTCACGTTGCGCATCGGCATCAGGACGCGCGCGCGAGGCTTCGGCGTAACTGCTCCGTTGAAAATGGCGAAGATATTTCAACGCTTCCACTGAAATAGGATGAAGATGTTTCAATCCCTGCCCACAGCGCGGACAGATCACGCCGCCCGCGCCGAACGAGAAGAATTGGTCTTCGGGTTGAATCGCGCGTCCGCAGTTGACACACTCGAAGAGTTGCGGGCGAAAGCCGAGCTGGTCGAGCAGGCGCATCTCGTAAAAACGGAGGACCAGCCACACGTCCGCATTGGAGGCGAGGCGGGAGAGGGTTTCCGTCAACAGGCGGAAGATCGTCGCGTTTTCGGTTTCATCTTCATACGTAAAGCGATCCAGCAATTCCAATACATACGCGGCGTGACTCGTCAGGATCAGATCGTCACGCAGAGGCAGATAGGCATCCACCGTGTCGGCTTGGGTGAGGATGAACATGTCGCGCCCGGCGGCGAGTTGCAGTTTGACATGCGTGAACGGTTCGATGTGACCCGCTTTGCGCGAGGCGATCTTGCGCGCGCCTTTGGCAATGACACGCATCTTGCCGCGTTGACGCGTGTACAGCGTGAGCAGTCGGTCGGCTTCGCCATAATCACTGTGACGAAGCACCACCGCATCCACGCGCAGGGAACGGAATTTTGGTTGGGGCATGGGGGGAAGAACGTATACACGTAAACAGGTATACAAGTAAACACGTGTGTACGTGTTTACTTGTTTCCGTGTCTACCTGTCTCCTTGTTTTCTTGTCTACTTGTTTACCAATTTCTCCGGCGTAAACGCTTCGGGCAGAAGTTCTTTCACGGTTGTTTCTTTCACAAGATTTCCATTTTTATCTGCCATGAGAACGATCGTATCAAGACCAAACTCTGCCATTACTTGGCGACATCCACCGCAGGGAGAACCACCGTTGTCTGTCACCACAGAGATAACTTCAAATTCTTTTTCGCCTTCAGACACGGCTTTGAAAATGGCGACGCGTTCCGCGCACATCGTCTGCGGATACGCGGCATTTTCGATGTTGACGCCGGTGTACATTTTTCCCGTTTTCGTTTTCAACGCCGCGCCGACAGGATACTTGGAGTACGGCACATAAGCCCGCTTCCTCGCTTCGTTTGCAAGATCAATGAGGGTTTGTTTTTCGTGTTGCGTGGTTGTCATAGGTTTCACACGTCGTTGCGAGGATGGCTTCAGCCTAAAGAAGCAATCCCCGCAACGACGAGGAGATTGCTTCGGGCGGAAGAGCATCGCCCTCGCAACGACATTATCCTTTCTTTTTCTTTCTATCCACTTTCTTGATGGCACGCGCGGGCATACCGACAACGAGCGTATCTTCTGCGACATTCTTCGTCACGATTGCGCCTGCGCCCGTGCGCGCGCCATCGCCGAGTTTCAGCGGAGCGACCAGCATCGTGTCCACGCCGAGGAACACATCCTCGCCGATCTCCGTCGGGAGTTTGTTCTCGCCGTCATAGTTGGCAGTGATCGTCCCTGCGCCGATGTTCGTGTTCGCGCCGATTTTGGCGTTGCCGATATACGAGAAGTGTCCCATCTTCACGCCCTCTTCCAGCGTGGAATCTTTCACCTCGCCGAAGTTCCCCATGTGGACGCGACTCTTCAAATGCGCCCCCTTCCTCAACCGCGCAAACGGACCCATGTCCACGTCATCTTCAATCACCGCGCCTTCCAGCACAGAGGCGAGGACTTTGCACCGATTCCCAATCTTTGCATCGCGGATGATCGTGTTCGGTCCGATCACATTCCCTTCGCCGATCTCCGTTGCGCCATGAAGATACGTGTTCGGCATAATCGTCGTATCTTTGCCGATTCTCACGCCCGCGTCAATATACGTGGAAGCGGGATCGGTCATACTCACGCCGTTCAACATGTGTTCGCGATTGATTCGCATCCGCATGGCGGCTTCGGCTTCGGCAAGATGGATGCGCGTGTTGATTCCAATCGCCTCGCTAAAATCATCGTGGACAACAGCCTGCACGGGCAAATTTTCTTTCACAGCCAGTTCAACCACGTCGGTCAGGTAATATTCGCCTTTTTTCTCATTCTTCGGGATGCGATGCAGCGCCTCCCATAGCCAGTCTGCTTTGAAGCAATACGCGCCGACGTTCAACTCTTTTATCTTTTGCTGTTCCGGCGTGGCAACGTATTCCTCGACGATGGCGGAGACTGTCCCATCTGCGTTACGCAGAATCCGCCCGAAGCCGCGAGGATCGTCTGCAAAAACAGTGACCAGGCTGAACGGTCCAGAGTTGAGGCGTTGAGTTTCCACGAGTCGCGTGAACGTCTCGCCGCGCAAGAGAGGCATATCCGCGTAGGTGATGATAACCAAATCCGTCTTGCCTTTGAGCAGAGACTCGGCTTGCATCGCCGCGTGACCGGTGCCGAGTTGCGGTTCCTGCAAAACACAATCCGCCGAATCCCCCAAATATTTTTTCACCTCGTCCGCGCCATGCCCGATCACCACGACCGGCGTTTCGGTAGCGGCTTGTTTCAATGCTTCAAGCACATACCACACCATCGGCTTGCCGCACAATGGATGCAGCACTTTCGGCAGAGATGATTTCATGCGAGTCCCCTGCCCCGCCGCAAGCAACACAGCAGTAACTTTCATACGCTCCTCATTTATTCAATCGAAGTTAATCCGCTAATCTTCGCCAATCTACGCTAATCATTAACTCACCTTACGCAATGTCATCCTCCCGAAGGGACACCGCTTCGGGACGGTGTGAGCCCTTCGATAAACTCAGGATAAACTTCGCGAAGAATCTCTGTCACGGTGTAAGAGACCTTTCGCTATCGCTCAGGGTGACATGCTTTATGGTTTAAAGGCTCAAAGTGCGTAAGGCGAGTCATTAAAAAATTCGCGAGGATTAGCGTAGATTAGTATTACAACGCAAAGTCGCTATCGAGGCTCATAGCGCCCCAAACCATCCACGAATAAAAACCACGAATACTCGAATTCGCGCCGGGCATTCGCGCGCTTGTGTTGAGTCTATCGAGGCATTCGTGTATTCGTGAATA
>CASGHD010000156.1 GCA_949319575.1 uncultured Anaerolineales bacterium | reverse complement strand
TGCAATTTACAACGATCTGGGCAAGGACGACAAACAGCGTCCGTACCGCATGATGTGGTATCAAACGGGACCGTACAAAGCGTATTTCTATACCGGCCGTTATCAAGATGTGATTGATCTGGCAAATGTGACTCTCATTGAAACCATTTCCAAGCCGACATTGGAAGAAAGTATCTACTGGCGCGCGCAGGCAAAATACATGATCGGCGACACCCCCGGCGCCATCGCCGATTACCGCGAGACGCTGAAGCTCCATCCGAATTGGGGTCCCGCCATTCAGGCGTTGCAGGATTTGGGGGTTCAGCCATAGAAGTTTGATAGTTCGATAGTTTTGTAGTTTGGTAGTTGGATGGCGTGAGGTTATCCTTTTCAAAATTCAAGGAGGATTGTGTCATGGCAAAGATTGGACGATTTGAGGATTTGCAAAGCTGGCAAAAGGGTCGTCAACTCGCGAACTATGTATATGACCTGACGGAACATTCCAAATTCGCTAAAGACTTTCGCTTGTGCGGTCAAATTCAAGATGCGGCTGGTTCGATCATGCACAATATCGCTGAAGGATTTGACTCGGGAACAAATCGTAACTACTCAGGCATGTCGTTGCGAGGAGGCTCTTGCTCGCCTGCCCCGATATTTTTCGGGGTCCCGACGAAGCAATCTCCCGGCGTTGGGGGACTGCTTCGGCAAAACCAAGAGCGCCTCGCAGCGACATGTTCCCAGGCTGAGTAGTTACAACAAATCCTGAATTTATTCGCTTCCTCAAAATGTCGCGTCGTTCAGCAAGCGAAGTACAATCCGAACTCTATCTTGCGCTTGACCGCAAATACATCAGTCAGGATGAATTGACTTTTGCCTACAAACTCGCAACCGAAACTAAGAACTACCCAACTACCCAACTATCCAACTATGAAACTCCTCCACTTCGCCGACGCGCACATAGACATGGCAAACTACGGACGCCACGACCCCGAAACGGGACTGCCCCTGCGCGTGCTGGATTTTCTCAAGTCGCTGGATACCATCGTGGACGCGGCGATCTCTCAACGGGTGGACCTGGTCATCTTTGCGGGAGACGCGTACAAAGATCGTTCCCCCGCGCCGACGTTTCAACGCGAGTGGGGCAAACGCATCATGCGACTCTCGCAAGCGAAAATCCCAACGTTGCTTTTGATCGGCAACCACGATCTGTCTCCCGCCATCGGACGCGCGCACGCGATTCAAGAGTTCGACACGTTGCAAGTGCCGTTTATCAAAGTGTTAGATAAGCCGCAATTTTTGAAACCAGAAGATTTATGGGACGTGCCTGTTCAAATCATCGCTATGCCGTGGATCACGCGCTCGGCCATGATGGCAAATCTCGAAATGAGCGCGGTGGATACAACTGAAATCTTTTCCAATCTCGAATCTCGAATCTCCAGTCTCGTTGAAGAATATATCAATGAAGCGGATAAGTCCCTGCCTCTGATTCTCACCGCTCACGCCTCCGTCGAAGGCGCGACGTTCGGCGCGGAACGCATGGTGATGTTGGGAAGCGATTTGGTTTTACCCACATCGCTGGTGAAAGATCCGCGTCTCGATTATGTCGCGATGGGTCACATCCACAAGCCGCAGGATGTGAACGAGGGGAATCATCCGCCCGTCATTTATCCCGGCTCCATCGAACGAATTGATTTCGGCGAGGCGAAGGACGACAAGTTTTACATCATCGCAGAAGTGGAGCGCGGAAACACGAAGGTGGAGTGGAAAAAGATCGAAGGGACGCGTCGGTTCATCGAAAGGCGAGCCAGCCTCATGCCTGTCCTGAGCGGAGGCGAAGGATCGAACGAGAACGTGACTGAATTTTTGAAATCCCAGTTGCCGAAAGACATGTCTGATGCAATTATCAAATTGGTTGTGGAATATCCCAGAGAGTGGGACGCGCTGATTGACGAATCCGCGTTACGAAAATTTGCGGCGGACGCATTCGAATTTCATCTCGTGAAGAAACCAAAGATCGAGGCGCGTGTTCGTATCCCTGAAGGACAGGTTGTCAGCAGTATGAGTCCGCTTGATTTGCTCGCTCAATATTTTGATTCGTCAAAAGTGAACGACGCGGACGAATTACAAAAACTCGCGCGGGAGATTATTTCAGAAGAAGGGTAAGTGGTCATGTAGACAGGTAAACACGTATACATGTTACTTGTGTACTTGTGTACCTGTGTACTTGTTGTACCTGTTTACTTCATCATCCTTCATCGCACACCGAGGAGCATACATGTCGCAAAAGAATCCCAACTACCGCTGGTTCGTCGTCGCCATCTTTTTCTTTTTCATGTTATTGCATCAGACCGACAAGTTGATGATCGGCTCGTTGCAAGTGCAGATCAGCGAAACGTTCGGCATCAATGATTTCCAATGGGGCTTGGTCAACTCGGGCGCGCTGGCGGTGGCGACGGTGTTGTATCCGCTGTGGGGATATTTATACGACCATTATGCGCGCTCAAAACTGCTCGCGCTGGCGTCGTTCATTTGGGGCGCGACCACGTGGTTGAACGCAATCGTCCGCACATACGCGGGATTTCTAATCACGCGCGCTTCAACAGGCATTGACGACTCATCCTACCCCGGCATTTACACCCTCGTTGCAGATTATTTCGGTCCCAACTTGCGTAGCAAGGTGTACGGCATTTTGCAAGTTGCGCAACCACTTGGGTTCTTGATGGGTTTGATCCTCGGCCAAATGGTCGCGCCGATGATCGGCGGCTGGCGTTCGGTGTTTTACATCACAGGCGGCTTGGGAATTGTGATCGCGCTCTTCATTTATTTTGGCGTGAAGGATATGCCGCGCGGCAAAGCCGAACCCGAATTCGAAAATGTTCCGGAAATGGCGACCTTCCATTTTTCGTGGGCAGAGGTGAGGCAGATCTTCCAAAAGCGCACGATGTGGTTCATCTTTTTACAAGGGTTCGCCGGCGTGATCCCGATACAGGTGATCATCTTCTTTTTCTTCGGATATCTTGAAACCGAGCGCGGCTACGATTCCAACCGCATCATCGCCACGATGGCGCCGGTCATTTTGATCCTCGCGGCGGGATATGTCGTCGGCGGATTTCTCGGTGATTTCTTTTTCCAACGAACGAAAAAGGGACGCATTCTTGTCTCCAGCGTGGGAGTTTTGCTCGGCGCAATTTTTCTCTACTTTGCCATGACCACGCCGCTGGATCAACCGAACCGCTTCTTTCTCCTCATGTGCCTGACTGCCGCTTTCATGCCTCTCTCATCCCCGAACGTGGTCGCCACCGTCTACGATGTGACGGTCCCCGAAGTTCGCTCAACCGCGCAAGCAATCGAATATTTTATCGAGAACAGCGGAGCCGTCACCGCGCCCGCTCTCACCGGCGCGTTGATCGTTGCCACGGGCGACAAAACATTTTCCATCATGATCGTTTGCGTTACCGCGTGGCTGATCTGCTTTCTGTTTTACCTCGGCGCGTTGTTCACGATCGACAAAGACACAAGTCACCTGCGAACGCAAATGGCGGAACGCGCGAAGACAATGTGAAGTTTCGCAATGGAGGCGGGTGGGAATCATTTCAATGGAATCAAACCTTGACAAATTAGAACAAGTGTTCTAAACTATGGGCATTGACCGCCCCCCTTCATGTTGTGGCTACACCCACAGGAGATTCCTATGAACCGTTCTTTGTCTGTCAAGCTTCTTCCGCTCATTCAAAATGCCGCCCACAAGCGCGGGTTGATCTTTGGGGGGATCATCCTCAGCGCCCTACTGGGGTTTGAAATCTTCAACTTCTCCAGCACGGCGTTTGCCCTGCGCGATATCCTCGGCGACCTGGCATTTGGTCCGTTCAAATGGGCGACTATTTTGGCGCTCGCCTTCTGCGGTATCGACTTTGCCGGTATTGCCCGCATCTTCACCCCCGAAAAAGGGCGCGACGAGCCTGCCGAAGTTTGGTATTTGCTTGGCGCCTGGTTGCTCGCCGCGGCATTCAACGCCACACTGACCTGGTGGGGCGTGTCCATCGCCATTCTCCAGCACAATGCCCAGGGAGGCGTTCTACTCGGGCAGGCGATGATGACTAAAGTGGTGCCGGCTCTCGTGGCTGGGATGGTGCTCATGATCCGCGTCCTGTTGATTAACACCTTCTCCATCGCCGGCGAACGACTCTTTTCAATGGATGACAGCCCCTCTGCCCGCCAAAGTTTCAACAACCGACCGGCCTATCGTCCCGTCAGTGAGCCTGCTCAGGCTTCCAATTCGTCTTTTCCGCGCCCTGCGCCCAAACCCGCCCCTGCGAGCTACTCGCAACCGCTCTATAACGAGCCTACCTATCACCCCATCGGTATGACGGCGCAAGCGGGAGGCAATGAAAATCCTTCCTTTCGGAGGTAACCCCACACAGGATTCCATTTTTCAAACCATCTCCCACAATTGAAGAACATCCAACACACAACGATGCCGCGCAGATCGCGCGGCATCGTTGTTCATGTCAGCGGCTGGGAGTAGCCCGGCTGATCGTATAGCCAGGTCTTTCTAAACGACTTCGGGCGGAACACAGAGAAGAACAACAACGGGCGATATCCCATGCGGCGGAAGAGATGCATCGACATATCCGAGGGGATGGCGACCATCTTCTTCACGCCCAATTTGATCGCCTCCGAATGGGCGGCATGGGCAAGCGTGGTGGCGAACCTGCGCTGGCGATATTCCTCCATTACGTACAATTGGTTGATGTAGCCCACGCCGCGATATTTCGTCACGAGTTGCACCCATCCCACTGCCAGCCCGCCTTCCTTAATGAAAAAGTTATGGATGTGCTTATCGCGCAAGGTTTGCACATGAATGCGCTCGCCTTCGGCGGTCAGGCTGTTATTGGCGGATTCGGTCTGTTGTATGGTTTTTGCCTTGTGGATGTTGAGCGGGATGGTGCTGACCTGCATGGGCAGGTCATAGCCCACAATGGGACCGGTGCGCACAAACTCGTGACCCAGCATTGAAAAATGTTCTTTCAGGTTGTGATCGCTGGGGGTCGTGTGAAAAATATTTACAATGTGCTTTTTCCCCTCGGGGATCGGATATGCCCGGACGGCATCGGTCACCTTGTGAATATCCGCGCTTAGGGCGAGGAATTCATAGTGGAAGGAGGCGATCGGCGCGTCGTTGTACATGGATACCCCGATGGGACCCGTCTCTTCGTAGCGCGTGCCGTATACCACCTGGTACACGTGATTGTAGGAGGCGATCATCGCTTCCACCGCCCACCAATTTGGGATATCCTTCCGCGCGTTGCTCATGCAGTTATGACGCATTCCCCCTCTTAATGGTTACTGTTTTAGTCGTTATGCAGTTGAGGCTGTTTCATTGAAGGCGCGCTATGACGACGGCAGTACAACTGCCCCCATCTGCATAAGGTATATGTTTTTATTGCAATGTGGTCTCGCCGTTCGAGAGCACGTAGAAACTCCTCTCGGTGTCACGCACAAAATCGGTGACGATGTAGCCTGCGTTAAACGCGGTCTCGAAAACTTCGCGGGTGAAGAAGCGCCAGTCGCGGGCGAGGGCGAAATCTTTTTCTTTGAGCGCGTTGAAATCGGAGGGGATCTCGGCGAGGGCGAGCTTCTCTTCAAGCGGCGAGAAATGTTTGGGTGGGCGAAGCAGGTTTCCCGTCGAGGCATGAGGCGTGTAGAGGGGGCGCAAATCTGCCCGCGAGAAATGGTCAAGGATCAACGGCTTGCGGGCGCGCTTGCCCAACCTCCGCTCGACGCGCCGGGTGTTGACCCACCAGTCCGCTTGAAAACGATCGGAGGGCAGTCCCGCGTTCAGCCCGTCGCGCATGTCGCCGTATTCCGCGCGGCGATAGGTGTTGCAGACCGCGCCGAGTTTGGCGATGTTGAGGTGGGCGTTGCGGCTGAGGAGCGGGTCGTACGTCCACGTGATATGGTCCAGCCCCTGGTGGCGGACGATCTGCCATTGGGCGCGTTTGAGCGCGAAGCCGATGCCGCCGTCGCGGTGATCGGGATGGATACCCAGCATGTGCGAACAGTGTTTGGCGCGCGGGCCGTCCGGCGTTTTCTCGATGCCGGGGAAGCCGAAGACAAAGCCGATGAGCCGGTCATCGAGATACGCGCCTGCCACGATGCCTCCGTTGTGAATTGCGGCGATGAATACATGCGCGGGGACAACGTCGGTTTCACTGCCGTGCCACACCTGGCGTTGCAGTTCTTCAACGGCAGTCATTTCTTCGGGGGTTTCAAGGATTTTGATGATGGGCGCGGGCATATGGAAAAATTTTAACCACACAGGCTAAAACCCGGTAAGAAAAATTTGCGTCAATTCATGTAATTCGCGGCTACGATCGATCAACGCGAAATACGGAGCGTTTCTTGCAGGCGTTGCAGGAGCGGTTTTCGCATCAGGTAATCGAGCCGGTAGCCGAAGCGGGCTGGCATCAAGCCGAAGTTGCGCGCGAGGTTTTCCACCGGGCAGGTGCGGTTGACGGCGATGTAATCGAGCAAATAGGTGGAAATGTTCGCGCTGGGGATCATCGAGTCGAGTGTGATGAACAGCCCTCGCATGAACGGGCTGGATAGCGGTAGGAAGGCGCGCCTTGTGTTCGAAATTGTCATGATCGTTTCGACGATCTGCCGAAAGGTGAAATATTCGCCGCCACCGATCTCATACGTTTCGTTCGCCATCTCGGGGTTCTGAAGCGCCCATAGCAACGCGGTGACCAGGTCCTCCACCCAAAGCGGCTGGAGCAGAACTTTCCCATCGCCGGGGATCGGGAAGAGGAACGGAACATATCGAAGGGCTGTCGCGATGCTGTTGGTGAAGCGATCCTCGGGGCCGAAGACGATCGTCGAACGGATGATGGTATGCGGCACGCCGCTTTTGCGGATGTGCTCCTCGGCGATGCCCTTCGCTTTGTGAACCGGGAACGCCGACATACGGTTGGCGCCTACGTGGCTGAGAAAGATCAGGCGTTGAACTCCCGCATCCTGCGCGGCGTGGGCAAGAATACGCGTCCCCTCTATATCGGTGTTAAACAAATTACCGTGACGCCCCTGCCCCGACGCGCTGGCAAGATGGAATACCTGCTGGACGCCGCGCAGCGCCGCGCGCACGCCTCGTTCGTCATTGAGGCTGACTACCGAGACCTCGACCGGCACGCCCTTGGGAAGTTGCGGCGATTTCGGCGAGGGACGCAACAACACGCGGACTTCCTGTCCCGTTTCTGAGAGGTGACGCACAAGCGCGCGACCGATGAATCCCGTCGCGCCGGTGACCAAGATCATGGCGAAAATTATAGCAGAGTGTAAATGGCTGGCGCGCGCGGGCGCGCTACAGAGCGTCTCATAAATACCTAGCCTTTTTAATACTCAAACCTGCAAGCGCAAAAAAGGATTGAATCAAATGTGGTTTGCCTCGTAAGCGTCGAATCGCCAAATGAAGTTTTTGACGTAAATTACTCAAGTCTGCGCAGCGCACATTTTTGAGTTCTACATATTTGAGATGATTCCAAACGCCTTTATCTGGGTTCAAGTCTGGTGCGTAAGCAGGCAACCGTTCAAGATGAATTTGTTTGGCTGCGCTATTTGACAAAAATTCTTTGATGCATTGATTGCGATGGATCGTTGAGCCATCCCAAATGACCAGTAATTTACTCTCCATGTGCCATAGAAGATGTTTTAGAAAATGCACACTATTGAAACCATCCAATGCTTCATCGCGTGTCATCGTAAACAACCAACCTTGCGGAGTAATTCCGCTCATGACGGATAAATGATCGTTTGTTTGAAAAACACGTACCACGGGTGTTTGACCAATCGGTGCATATGTTCTGATGGTTGCGGGTAAAAGGTAAAAGCCCGATTCGTCCACAAAAACAAGGATTCTGCGCTCCAAACGCGCTTTTTTTTCATCTCTACCCAGACCTCGCTTCGCCATTGAGCAATGGCAAGTTCATTCCGTTGGATAGCGCGTTCGACGGGCATTTGCGGTGTCCATTTCAAATCCTTCATCAAACGAGCCACATGAGATTTGTGATATGACACACTGAATTCCCATTCAATAACTTTGCGGATACGTGAACAAGTCCATACTTCTCCTCGAAACCCATACGCCTCTGCTCCATGTGACAGGAAATCGGGGATGAGTTGTTTTTGCGCAAAGGTCAGTTCAGGAGTTCGTCCTGTATGAAGGCGAGCCTGTAAACTTTTCTCTCCTTCTGCTGTTGCTGTTTTGAGCCATTGGCTAACCGCACCTTCGCTCACATCCAATGCGGTGGCAATATCTTTTTGTTTCCACTTTTTACGCTTGAGTTTCAACGCATGAAAACGACGCCGCTCTTTCCAGTTGGTTGTTTGTGGTTTATCCTTTGACATGCTATAGTTGTAGCATATCTGAAAACTTTAGTAAATTATGAGACGCTCAGTAGTTGCTGTGATACAAACGATACCAGGTGGCTATTTTTACTTTCATCAATTTTTCCCCACTCATCCCAGACGATTGAAATCCGTAGTACCTGCCAGATACCCCACTTGCCCCAATTGGCATAGACAAGAGGTTTGTCATCTTTTTGAAGCCTTGTGGATGAATATTCAGTATAGGGCGATAAATAAACAATTACGGTTTTGGTGTTTTCATCTGAAATTTTTGCCCACCACTCTTTTGCAGTATCGTTTTTTACCCACTCGCCTTTTGCCTTTGGATCACTCACCCAGATAATACTGCCTGATTTTTCAATATATTTACTTGAAATAAATAGAACCGTGCCTATTGCCACCGTGCATAAAATAAATACAACCAGAAGCGCTTTCTTCATACATACATCATGTCAAAAAGTGAGTATAAAAGTCAAGGAGTAGGAGGGATAAAATAATTTGGCGCTTCGCTCATCCATTGGGAGACAAGATCAACACCAGCGGTTCCTGGTAATGCAAATGAGAACCCGATCTTATCATTTTTTGACTCTGCATAAAGAAATTCGTTTCTAGTTGAAGAACTTGTTGGGATTGCAACTACTAGATTATTCATTTCTTGTTCGGCTGTGTAAAGCGTTTGAGAGAATGATGTTGCCAGCTCTTTATCTGACATTTTTGAATTTGTAAAAAAGAAGCCATAACTATTTTCTCTTGTTAGACTAGTATTGATGACTAACTCTCTAATTTGTTTACCATCTTTTTGGACAACATTCATTCCTATTTGATACGAGCCAACTCTAATTATTGGACCATTGGCATATATTTTGCCACTGCCTCCAATTTTTATACTGTGTAGATTCAAGTGCGAAGTGCAACTTTGAAGGTTGCTGAGAGGTAAGCTGGAGTAGGATAATGCTTCTCAGACGACCAAGTCAAAGGAGCACTATGAGAACCTACCGCCAGCTTACCCAAGCCCAACGATACCAGATTTA
>CASGHD010000155.1 GCA_949319575.1 uncultured Anaerolineales bacterium | reverse complement strand
GCTCTTGGTTTTGCCGAAGCAGTCCCCCAACGCCGGGAGATTGCTTCCCTTCGACAGGCTCAGGACAGGCGTCGGGACCCCGAAAAACATCGGGGCAGGCGAGCAAGAGCCTCCTCGCAACGACATGCCTGAGTAGTTACCAGGAAATTGCTTATGAAAATTCTTATCGCAACAGACATGGAAGGCATCACCGGCGTTACCACGTGGGACCAGGTCACGCCGGGACATGCGGAGTATGCGCGCTTTCGCCGTTTGATGACGCAGGATGTGAATGCCGCCATCCGCGGCGCGTTTGATGCGGGTGCAGATGAGGTCATCGTTGCGGACGGTCATTGGAACGGTTCGAATATCCTTGTTGAAGAACTTGACCCGCGCGCGAAGTTGAACACCGGTTCGCCAAGTCCGCTTTCGATGATGCAGGGTATCGATGAAAGCGTGGACGGCGTGATGTTCGTCGGGTATCACGCGCGCAACGGAATGCAGAATGCCATCCTCGATCACACGTGGTCTTCTAAAACAGTTGCGAATCTTTGGCTCAACGAAATCCTCACTGGCGAATATGGGTTGAACGCGTCAGTCGCCGGTCATTTCGGCGCGCCGGTCATCATGGTCAGCGGCGATCAAACCGCCTGCGCGGAAGTAGAAAACCTGCTCGGCGATGTGGAACGCGCGGCGGTCAAACAGGCAACGGGTCGTTATGCGGCTGAATGTTTGCCGCCGCACGTGACGCAAGAAATGATCTTCCTGTCTGCGGCGCGGGCGGTGACGCGGCTTGCGGAAGGCGACGCGCCGGACCCGTTCGTGTTGGATTCCCCGATTCGCGCCACTGTGGAATTTTTCACCTCCGACATGGCGGATCGCGCCGCCCTGATGCCTGCCACACAGCGGGAGGCGACTCGCGTTTCGTTGGCAGGGCAGGATATGGTCGCGGTCTATCGCGGATTCCGCGCCATGGTGACGTTAGCCCTCTCAGGCTAGGGAGGCGCGTCCGCAGCAGAATCAGCCGTAAGGGAGGGCGAAGCGGCATTATCCAATTCGGAATTATTCAATTGACTTTTCTCTGAACACTTTCTTATAATCAGACATGCCATATCTTAATTGCGCGTCTGGTGTTCCTATGGGTAACCTGTGGAAGGAGGTGGCGGGTAGGGGTTAAGGAATCACGATTTGTCCCATGAATTTTCAATTCTAAAAAATCAATCAAGGAGAGAGCAATGAAGTCCAAGTGGTTTGTATTGAGCAGTCTGGTAATGCTCGTCAGTCTTGTGCTTTCGGCTTGCGGTGGCGCGGGCGGCGAGGGCGGTCGTGAGGATGGCCCGTTGCAGTCGGTCGGTGATGGCGAAGGAGCGCTTTCGATCGTGGCGTGGGCTGGCTACATCGAGCGCGGCGAAACTGATCCGGCGTACGACTGGGTGACCAAGTTCGAGGAAGCCACCGGTTGTATGGTGACCGTGAAGACCGCCGCGACTTCTGATGAGATGGTGGCGTTGATGAACGAAGGCGGTTTCGACCTTGTGACCGCTTCGGGTGACGCCTCAAACCGTTTGATCTCCGGTAGGCGCGTGCAGGAAGTGAATGTTGATTTGATCCCCTCTTTTAGCAAGGTTGATCCGCGTCTTCAAAATGCCCCGTGGAATACGGTGGATACCGACGGCGATGGAACCCCGGAACATTACGGCGTGCCCTATTCATCCGGTCAGAATATCCTGATGTACAACACGGAGATCTTCGGCAATGAACCCCCAACCAGCTGGAATGTGGTGTTCGAGGAAATGACGCTGCCGGATGGTCAGTCGAATAAAGGACGCATTCAGGCGTACGATGGTCCCATTTACGTGGCGGATGCCGCGTTGTATTTGAAGAGCGCGCGCCCTGAATTGGGTATCACTGACCCGTACGCGTTGAGCCGCGATCAATTCAATGCCGCGATCGAACTCCTGCGACAACAACGGACGTTGATCAACCGCTACTGGCACGATGCCGCCATTCAGATGGATGATTTCACCAATGAAGGCGTTGCCGCGTCTGGCTCGTGGCCCTTCCAGGCGAACTTGCTGAAGTTCGGCGGCGCGCCGATTGAAAAGGTCGTCCCGGTGGAAGGCGCGACCGGCTGGGCAGACACGACCATGTTACACGTGGATGCCGCGCACCCCAACTGCGCTTATCTGTGGATGGAGCATTCCCTCGACCCGAAGGTTCAGGGTGATCTCGCCGCGTGGTTCCAGAACATCCCGGTTCGTTTGGATGCTTGCGAAGGGAACGAATTGCTCGGTCCCGAGGGGTGCGCGAATAATGGCTTGAACGACTTCGACAAGATCCAATGGTGGCGCACGCCTACATCTGACTGCGGCGATGGTCCCGGCGGGCGCGAGGATTGCGTTCCGTACCACGAATGGGTCACGAATTACGTGGCTGTGATCGGCGGGCGTTAATCTGATCTGGGCTTGAAAAACATCAGGCGGGACTCGTTCTCGCCTGATGTTCTTTATCATGAATTTGCCCAACTTCGAAAACTATCTTCCATAGCGCGGACGGTAAAGAACGCCCTCCTGCGCAGGTCAATTGTCTGAGATATATTACGAGTCGTGTGAGCGCGCGTGAAACCCGGCAACCCAATTGTGGAAGTTCGCGCGCTCCGTAATAAAAATCCAATCAACAACGAGCATTCAAACCCATGAGTAATCCACCAGCCCCTGCCATACGGTTCGATCAGGTTAGCCGTCACTTCGGCGACGTGAAAGCGGTTGATCTGGTTAACCTTGAAGTGCGAGACGGCGAATTCTTTTCGATGCTCGGTCCCTCCGGTTCGGGGAAGACCACCTGCTTGCGGATGATCGCCGGTTTCGATCGCCCAACCTCGGGACAAATTTTCTTATATGGGCAGGATGTATCTGACCTGCCGCCCTACGAACGGGATGTGAACACGGTCTTTCAGGATTATGCCCTGTTCCCACATATGAATGTGGCGGATAACGTTGCCTACGGATTGATGGTCAAAAAAGTGAACAAATCGGAGCGGATGCGCCGGGCGGAGGAGATGCTGGAATTAACGCGCCTGGCGGGGTTTGGCAAGCGCAAGCCGTCGCAACTCTCCGGTGGACAGCGTCAGCGCGTGGCTCTCGCCCGCGCTTTGATCAACCATCCCAAGGTGCTTCTTCTTGATGAGCCTCTTGGGGCGCTGGACCTGAAACTGCGACAGCAGATGCAGGTGGAACTTAAGTCGATTCAACAACGGGTGGGGATCACCTTTATTTTCGTCACGCACGACCAGGAGGAAGCGTTGACGATGAGCGACCGCATTGCGGTCTTCAACGAGGGGAAAATCTGTCAGGTGGGCGCCCCGGCCGAAATTTATGAAAGACCCGCTTCGCCCTTCGTGGCTGGGTTTGTGGGCACGTCCAATTTAATCGGCGGGGAGGTGGCAAAGCGGCTCACGGGGTCCGATACGATGTTTTCCATTCGTCCTGAAAAAATTCACCTGGGCAAGGTCGAGAGCCAGCCTGAAGCGGATATGGTGTCTGTGGAGGGAGTCGTGCGCGATGTGGTGTATCTTGGCTTGTTTACGCGATACCTTGTTGAAACCGAGGGCGGCAACGATTTGGTGGTGGTCGAACAAAATTTAAAGACAACTTCGATGGATGTGCTTTCGGTGAAGGGGCAAAAAGTGCGACTGCTTTGGCACAGGGATCACATGAACCCGGTGGGAGGCTAGTTCGATGTTGAACCGCGCTTCCACATATTTGTATCGCCGCCCGCGCCTGGCGCTGGCGTTGTTATTGGGTCCGCCGATGATGTACATGGTGGTGGTGTACCTCGGCTCGTTGTTCAACTTGTTGGTCTACAGTTTTTATTCTTTGGAGGGGTTCACGGGTTTGATCGTCAGAAAGTTCACGCTGTCGACGTATGCCCAATTGTTTGAGCCTGCCAACCTCGATATTTTTAAACGCACAACGATGATGGCGGCGGCGGTGACCTTTGCAGACGCGCTGATCGCCTTTCCGCTTGCCTATTACACCGCCAAGTTTGCCTCGCCGCGTTTGAAGACGTGGCTGGTGATCGCCATCACGATGCCGCTGTGGTCGAGTTATCTTGTGCGGGTGTATGCGTGGAAGTTGATCCTGGCGCAGGAGGGCATTCTCTCGTGGTTTATCAACCTGCTTCACCTTGACGGCGTATTGAATTGGTTGCTGGGTTTTGAATCAATCGGCGGTTCATCGCTGGCGCTCTCGCCTATTGGATTGTTTATCGTGTTTGTTTATATCTGGCTGCCTTATATGATTTTGCCGGTTCTCACCTCGCTGGAGCGTGTGCCGAAATCCCTGCTCGAGGCTTCGGGCGACCTGGGAGCAAAGCCGTTGCAGACCTTCCGCGCGGTGATCCTACCGCTGGCGTTCCCCGGTGTGGTTGCCGGTTCGATCTTCACGTTTTCGCTGACGCTCGGCGATTTTATTGCGCCCATTGTGCTCGGCAACTCGAAATTTTTTATCGGCATGGCGGTATATTCTTATCAAGGCAC
Organism: uncultured Anaerolineales bacterium; assembly: GCA_949319575.1. GTDB lineage: Bacteria > Chloroflexota > Anaerolineae > Anaerolineales > Villigracilaceae > Defluviilinea. The sequence goes on along the minus strand of CASGHD010000155.1, from coordinate 28,533 downwards.
GGCGGGGAACATCCCGCTTGCCGCGGCGATGACGATGGGACCGATCGTCATCATGATCGTCTATCTCCTCCTTGCCCGCAGATTGGGAGCCTTCGATGCGCTCTAATCCGGAAGCCTCGTGGGGTTTGAAGCTTGCCGCGCTGGGCGGGCTGTTGTTTTTACATGTGCCGATACTGATCATTTTTCTCTACACATTGACTCCCGACGAGACCACGTATACTTTCCCACTGCCTGGTATCACGTTCAAATGGTTTGGGGTCGCCTGGCAGCGTGAAGACCTCTGGCGCGCGTTGACTCTCTCGTTTCAAGTGGCGGCAGTGGCGACGGTTGCGGCTCTCATCCTCGGAACGCTTGCCGCGGCGGCGGTGTATCGGAGCAACTTCTTCGGCAGGGAGGCGATCTCGTTCCTGCTCATTTTGCCGATTGCCTTGCCGGGCATTGTGACCGGTATCGCGCTCCGTACCGCCATTGGCGGATTCGATATTCCATTCTCGTTCTGGACGATCGTCATCGGTCATGCCACCTTTTGTGTGGTCGTGGTATACAACAATGTGCTGGCGCGCTTCCGAAGAATGCAAGGTTCGCAGATCGAAGCTTCGATGGACTTGGGCGCAAACTCCATCCAGACGTTCCGCTACGTGATCTTGCCGAATATCGCCACCGCGCTGTTGGCAGGCGGTATGTTGGCGTTTGCCTTGTCGTTCGATGAGGTCATTGTCACCACGTTCACCGCGGGGCAACAATCCACGTTGCCGATCTGGATCTTCAGCCAGCTCGTTCGCCCGCGCGATAGACCCGTGACGAATGTGGTTGCGATGTTCGTGATGTTGATCACTTTTGTTCCGATCTTTTTGGCGCAACGACTCTCCGCGCAAAATTCGGATACCGAAGGTGAGACAAAGTAGCCGCGGCCCGATCAGGCCTCCCGTTGAGGCGAAGCGGTTTTGAATCCATAAAAATTCCCCTTCCAAAAATATTGACAGCACGTCAATCCCTATTAAAATTGCAATCATTATTCTATAAAGGAGCGTTGATATTCTAACGACTCGCACGAGTGTGAATGAGCAAATGCTTGTGCCCTTCATCTAAATTACGCCACGAATAAAATCTGGCTTCCGCCGCCCTCCAACTGATACTTGGTGAGGCGGCGGGACTGCTTAAGGTCTATGCAGTCAACACAGTGGTTAAGAGCTGTTGTTTTGGCTGTTTTTGTTTCCCAGTTTTCCGTCATTCTGAGGAGCGAAGAATCTCCCTCACGATCACGAGACTCTTCGCTGTCGCTCAGAGTGACATCACCCAAGGTTTTCCCTTTGGCGCAGGTTACTGCCAAAGTATCTTTTTGGGCGAAATGCCCTCATCAAAAAAACGAAAGGAAAGAATGACCGGACAATATTATTCCCATCTCAACCCGAAATGTGACTCGGGCGCGTTCGAAGAGAAAGGCGGATACGGTGTGTTTGCGCGCGAGCCGATCCGCAAAGGCGAGTTGATCTGTTTGTGGGGAGGGCGCATTGTTGCGGAACATGAGATAGACCCCAACATGGAGTCTTTCACGCAACGGATTTTGCAGATCGAAGAGGGTTTGTATCTTGAAGCCCCGTTGCCGCTTGAACCCACCGATTGCTTTAACCATTCGTGCGAACCGAATGTCGGCTTCACAGGTCAGATCGGTTTGCTTGCCATGCGCGATATTCAAGCGGGCGAAGAACTCAACTTCGATTACGCCATGTGCGACGGCTCGATCTACGACGAGTTCGAATGTCATTGCGGCAGCGCGAATTGTCGCGGTCAAGTGAAAGGCGCCGACTGGATGCGCCCCGAACTGTGGGAAAAGTATGACGGCTATTACATGCCGTATCTCGCGCGGCGGATCGAGAAGCTCAAAGCCGCCTCGCGCGTCACTGCCTAATGCCAACGGATTGCACGGTACAATTGTGCAATCCGTTTTGATTTTAAACGTCCCGCAGGTTTCTGTTTTGTTCTTGGCGCTCCTACGAACTTGCGGGACGATGGTTGAATATGTTTAAATCCTTCGCATTCAAAATTTATGTCGTTGCGCTTATCCTCCGTTTGATTCCCGTCATTGCCGCGCGCAGTTTGGGTATCGGTCTCGACGACATGTTTCAATATGACATGCTCGCGCGCAGTCTCGCGCAGGGGCATGGATTCCGCTGGTACGCCGAATCGGATTTAAACCAACTCGCCTCTTTCGTGGACTTCGACCTGTCTACCGCTAGGGAATATGATCCCAGCCTCGGCGTTGCCACGTCGTTTCGCGCGCCGCTATACCCCGCCTTTCTCGCCATCGTTTATTTTTTCAACGGAATTGACTTCTCGCGTTTCTTCGCCGCGCGGCTGGCGCAAGCAATTTTTCTCGGCGCGCCGCTTGCGCCGCTGACGTATTTGGTGGCGCAGCGGCTTTTCACTTTCAACTTTCCAGCACCCATCAAAATAGAAAGTGGAAAGTTGATTGAACGAACCGCGCGCCTCTCGGCGTGGGTCATCGCCGCCTATCCTCTTCTTCTCGTTTACCCTCTCGGTCTCGGAACGGAAAATCCCTTCTTCGTTCTCCTGCTCGCCTCTTTCCTCTTTTTTCTTTCCTCAATCGAACGACCATCCACTTCCCACTTTCTACTTTCTGGAATCTTCCTCGCCCTTACTGCCCTCACGCGTTCCGTAATTCTCGCCTTCGCCCTTGCCGCATTCTGCCTTCTCTTTTATCTGCGCGGCAAGCGGGCAATTGCCTCAATTCTCGCTTTTGTCCTTGTCGTTGCTCCATGGACCATCCGCAATTCTCTTTTGCACGGTGAATTGACCGGCATCGAAACCTCGATGGGCTACAACTTGTATCTTGGCTATCACCCTGAAGGCAACGGTTCGTTTTTCTTCGGTCCCTCGCTCGATCTGTTACCCATCCTTGACGACGCCGAGCGCGACAAGATCGGAACAGAAAAAGCGATCGAGTTCATCAAGGCACAGCCTGAGAGATTCGTTCCACTCGCAATAAACCGCCTTGGTTTCTTCTTCGGGTTGGAAAAGCGCGTGCTGATGTATTTTTACGGAAACGATCTTCTTGGCTTTATCCCTCTTCCTCTTTTGTTGACGATCTCGGCGATCTTGCTGTTGCCCTTTGTTATCATTTCCATCTCCGCAGCGCTGGGACTGTCTCTCCTCCGTTGGAATCCGCAAACTTGTCTGCTTGCCCTCTTGCTTATTTGTTACGCCATTCCTCACGTATTCATCCTTGCCGAAGACCGCTTTCACCTTGCGCTTATGCCGTACGTCGCCATCCTCGCCGCATGGTTTTGGGTACATGGATTCGGCGCGTTGTCCCTCCGCTGGCGCGAATCGCAAATAGGCAAAATTCTCCTAATTCTCTCCATTCTCTTTGTGGCTCTCCTCGTAACCAACTGGGGACTCGAACTCGCCCGCGACTGGGATAAAATTGCGCAACTTCTAAGCCCAACTGGAAACCAATCCTACTTGCCCTACTGATCACTCTTCACCGATTACTACTCACTATGACCTACCTCCTCGGCGAACGCCTCAAATTCGATTGGAAGATCGTAACGATCACAATCATCTCGACCCTCCTGTTCATGGCGGACTTTTATCATCGCAAATTTCTATTCGATCAACTTGGGCATTGGTTTCGAGTCGTTTTGTATTTGGTTGTTCCTCTTGTAGTCATTCTTGTTATTTTCCGCGAAAACCCCAAGGAATACGGTTTCGGACTCGGCGATTGGAAGGCAGGGCTTGTCATCACAGCCATCGGGGTTTTGTTCATGGCGCCAGTGATCTATTTTTTCGGCAGTGATAACGCATCCATGCAGAAGTATTATCAGCCGTATGTAAATGGACTGCCATGGACAACCTGCCTCGATCTGATCGGGTGGGAATTTGTCTTTCGCGGATGGATTTTGTTCGGGTATGTTCGCAAGTTTGGTCCCGAAGCGTTATGGGTGCAAGCCGTCCCATTTGCGTTAATGCACAATGGAAAACCCGAGGTAGAGACTCTCTCCACGATCTTCGGCGGCTTTGCTTTTGGCTGGGTGGCATGGAGGACAAAATCGTTTTTGTATCCGTTCCTGATTCACTGGTTCATTGCCACACTGATCATCATCGTCGCGGCGGGAGTTGCGTAATGTCGTTGCGAGACGCCGATGGTTTTCGGCGACGAAGCAATCTCCTCGTTTCACTATGAATAATTACGCGCTCCGCTCTGCTCGCGAGTCGGAATCCCGCCAGATCAAGGAGTTGATTCGAGCGGTGGGAATCAACCCGATGGGCTTGGATTGGAAGCGGTTCATCGTCGCTGTGGACGCCAAGGACCGCGTTATCGGCACGGGACAGTTGAAACCGCACGGCGCGGACCTCCTGGAATTGTCATCCATCGCGGTTGCGCCTGCGCATCGCGGCGAGGGAATCGCGCGCGCCGTGATCGAGCGGTTGTTGAAGGACGGTCCGCGCCCGTTGTATTTGACCTGCATTTCGACGATGGGCCTGATGTATGAAAAATTTGGATTTGTCCGCCTTGAGTACGCGAACATGCCGCGTTATTTTCAGCGTTTGAGCAAAGTGGCAAATGTGATGTTGAATTTCACACGGGAAGGCGAATACCTGCTTGTGATGAAGTTGCAGTAAAATATTTCAAATGCAAACGATCAAATCCATCTTGTACATGGCTTCGGGCGTGTTGTTCGGCTTGTTCATCGCTGTGGTGGTGTGGGTGGTGGCGCGCAACCCCAGCGGGCAGGCGGTGACATTGCGCCCTGTGCCAACAGAAGCCCCGATAGTGGTTCACATCACTGGCGCTGTGCCGAGGCCGGGGGTGTATGCTCTGCCACAGGGCGCGCGCGTGCAGGATGCGATTTCTGCCGCGGGCGGTTTTCTGGCAGATGCCGATAAAACAGGCATCAACCTTGCGCGGCTTATCGAAGATGGGGAGAAACTGGATATTCCACTGGCGGAGGGGTCATCGCTGGTGGTGGAGCCGGTCTCGGTTCCGACGGAGCCGGCGGCTTCCACTGAATTGATCGACATTAATTCCGCATCGCAATCTGAACTGGAGACGCTCCCCGGCATCGGTCCGACAACCGCGCGGAAGATCATCGATTACCGCGAGGAGAACGGTCCATTTCAAGCGATAGAAGATATCATGAATGTTTCGGGGATCGGTCCCGGCACCTATGAGCGCATCAAGGATTTGATCACGGTTGGAGGGTGAGGCGCGATGACCGTCACATTAACGGAACACTACCTGGTCAGCCATTGAACAATAATTGCAAGACATCCTTCGCTTTGATCACCGCCTTTGCCCTGTGGCTGAGGCGGTTTTTTTCGCTGGTGTCGAGTTCTGCCATAGTCCTGCCTAATTCGGGAAAAAGAAAAATCGGATCGTAGCCGAAGCCGCCAGCGCCGCGCTCCTCGGGGATGATCTCGCCTTCGCAGATTCCCTCTACATGTGTTACTCTCCCGAAAGGACGTTGGGACGATGTAAGGTCACGAAGTGACCGAAGAGTCTCCTCGCGAGTAGAGAGACTCTTCGCCGCTTCGCGGCTCAGTGTGACATGAGCGGGAACAGCGACAGCAATTGTGGCTTTGAAGCGCGCCATCCAAGGGCGCGGATGATTTTTGAGTTTGCTCAATAAATATTTTCTTCGTTCCCTAGCAGAAAGTTTTTTGTCGTCTGTTGAACCATAACGCGCGGAATATAAACCAGGCTCACCGTTTAGCGCGTCTACTTCCAACCCCGAATCATCGGCGAGGGAAATTAAGTTACTCGCTTGGGCGAAGGCAAGGGCTTTCTTTGTCGCATTTTCGGCGTAGGTGAGTCCGTCTTCGATAACATCGAGTTCAAGGTGAATATCCGCTGGTGTAAGAAGTTGAAGCCCTGTGTTGTTGAGCAGGTCTTGCAGTTCGATGATCTTATCTTTGTTGTTGGTGGCGAGGAGGAGTTTCATTCGTAATTGGTAAATGATAATTGAGGAAGGTGAGAATTAGAGATGGGGGATTTGAGACTGGAGAGTGGAGACTACTCGCTCACCCTACGCAGCGATGCGATGCCCGTAACGCGAGAGTGCGAAGCGTCTCGCCTTTCTGTTTCTTCTCAGTGAAGGGCGACATAAATGTCGCGTTACCGAAGACACCACCGTCTGCTTTGCGTAAGAGACTGTTTCTTGACTTGCTTTTTTGCCACAGAGCGCGCTGAGACTTTTGAGAAACACCTCAAAAAATCTCTGTGAACTCTGTGTTCTCTGTGGCTAAGGCTCTTTTTCGTGCGTTTCTTAGACTTAAGAAACGCTCTCTCAGGTGAGTTACTCATTTGCTCTTTTGCTGATCTGTTCAATTGCCCACCTTGCATGTTCTCTAACCATCGGTTCACCGTCGTTGAGGGCGTTTTGCAAGACGGGGAGGGCGCGCATATCTCCGGTGTTGCCGAGCGCGACAGCGACGTTTCGCAGGTAGCCGCGTCGCTTGGCGCGCGAGACGGGGGTCCGCTTGAAGCGTTGGTTAAATGCCTCAGGTGTGAGAGTCAACTCGCCCGTCGGGGGAGGAAGCGGTTCGTTATCTGAAAAAGCGGAGTCGCCTTCCGGCGCGAATCGATTCCACGGGCAGACCATCTGGCAGATGTCGCATCCAAAAACCCAATTGCCGATTCTTTCGCGCAGTTCGATCGGGATGTCGTCTTTGAGTTCAATGGTGAGATACGAAATGCAACGTGTCGCGTCGATGGTGCGGTTGGGCAAAATGCAGTCTGTGGGGCAGGCGGTGATGCAGCGCGCGCATGTGCCACAGTGGTCGGTGACGAACGGCGGGTCGGGTTCGAGTTCGAGATCGAGAAAAATTTCGGAGATGAAAAAATACGAGCCTTGTTTCGGATTGATGAGGCAGGTATTCTTTCCGATCCAGCCGATGCCGGCGCGTTGAGCGAGATCGCGTTCAAGAATGGGGCCGGTGTCTGTGTACCAGCGGTTCTTTATCGGACGTTCGACCTGCTCCGCGATGAAGCGAACGAGCGCCTCCATGCGGGCGGGGAGGATGTTGTGATAGTCTTCGGCGCGGGCGTAGGATGCTATCCTCATACCCGCGTCGGCTTCACTTGTCTGTCGGCTCGTTCCGCTCAGGGCGGTAGATGGAGGGGAATATGGCGTTGCTAAAACTACAATGGATTTACAGTCGGGGAGTATTTCGCGCGGGTCGGCGCGGCGGGCGCGGGCTTTTTCTGTGGCGAGGTAAGCCATGTTGCCATGATGCCCTTGCGCGAGCCAGTGTTCGAATGTGGAGTAATGCGGGGGTGGGTCAGGAAGAGTCACGCCAGCCAGGAAAAATCCAAGCTGGCGCGCTTTGTCTTTGATGAGTTGTTTCAAACCGGTCACAATTTTTATTGCACAACAACCTTGACGAAAATTCTTTCCGCGAAGAAGACACCCGCCGCATTGCGCATCGACCATGCGCTCACATATATGCCCGCCTGTGAAGGAGCCTTGAACTGGACGGAGATTTCCGCTTCCTGCCCCGGTTGGACGACTTCTGTAAGGGCGATGAACTGTCCGTCCATGTCGTCGTCGTAGCCGGCATACGCGAGCACGTATCCGGCGCCCCATGGGCATGAGCCGGTGTTTTTCACGCGCCAGGTTTTGATAAATTCCTGCCCCGGCGCCATGACTGTGTTGTCGGGCACGTTCACATCCACGGTGGATGGATCGTAGTTGAGCAGATCGCATGGGATTGGTGTGGCGGGTGTGGATGCCGACGTTTCTTGCGCGACGGTTTCCGGTGTGGCGGTGGCATCTTCTACAGCCGGAGGCTCGGTGGCTGGGGCAGATGTGGTTGGGGTGAAAACCGCCGCGGTCAGCGTGAATTGAGAAACGACCGTGCTGGCGGCGGAGGTGCGCACTGCCGCGACATCTGGCGTTGGTTCGGCGGGGGTGGCTTGTCCGCCGCACGCCGCGAGGAGAAGGATGACCAGCAGGGATGTAAAAACTATTTTGCGTTTCATAGCGCCTCGTAGTATTGTTTTTTCAAGGTTATTTCTTTACCGTAAAATAGACGGAGAGAATTGTGCCAAAGAAGTAGCCTCTGTCGTTACGCATTCGCCAATGCCCCTGATAATCGCCCGGGGCAAGAGGGGCAGTCAATTTGACGCCAACGTTGATGGATTCGCCCGGGCTGACGAAATCTTCCGGTTTCTTGAATATGAAGTCGTAGGGGTCTATTGCCCGGTCACCTCCGATGAAAACGAGTGAGAAACCTTCATCCCAGGTGCAGTTGCCTGTATTTTTGAGCGCCCATTGTTTTACGATATCCTGTCCAGGTTTAAGGACGGTGCCATCGGGGATGGTGACATCGCCCTCGAAGGCGCTATTACTGCATTCGTCGCCCAGCGCGGCGGTTGCCCCAGCTTGGGTAGGGGAAGGCAAGGCGGTGAAGCCGGGCAGGGGCGTGCTGTTGAAGGAAATCGTTGGAGGCGTTCCGACAGTTGGAGACGCGCCTTCTACGGTAACGATCCCTGTCGTGGGAGAAGGCTCAAGGGTATTTGTCGGCTGAACGGTTGGGGATGGATTGGCAAGCGCAGTTTGGGTGAATTGTAGGGCAAGTTGGGCAACCGTTGTGCCGGCAATGGATGTAATGGCGGCATTGACATCCTGTGTGGGGGCGGGCGTGGCGCCTAAGTTACACCCTGCAAGGATGAGCATGATCATCAAAGAAACCGGCATGATCCGCTGTATGGTTGGTCGAACAGGCATGTTTGTACCTCCGTGAGACTCGTTCATATCAATGATACTGGAAGGTGTCGGGTGTATTACAACTTCCAGTATCATTATATCGCAATTGTTTTTTGGCTTACGGCGTCGCCGTGGGCGTTTCAGTCGAGGTGGGCGTCGTTGTTGGGGTTGAAGTAGTCGTTGAAGTGGCTGTCACCGTCGGCGTGGAGGTGATGGTCGGGGTCGATGTGATCGTTGGTGTGAGCGTAACGGTGGGGGTCATGGTAAATGTGGCAGTGGCGGGGTCGGCGCTTTGGCGCGTGATGCGAGGGGCAACCCAGAGGGCAAAATCGTCGTGCGATGTTCCATTGGCAAGCACGGTCAGGATGAATTTGACCTTTTCGCCGGCAAGGGCGCTGAGGTCTACGCTCACGGAATTGTATTGTCCTTCGCGCACCTCCTGCCATTGACCGAGGGTTTTCACGTCGCCGTTGCCGATCTGGTATTGCAGGCGGAAGATCACATTACAATCTGTGGCTTGATATTGACAGCCGATCAGCGCCTGGAAGCGGTCGCCTTTTTTGATGGTGAAGTTTGGATATTTTCCTGTGATCGATCCGGTTCCTGATTTATTAGGGTAGGTGAGCAGGGCATCGCCGCGCGCCACGCCATCTTCCATTTTAGGGGAGGATAATGCCCGCGCGAATCCCCGGTCGTCGCCTTGTGAGCCTGGACAATTCAGATTTTTCGTTTCGCTTTTCCAGGCGGCATCGCAGTAGTTGACAACGAAATCATACACGCCCAGGGTGTAGCCGTTGATGCTGACATCCACGTAAAAACTTGAATCTGCCGCGCTACCGATCCCAAACAAAACCCCGGAGGCGTTCCGTAGAATCCAATAGCCACGGTACCTGCCATTTTGAGTTGGAGCGACAAGGTTGAGCGCGATATCCACAGTTTGCCCGGGCGCCACGTTGCCCGGCAGTGACACCGAGTTCGACGCGCCAAATTTTTCGCCGCTGACATACACAAGGGCATACGAAGTCGTCCATGCGCAGGCGCCGACGTTTTTCAATCGCCAGATTTTTGTGAAGTTGCTCCCGCGTCCGACTACGGCGCCGTCGGCGTAGGTCACATCGCTGACAAAGGCGGCGGCATCGCATCTTGTTAGCGTGGCGATCGGCGGCACGGTGGTCACTGTGCTGAATGGTGTGGAAGTGGAAGCGCCAAACGACAGGGTGTTTGTTGCTGTAGGTAGCGGGGTTTCTGTGAACGCCACCTGTGTGGAGAGCGCGTCTAATGTCTGCGCGGCTGAGGTGTACAGGGCGTTCAATGTCTCTGCAGGCTGGGGAGAGGAATTAGGGGAGAAGAGTCCACAAGCCAAAACGGTGGAAAGAGCGAGCGTCAAAAGTAGAAGTTTCGTGAAGCGGGCGGAAATCATGTTGCCTCCAAGGCTATCGTCATAGGTATAAACGCAATTCGTTTCCTCCAGGTTCCCAATGAAAATCGCCGGAGCGGTTCCGCTCCGGCGATTTTGAAAAGTTAGGGGCAGTTATTGGGCCACGTCGCTTTTTGAAATTCTGTGTACTTGGGCGTTAAAACGATGATCTGCATCCAGCGTTCGTTGGGGCTGTCTCCTCTGCCGACCATCCAACTGCGTGAGACGGTCTTCGAACCCGCGGCGGCGAAGGAAAGTTCTTTCACCGCGCTTTCATTGCCGTCTTTTTGCTCCCAGTAATAACTGAGATCCAGCGGGCCGTTCGTGGTGAACGTGGCGTATACCGTGTACAGCACATTGGCGGGACATCCCTCAGCTGGCTCGCGGACAATTTGGTATTGTAAATCGACCACTCCATATTCCTGCTGTGGGCGCTTATCGACCACGATATTTACATAAAACGCCTGGCTGTACTGCCCCACGCCAAACTCGGCATTCCAGGGAGTCTTCAAGCGCCAGTAGCCGGTATAGGTTCCCTCGGTAGGGGGGGCTGTGAGATTAATGGTGATCGATATATCGTCTCCGGGGGCAACGATCTCCGGCATATCGTAGTAGGTCGCGCCGCCCAGCGCGTCGCCGCTCCAGAAGATCAATTTATAGGTGGAATCCCACGCGCAAGTGCCTTCGTTCTTGATCGTCCAGGTTTTTGTAAATGCTGTGCCCGGTTTATAGACCGTTCCATCGGGTGGGTATTCGCCGACCAGATTAGCGTGGATGCAGTCCGGGTCGGAAGGCGCGGAGGAAAGAGTCGCCTCTGCTGTGGGGGTGGACCCTGGCGTGAGTGTGGGTTGCAAAACAGGCGGGATCGTCTCCGGGGTATTGGTGGAGACCGCCAACAAAGGCGTGGATACCGCTCCCGCTTCCACCGTCTGCGCGACGGCGGTTGAGATCGCCGCTTCGTTTTGCGAAGATGTGCCGCAAGCCGCAAGGAGCAGTGAAAAACAAACCACCCATGCCAAAATTTTGTGCGCGCGTAGTTGAACCATTCAAACTTCCTTTCTGTAAACGCATTCGGTCAAAAAGATTATACCTGCTTTGATTACCGTACACTTTCAAAATCAGGACGCTGATTCACGCTGAAAACGCAGATTTTTTCTTTTTGAATCAGCGAAATCAGCGTTTATCTGCGTCCCAAAACCATTGTGTGAGGTAATCAGATACCTGCTACAAAAAACGCCCGACCAGTTCCGCCGGGCGTTCTCACTTTTCATTTATCTGCTTATGGGCAACTAAAGTTTGCCCGCCCGAATTGCTGGTGGTTCGGATCGTCGATGTAGAGATCCATCCAGAAAGATTGACCGGCAGCCGAAACAGACCAGGTGGTACTCACCGATTGTGTGCCTGCGGCCGCAAATACGATCGGCGCATGCGCGGCATTATCCGTGGCGCCATCGCTTCGCATCCATTTATATGTCACGTTACCGGGTCCGTTGGCGGTCACATTTGCAGTGATCGTAAATCCGCCGCATGAGCCGGCAACCGAGAAGTTAACGCTCGTCACCGCGAACGGACCTCCACTGCCTCCGCCCACCTTGACCTCAACGAAGAATGATTTGCCTTGTTGCGCGCCGCCCTGCACGGGGATCAACACGCCACTGGCATTGCGAATCCTCCAATACCCGCGATACGTTCCATTAGACGCGGGAGCTTTGAGGCTCACCGAAACATCCACTTCCTGACCCGGGTTGACCGTGCCGATCGACACCGGTGAAACACCGCTCATCGCGTCGCCGCTATCGAATACCAGCGCATACCCGCTCCACGCGCAGGAACCGGCATTCTTCAACCGCCATGTTTTCGTGAAGGTATCGTTCGCGTTGAGGCTCGTCCCATCGGGGACGGTCACATCTTTGATGAATTGCGCCAGGTCACAAGTCTGTGTGGAGGTAGCGATCGGCGCGGTTGTGGATGTGGCGATGGCGAGCGTCGGCGGGGCGGCGACGGTATTTGTTGGCGCGGGAGGAGGCGGCAGGGTCGGCGTGCTGAACTGCGTTGCCTGATTCAACAGGGCTTGCACCGTGAGCGCGGCGTTGGTTGAAATGGCGTTGGGGTCCTCTGTGGGCGGTCTGTTCGACGGCAGGTTGCAGGCGGACAAAACAAGGATCACAACCGTTGCGATTAGGGTAAGACGGCGAAATTTTCTCATTCTCATTTCTCTTTCCTCTTCGTAATTTTCAATATTCTACACCAGTCCAGACGGAGAAGAATTGCCCTTTGTTCCTAAAAAAAACAATCCCTCTCGTGTTTTCGAGAGGGATTGCATTGGATGAAAAACACGCGTCAAGCCGACGGGTCAGGCTGGTTCGTGCACCCCAGCCATTAACAAGCCCAATTGCTCGCGCGAGGTGTCCTTGCGGTCCACGGTGGTGACGATCTCGCCGCGATACATCACCGCAATTCGATCCGACAACGACAGGATTTCGTCCAGTTCTGCCGAAACGAGCAAGACCGCCACACCGCGATCGCGCATGGCAATGATCTGCTTGTGGATGTATTCGATGGAACCCACATCCAAGCCGCGCGTGGGTTGCGATGCAAGAACCAGTTTTACCGGGCGGCTGAGTTCGCGCGCCACGATCACTTTTTGCTGGTTGCCGCCGGAAAGTTTCCCCGCCGCAATATACGGAGAGGGTGTGCGCACATCGTAATCCTCGATCAATTTTCGCGCATTCGCGTCCACTTGATTCTGCTGGATGACGACACCCTTCGAGAACGGCATGTGGTAATAGTCGCAAAGCGCCAGGTTATCTGCGATGGTGTATCCAAGTACCAATCCATGTCTCTGCCGGTCTTCAGGGATGTCTGCCAGACCCGCCTCGGTGATCTGACGCGGCGGCTTCCCAGTGAGGTTGTGCCCGCCAATCGAGAATTGACCGCTTTCACTCACGCGCAAGCCGCTCAGCGCTTCTGCCAGTTCGGTCTGACCGTTGCCTTGCACGCCCGCCAAGCCCAACACTTCACCCGCGCGAACGATGAACGAAACGCCCCGCACTGCTTCCAACCCGCGCACATCTTTGACGCGCAGGTCGTTGACGACGAGCATATCCTCTTTGGGTTCGGCAGGTTTCTTTTGCACAGTGAGAATCACTTCGCGCCCCACCATCAGCGAGGCGAGTTTTTGCTCGTTGCTTTCTTTCGGGTTGGCGCTTCCCACTACGCGCCCGGCGCGCATGACGGTGATGCGGTCGGCAACTTTCAATACCTCTTTGAGTTTATGGGTGATGAATACGATCGAAACTCCCTTGTCTGTCAACTCGTGCATGATGCGGAAGAGATCGTCCGCTTCCTGCGGGGTTAACACGGCGGTGGGTTCGTCGAGGATGAGGATATTCGCCTTGCGATAGAGCGCCTTGACGATCTCGACGCGTTGTTGAACGCCCACAGACAGGTCTCCGACTACCGCGTTGGGATCCACTTCAAGTCCGTATTGATGCGAGAGGTCCCTCACTTTTTGCGCCACTTCCGCGCGGTCCAGTTTTGCCAGCGGCAATTCGTTGGGCGCGGCGCGATGGTCGGTTTCGGCTCCCAGCATGATATTCTCTGTGACGGTGAAGACCGGGACAAGCATGAAGTGCTGGTGTACCATGCCGATGCCGTGCTTGATCGCATCGCGCGACGAGTTGAGAACCATCTGGTTCCCTTCCACAAGCACGTCCCCTTCATCCGGTTTATATAACCCGTAGAGAACGTTCATCAACGTGGATTTGCCCGCCCCGTTTTCGCCGAGCAAGGCATGGATCTCGCCCTTGTGCAGGTCGAAGTTGACATTGTCGTTTGCGAGCACGCCGGGGAACTTCTTGGTGATGCCCTTGGCTTCGAGAATGATTGCGGGTGTGTCAGTCATGTCATTCTCCTATTTTTCGTAAGGCACGCCGTCGGCGGCAGGCGGTGTGGTTTTGCCGATGATGCCGGTCAGGATGATCATGGTCAGGATGTAGGGAATTAACCCGACGATATACGATTGTTGCAGGAATGCCAGATGCGGGGGGATGACGGCGCGGAAAATCTGCATATTGATCTGCAATGCCGAAGACGCGCCAAAGACCAGCGCCGCCGCCCACGCACCGATGGGGGTCCAGTTGCCAAAGATCATGGCGGCAAGCGAAATGAAGCCGCGCCCGTTCGTCAGCAACGGCTCGAACGACGGCACCGATTCGATGGTGAAGTATGCGCCAGCCAACCCAGCAAATGCGCCGCCGATCAACACGTTGGCGTAACGCATCTTGATCACGTTGATGCCCACGGTATCCGCCGCTTTAGGGTGTTCGCCCACAGCGCGCGTGCGCAATCCCCAGCGGGTGTTGAATAACACGTAATGAGAAACGAACACCAGTATGATGGCGCTCAACGCGATCGGTTTCTGGTCGAAGACGCGGTTGATCGCCGCAATGTTTTCAATGCAGAGCGGCGAATTTGCCCCGCAGAGCGGTGATAGAATTTCAGTGATGGGGACGTGAATGGCTGGCAAAATGCCGGGAGAATTGGGGATGCTCCCTTCAAAGACACTGCCTTTTCCAAAGAACATCTGTCGGTTCAGGAACCCGGTCAGACCCACGGCAAGGATGTTGATCACCGTCCCGCCGATGATTTGGTCCACCTTGAAGGTGATCGAAAGCACAGCGTGCAATAACCCCATCAACATACCGGTGATGATGGCAAACAGCGCGCCGACCGTAATGCTGATCCCGGTGGGGTACTCAAACACATGGAACATGTAAATGGCGGCCAGCCAGCCGAAAAAGGCGGAGGCGAGCATCATGCCCTCGATACCGATGTTCACAACGCCGGCGCGTTCGCAAAAGACGCCGGACAATGCGCCGAGTGTGAGCGGCGTAGCCACAGCGATGGTGGTGGCAAGCATACTTGTGACGATCAACAGCGGACGCTGTTGCGCCTGCCCGACGGCAACCACTCCGCCGAAGAGAACGACGATGATAATGGCGATAAAGCCGAAACGTTTCCAGTCCATGAGGTTGTCCTAGCCTCCCCAGCCACGGGTGAGCACAACACGCTCGCCCGTCGATTTGATGTGGAAGATAAACCGCACGATGGCATCTGCCGCGACAAAAAGCAGAATGAACGCCTGGATCATGGAGATCAGATCCACCGGCATTTGCGTGAGGAATTGCATGCGGGTCGCGCCATTCCGCATGGCGGCAAATAAGATCGAGGCGAGCACCACTCCGATCGGATGCGATTTCCCCAACAACGCAATCGCGATGGCGTCGAAGCCGTATCCTTGTGAAAACCCAAGTTCATGACGATAGTTCAACCCTGTCACTTCGATGGCGCCCGCCATCCCCGCCAGCGCGCCGGAGATGAACATGGTAAGGATGAGCGTGCGTTTGACGTTGACGCCGGCGTAGTGAGCCGCGTCGGGGTTCGCGCCGACCGTGCGGATCTCGAACCCAAGTGTGGTTTTGTTCAACAACCACCAGATAAACACGGCGGTGAATAATGCCAGCACAAACCCCCAATGGACACGGAGTCCCTCGAACATCGGGGCGAAGCGCGCGCTTTCCGCGATCAACGGCGTGCGGGCGATCACGTTCGTGGGGCTGGGGTCCTTCATCACGCCGTTGAGCAAAAAGGATGTGGAGTTAAGCGCGATGTAGTTCATCATGATGGTGTTGATCACCTCATGCCCCCCAGTGTAGGCTTTGAGCGCGCCTACAATCCCCGCCCAAATTCCGCCCATCACCAAGCCTCCTAAAATTGCGAGCGGCAGGTGAATGATCGTTGGCAGATCCACGCCGAGCCAGCCGGGCAGCGCGTACCCGATCAGCGATGAAAAAACAGCGCCGAGGGCAAGTTGACCCTCCGCGCCGATATTGAACAAGCCGCCTTTGAATGCCAGCGCCACCGCCAACCCCGCGAAAATATACGGCGTTGCCCATACGGCAGTTTCACTCATGGCTCGCTGTGATTTGACCGGACCAAGTTCGGCGGAACCGAACGAGCCTTCCAGCAGACCCTTATACGCAAGGATGGGATCGCCGCCGACCGATTTAATGATGATGCCGCCCACGATCATGGAGGTGAGGATGGCGAGCAGGGGAACCAGGATCGGGTCGATCCACTCGATAAACCGCTTCAATGACGAGGTGAACTTCGACAGCGAATTTGTTTGCTTTTCTGATTGCATCCATCGCTCCAGTAAACATTGAATTTAGTTTGATTATATCAACCCCCCATCAAAACAAAAAGGGAAAGAGGCTCAGCCTCTTTCCCTTTCCTTCGAGCGATTTAAAACTTACGGCTTGACCGGCGGAACTTCGGTCTTAACAGAGCCGTCGAGCAAAGCGGCGTTGAGGGTTTCCATCATCGCGGAAACCTCGGCAGGAACTTCGCCCGCAACATCGTGGAACGGAGCATAGCCCGCATGACCGAACACGTTGCCGTAGGTGATCGAGCCATCCTTGGCGGCGGCGATCAATTCAGCCACGCCCGGGGTGATCAGCTTCATCGCGCTGGAGAGCATGCGAGGAGCCGCTTCGGGCAGGGTCAGGTACTGATCGGTGTCCACGCCGATGGCGTAGGAGCCAGCCTGGGCGGCGGCGGTGATGGCGCCGTTACCGGTGATGCCACCGCAACCGAAGATCGCATCCGCGCCGTTGTCCATCATGGACGTGGCGGTCTGCGCGCCCCACTCGGGGTCGGTGAAGGTCTTATCGAAACCGACATCGCTGTGATACACAACGAACACTTCGGTGGTGGTGCCGTTCATGCCATCGGCATACGCGGCGCCGGCTTTGTAGCCTTCACCAAAGCGCCAAACGGGAGGAACCACATCGGTACCGCACACGGCGCCGATCTTGTGGCTCTTGCTCATCGAAGCGGCAAGCGCGCCGACAAGGAAGCCAGCCTGATCTTCAGGGAAGTTCAGACCCGCAACGCCATCGGCCTCGGCGGCTTGGAACTGATCCACGCCGATGAAATTAACATCGGGGTAGGTCGTGGCGGCGGCAACGGTTGCTTCACCGAGCGCGAAACCAACGGTCACGATCACATCGAAGCCGGCATCACCGAACGTGCCGATGTTCTTGGCGTAATCTTTGGCGTCGGTGGTTTCGATGTATTGGACAATGTCAGCCACGCCATCAGTCTGGGATTGCAGAACGCCTTCCCAAGCAGATTGGTTGAACGACTTGTCGTTGATCTTGCCAACATCGGTGACGAGACCCACGCAGAACACCTCAGCCTTGGGGCAGTCAGCGGCGGTCGGTTCGACAACAGGCGGTTCGGTCGGAGCCGCTGTCGGAGCCTCGGTGGGGGCTTCGGTAGGCGCAGGCGCTTGCGTGGGGGCTTCGGTTGCCGGCGGGGTGCAGGCGGCAAGAACCACGGAAGCGATGACCAACAAAGCAATCATCATATTCAACTTCTTCATTGTTTCTTCTCCTCTTTCAGGGTATTGATTTGTAGGGTTTACACAAACCCTTTTCGGCGGCAAGTATACAATCACTTGAAACATTCGACAAGCATGCTTTCCGTCACATTACAGACTTTGCAAAGTCGCCTGACAAACCGAGACTGTGGAACAGAACACTCTATCGTAGATGGGAAGTCGCGTCACTCCACGAGGATGCCTGCTTCTAACCCTCCGCCTTCGCCTCTCCCCGGCGGACTCCCAACATCAGCCAAAATGCGATCGCCATGAACACCGGCGAGATAATCATGATCACGTTATAGTTGTTGTCTGCTAATTGTACTGCCCACCCGTTCAAGTTTGGACCTGCAATCGCCGAGAGCGTGGAGAATAAATAATACAACCCGGTGAATGTGCCGATGCGCGCCGCGCCGGTCAGATCCACCACCATCGGCAGGGAGTTAATGTTGACGAACGACCAACCGATTCCGCCGAAGATCAGCAAAACGCCTGCCAGCGTCAACATGCGCGCGCCGCCTTCCACGAGCGGAATTCCCACCAGCGGCAACGGCGCGATCCCGGTCAACAACGCGTCCACCGGCGTGATGTAGATCAGAATCAACATAAGGATTAGCGTGATCAAACCAATGGAAATGGTGACCCTTCGACCAATGCGGCTTCCGAGATAACCGGCGGGGATGGCGAATAACACAAAGAATAACGGTAGCACCGATAGCAGTGTCGCGCTGTCTCCAACTTCCAAGCCGAGTCGATTCCTGGCGTATAACGTGAAGAAAGTTTCGATGGCCGAATAACCGACGAACCAGAAGAAGATGGCAAACAAGAGGCGCGCGCCGCTTTTCTCCTCATCGGCAAACACTTCTTTCAGACTCGCGAGCAAGCCCGGCTGTTGCTCCGCTTGTTCATATTCCTGCGGCTCTTCGATGAATAGATAAACCACCAACGCCGCCAAGACAACTAATAGCGACCCCATCCAAAATGGGAAGTTGGGACTCATCTTGTACAACAAGCCGCCGGTCTGCAACGCGATGATGGAACCGATCCCGCCCATGAAGTTAATGATCCCATTTGCCTGTGAGCGGAACGCGGAGGGGGTGATGTCTGGCATCAACGCTACCACGGGAGTCCGCCACAACGCCGCGCTGAGCAACGTGGTGCTGGTGCAAGCCACAAACAGCGGAATGACCGACGCGAGGGGAATTAATCCAAACGCCAACGCGGTGATCGGCGCGCCGATAATAATGAAGGGAATGCGCCGCCCCAGCGAGGTTCGCAACCGGTCCGTCCACGCGCCCACCGGCGGTTGGATGAACAACGCCGCGATGTTATCCAGCGTCATAAAGAAGCCGATGAGAATGGGCGCAACGTTGAATTTTTCAGATAGAAAGATGGGGACGAACGCGTTGTACACCCCCCAGATGACGCTCACCCCAAAAAAACCAAAACCGAGCAGGAAGGTCTTGCCGTAGTTTAGCCGTGATGTCATGGTTGCCTCCAGGTTGAATCTAACGTCGCAGATTGAAGGTCAAAGGTCAGAAATGTTGTTTTCCTTGACCTTTGCCTTTTGACCTTCGACGAACTTAATATCTTTTTCGCTCAACTCCGCTTTTTCGAGCATATCCGGTCGTCTGCGTAGTGTGCGAAGCAGGGATTGTTCTCGCCGCCATTGATTGATCCTGGCATGGTTGCCGCTTTGCAGAACTTCGGGAACCTTCCAGCCGCGAAATTCTGCCGGCTTGGTGTAGTGCGGATATTCAAGCAAGCCCATCGAGTGCGAGTCATCTTCCGCGCCGGTGGGGTCGCCCAACACGCGGGGGAGGAGGCGCGAGACGGCGTCGATCAGAATCATCGCGGGTAGCTCGCCGCCGGTCAACACGTAATCGCCAATCGAAATTTCATCGGTGACGAGGCGCTCGCGGATGCGCTCATCCACGCCTTCGTAGCGTCCGCAGATTAATGCGATGTGTTCGTGCTGGGATAATTCTTCGGCGACGCGCTGGGTGAAAACGCGTCCCTGTGGCGTAAGCAGAATGATTGGGACAGGCGTCCCCGTGGTTTGAAGCGGGTTTTGTCCCAAGACAGATTCGACCGCTTCGAAGACCGGCTCCGGTTTCATCACCATCCCGCCGCCTCCGCCGTAGGGCGTATCGTCGGCGACGTGATGTTTGTCGTGTGTGTGCTCGCGGATGTTATGGACGCCCACGCTGATCAATCCCCGCTCGCGCGCGCGTTTGAGAATGCTGGATTCCAAATAAGGAGGAAATACTTCGGGGAGGAGCGTGAAGACCTCGAACTTCATGCCGCGATTTTATCATCCTCTTTCTTCTTTCCTCTTTCCATTTTGGCTCTACCATATTTTAACCTGGTAACTCTTTTCAAACACAAGGCTCTCTGAGAGTTGCCGTGATTCTGGCACACGGATTACGCGGATACTTCGACAGGCTCAGTACAAGTTTCACGGAAAAACCTTTAAGTCCCATTCTTTCTCCGTATTTTCCGCGACTTCCGCGTACCAAAAAGGTTTAATCACGGCGATTCCTAATGAGCCAAACACAAAGGCTTGTATTGACGGTTCGTCTTTCGCTCACCGTGTCGAAATGACACGACGGTCACAAAGGAAAACCCATGAAATCAAAGGTTCTTTCCCGTTAAGTACGAGACGCGTCTATGATTTTTCTACTTTCCCATCCTTAAAGCGCCTTCATTTTTTCATGGTAATATGAAAATATGTATTTACCTCGAAGCAGTAAGTGGAGCATGAACCGCCGCAAACGCCGCCCGAATTATTTTGGCTGGATCATTTTTTTGTTGGTGGCGGCATTTGGCTATTACTTCAATCAAATCTACCTGCCCACCCAACCGAACCCGTTCGAAGCGACGCCGACCCCCACCCGTTCCGCCGAATCGTTCGTGACCGATGCCGATCAACTCGCCGCAGAAGGCAGGTTCCTCCAATCTATCGACGCGTACGAGGAGGCGATTCGCTCGTCGCCACAGGACCCGTCGTTATATATTGCTGTCGCGCGCGTGCAAGTGCTGGCTGGCAAACCTGTCGACGCGCAAGCCAACGCTGAGAATGCCTTACTGCTCGACCCCGGCAACGCGCTGGCGATCGCAGTCCGCGCCTGGGCGGCGAACGCGCAAGGCAATACATCTGACGCGCTCCGTTGGATCGAAGAAGCGTTGCAGATCGACCCGAACAACGGGCTGGCGCACGCGTACTACACTGAGATCCTGGTCGATTCGGGCTCGTTCGATAACGTAACCAAGGCGATCGAAGAATCGAAAGTTGCGCTGGCTCTCGCGCCCGACACAATGGAAGCGCATCGCGCGCGCGGCATTTTATTGGAGGTAACGGATAACTACGATGAAGCCATCCGCGAATTTGAACAGGCATTAACGTATAACGACAACATTGCCGACCTGCATCTGCGCATCGGGTTGAACTACCGCGCCATCAGCGCGCCTGCCCAGGCGATCGACGCGTTCACGCGCGCCGATGTGCTCAACCCTGCCGACCCATACCCCGACCTGTATATTTCGCGCACCTATGCGGGCACAGGCGAGTTGCCTAAAGCCTTGCAATATGCCGAGACCGCCGTGCAAAACAACCCGATTGACCCGCGTTTACGCGGCAACTTTGGCGTGATGTATTATCAAAACGACCTTTGGAAGGAAGCGATCGAACAACTGCGCCTTGCCATTTTCGGCGGCGCGGCGGACGATGGAAGCCCCATCGAAGGTCTTCCGCTGGTTGGAAATGATATTCGGCTGGCGGAGATTTATTACACATACGGTCTCGCCCTGGCGCGTACCGGTCAATGCGGCGATGCGTTGCAGATCGCGCAGGAGATCCAATCCAAGATTCCCACCGATGAAACGGCGACCTTCAACGCGGACGAAATGATTCGCATCTGCGAAGAGAATCTTGTTAACCCGCCCGTGAGCACATCCACACCGGCAGGCGTCGAGGCGACCCCCACGGTCTCTCCGTCCATCCCCTCCACGCCATGAACATTTCACCGCGTCGCCCGTTGTTCAATCGCAAGCCTCAGCCCAATATCTATCGCATGTTCCTATGGGTGATCATGCTGTTGGGCGGAGTTTGGATTCTGCAACAGATCAGCCGCGGCGATATCAAACCCCTTTTTCAAGCCACGCCGACTCCCACCCGTTCACCCGCGTCGTTGATCCTGGAAGGGGAGGCATTCTTCAGCGCGGGAAATGTGGACGCGGCGATTCGAGCCTACCGCGCGGCTGTGGACGTGAACCCCGGCGACGCCCAAACGTGGGCGAAACTGGCGCGCATCCAAACGTATTCCTCCGCGTTCCTCATCACCAACGACCAGAAAAAAACACGCCTGACCGAGGCGCTTGAATCCGCGACCAAAGCCGTGGAACTCGCGCCCGACGACAGCGCCGCGCACGCCATCCGCGCGTTCGCGTTGGATTGGAACGCCAACTCGAACTTCCGCACTACCGAAGAAGTGCAGGGCTTCCTGCGCGACGCGGAGGCTGAATCATTAACCGCATTGCAGTTGGATAATTCCAACACGCTTGCGTTGGTCTATTATGCCGAGGTATTGCTCGACCAGCAAAAATGGGACCAGGCGGATTTAACCATCAAGCAGGCGCTTGTACAGGATGATACCCTCATGGACGTTCACCGCGTGAACGCGGCGGTGCTGGAAACGTTCGGTCAATACAACCTTGCCATCACCGAATGGGATAAGGCAATTGCCATCGAGCCGAACTTCACGTTCCTGTACACCCGCGCTGGCGCAAATTACCGCATCCTTGCGTTCGATATTGCAAACCGACAAGGCGTCGAGGCGGCGCGTCCCACCTACGAAAAATCGCTTGAGTATTTCGATAAAGCTGTGCGCATCAATGAACAGATCGGAGTGAAAGACCCGGGTCCGCATTTGTCTATTGCGCGCACATACTCACAGTTAGGCGAATATTTTGCCGCCGCGCGCAACGTACAAAAAGCGTTGGAATACGAACCAACGAACCCCGATATTTATGGACAGTTGGGGATCGTATACTTTCGTTCGCGCAATTATGAAGGCTCGATCTTTTCGTTTCAGTGCGCCACATATGGATGCTCCGGTGAGGATTCATGCAAAGGCCGCGGGCTGGAACGTTGTTTCCCCGATCTTGGCGAAAACCCAGTCGATGTGCCGGGGCTTGCTATTTCACCGAACACTATTGTTTATTACTATACCTATGGCTCGGTATTGTCCGCGTTGAGCCGCCCGAGGGATAATAAATGCGGCGAGGCGATGAAGGTGATGAGCGACGTGCGGGCGGAACTCCGCAACAACCCCGACAATTATATCGACGGACGCGATACCATCATCAGCATCGTCCAGGCGGGAGAATCGATCTGCGCGTCGCTGGCTGACGGGGGAGTGACGCCAGCCTCCCCAGTCCTGGGTGAAGCGGTTACATCCACGCCGGGGGTGGGAGATGCTCCATCTACTTTGACCGTGACGCCGACTCCGTAGTTCGTCCCGACGATTGACGACAGACCGTTGACCATGGTCCATCGTCGGATGTCTATGGTCTGCCTCCGTCAGAACTCTATAAGAATTTTTACAATTCCCTTGACTTGCCCTCTGGAAATGAGTATTATTGCGTTTAGCGCTCAGTAAGTGAGAGTGCTAATTTCTTGAATACTCTAAATTCCAATTAGGAGGCAGAAAGATGGCAAGCAAATTGAAGTTGAAGCCCCTTGGCGGACGCGTGATCGTTGAGCCGATCGAGCAGGAAGAAATGACTGCCGGCGGCATCATCCTTCCCGAAACCGCAAAGGAAAAACCGCAGGAAGGCAAAATCCTTGCGGCGGGACCCGGCGAGCGCGACGAAGACGGCAAGCGTATCGCCATGGACGTGAAGGTGGGGGACCGTGTGCTGTACGCGAAATATTCCGGCACCGAAGTGAAAGTGGATGGCAAGAAACTGCTCATCCTCAAAGAGAACGATATTTTAGCCATCGTTGAAGGCTAATTCCATTCATGTCATTCTGAGCGACCGGAGGGAGCGAAGAATCTCCCTCACGTTGAGCGAGACCCTTCGTTGCGCTGAAGCGCCACTCAGGGTGACATAAATAACTCGGAGGATTATTACTATGGCTGCTAAACAAATTGTCTTTTCAGAAGACGCCCGCCGCAAACTCAAGAATGGCATGAACGTGGTTGCCAACGCGGTTGGCGCAACCCTCGGACCGAAAGGTCGCAACGTGGCGATCGATCGCAAATTCGGCTCTCCGACCGTCACCCACGACGGCGTTTCCGTCGCGAAGGAGATCGAACTCGAAGACTCGTTCGAGAACATGGGCGCGCAACTTCTCAAAGAAGCCGCGTCCAAGACCAACGACATCGCCGGCGACGGCACAACCACGTCAACCGTGCTTGCTCACGCCATCGTCAACGAAGGCTTGAAAGCGCTCGAAGCCGGTTACAACCCGATGCTCCTCAAGCACGGCATTTCACTCGCCACCGAAACCGTCGTGGAAGAACTCCGCAAGATGTCGGTGAAGATTGACACCAAAGGCGACATTGCTTCCGTCGCGACCAACTCCGCCGCAGACGAAGAGATCGGCGGTTTGATCGCCGATGTGATGGACAAAGTCGGCAAAGACGGCGTCATCACCGTGGAAGAATCCAAATCCATGCAGTTCGAGCAGGAATTTGTCGAAGGTATGCAGTTCGACCGCGGCTACCTTTCACCTTACTTCATCACCAGCGCGGACAAGATGGAAGCCATCATTTCCGACGCCTACGTGCTGATCAACGAAAAGAAGATCTCCGCCGCGCAAGACATCGTTCCCTTGCTCGAAAAACTCGTGCAGATCGGCAAGCGCGAACTCGTCATCATCGCCGAAGATATTGACGGCGAAGCGCTCGCCACACTCGTGCTGAACAAATTGCGCGGTATGTTGAACGTGCTTGCCATCAAAGCCCCCGGCTTTGGCGACCGCCGCAAAGCCATGTTGCAGGATATCGCCATCCTCACCGGCGGAACCGTGATCGCCGAAGAGACCGGCCGCAAACTCGAAACCGCGACCATTCAAGATTTGGGTCGCGCCGAGAAAGTCGTCTCCGACAAAGAGAACACCACCATCATCGGCGGCAAAGGCAAGAAGGCTGATATCGAAGGCCGCATCAAGGAAATCCGCGCCGAAATTGATAAAAGCACCAGCGACTACGACAAGGAAAAACTTCAGGAACGCCTCGCCAAGTTGAGCGGCGGCGTCGCCATCATCCGCGTGGGCGCGGCGACCGAAACCGAAATGAAGGAAAAGAAACACCGCGTCGAAGACGCGCTCTCCGCCGCGCGCGCCGCAGTGGAAGAAGGCATCGTCCCTGGCGGTGAAATTTCCCTCATCAATGCCGGCTCCAAGTTGGATAAACTTGCGAAAGAAAACGGCGACGACGACAGCGAGATCCGCGTGGGCATCAACATCGTCAAAAAGGCGCTCGAAGCCCCGATCCGCAAACTGGCATCGAATGCTGGTCAAGACGGCTCCGTCATCATTGACACCGTCCGCCGCACTGCCTCCGAGAAGAAAAACAAGAACATCGGCTACAACGTGCTCACCAACAAGTATGTGGACATGATCGAAGCCGGCGTCATTGACCCGGTCAAAGTTGTGCGCGGCGCGCTCGAAAACGCCGCTTCCATCGCTTCGATGATCCTCACCACCGACGTGCTGATCACCGACATGCCCGAGAAGGATAAACCCGCTCCCGCCATGCCGCCCGGCGGCATGGATTACTAAGAGCCAAACCGGAACGCGGGTTTTAGCCCGCCCAGTGAGCGGACTGAAGTCCGCGCTCCGGAGATTTATGCAGGGGCAGACGCACAAGTCTGCCCCTGCATATTTAATTTATAATCGGGGGATAATGACTCAACATCGTCGCCGCAACTTCATTTGGATATTACTCACCCTCGCGCTCGGAGTCGCTTCGTGCGCTTCTACTTCGACGGTTCAGCCTGTTTTCACACCCTCAGCCACTCTCACCCCTGAGCCTCCCACTGCAACAGCCGAACCGATGGCGTTGACCGTCAACGGCGAAGGCATCACGCTCGTCGAATTTAACGCGAATGTGGCGGATTACATCAATGCGCAAGCCGCGCTCGGCGCCCCAGTCGATTCGGCGACGGCAACCAGCGCGGTGATTGACGACCTCGTGGCGCAGATGCTCCTCGCGCAAGCCGCGCGCGCGGAGGGTTTTTCGCTCGACAACGCCGCATTGCAAGCGCGAGTCGATTCGCTGGCACAGCAACTCGGCGGAGCGGACGCGCTTGAAGCGTGGAAAAAGAATCACGGGTACAGCGACCCAGCTTTCCAGTCCGCGTTGAAGCGGGCGGTAGAATCCGCCTGGATGCGTGACAAAATCATTTCATCCGTGCCTGCCACTGCCGAGCAAGTCCACCTCCAGCAGATTCTGCTCTATAATGAAGACACGGCGCGCAGTTTTCTCCTCCAGTTGAACGGCGGAAGCGACTTTGACGACCTAGCCTTTAAAGGCGACCCAGTGACGCGCGGCGACCTGGGCTGGGTGCCGCGAGGCTATTTGCTCAACAAAGAGATCGAGTCTGCCGCGTTCAACCTGGCAGTGGGCGAACATAGCGATGTGATCGCCACCGACGTGGGTTTTCACATTTTGAGAATTTTGGCGCGCGACCCAGCCCGACCACTTTCACCGGACGCCTTGTTATCGTTGCAGGAACTTGCGCTGAGGAATTGGGTCGCGGATCAGCGTCAAGCCGCTGTGATCATGACACAGTAGTTTCAATACACGGAGCAATTTGATGAGTGATGATTTTAATTTCGACGGCAAACAATCAAGTCCGCGCGGCGGAGGGCGAAAACTTGAATTATGGGATTTTCTTTCGATCCTCATGCTGGTGTCTACCGTCTGTCTCGTCCTCTATTTCGGTTTGGTGTACTTCAACCCGAATTCAGGGTTAAACATTTTGCCGCCCGATGGGCTGGGACCGAAAACAGCCACGCCCACCGTGACCCCAATCCAGTTGGAAGCAACCTGGACCGCCAGCCCAACCATCGCGCTAACCGCCAGCGATACGCCGCGCCCAACCTTTACCCCGTATTCAACGAATACGCCGTTCTCGCTCATTCCGCCCACGCGCACGCGCAAACCGCCCACCGCAACCCGCACGCCCAAAGCCCCCTTCGGCGCGACAACTCAACAAGTGGAAAGCACCGTAGTGCATCCTGAATTCTCCTGCGCCTGGGCGGGCATCGGCGGCACGGTGGTGGATACCAATAGCAGTCCTATTGTCGGACAGGTAATCGTGTTGCGCGGCATCCTGGATGGCAAGACCATCGAGATGCAGACCGTCAGCGGTATCAACAAGGAATACGGCCCCTCGGGGTTTGAATTCGTGCTGGGCAACGCCCCGATCGCTTCGACCGCGTTATATGTTCAACTCGTCGACTTGAACGGCTTGCCGCTTTCTGAAAAAATTTCTGTCCCCACTTCTGCCGAATGCGCAAAGAACCTAGTTTTGGTGCGCTTCAAGAAAAATAAGTAACGGATCAATTGCTACATGAAAACAGGAGACCGATATCGGTCTCCTGTTTTTATTACACAGCCACATTCCAATGTTCATACTTTGGAAGTTTTGCCCGGACAGCGTCGTCTACCAACGCGCGCAGTTGGGAGGTAACGGGACCCATCACGCCTCTGCCCACGGGACGGTGGTCCACCTTCGTGATACCGGTCACGCCCGCGGCGGTGCCGGCAAAGAACATTTCCTCGGCGATGTACACCTCCGTGCGGTCGATCGAGCGTTCCACCACATCGATGCCCAGTTCGCGGCGGGCGAGTTCGATCACCGTTCTGCGGGTGATGCCTTCCAGAATGTTATCTGTAATGGGCGGAGTCACCAGCGCGCCATCGCGCACCATAAAGATGTTCATGGCAGAGCCTTCTGACACGTGACCGTTATGGTCGAGCACCAGCGCCTCATCAAAGCCCGATTGCACGGCGTCGGACTTGATAAGCGATGAATTGACATACGCGCCCGCCACTTTGGCGCGCGCAGGGATGACGTTATCGTCCACCCTGCGCCATGAGGAAAAGGTCACATGCGCGGAAGTGTCGTTCTTCACATATTTTTCGTATGCCATCACGAAGATGCTGAACTCATCTTTGATGTCGTGCAGGCGGACGCCGATGCCCAGGTCTGCTTTATAGAATGTGGGGCGAAAATAAATATCCTGTTTCCAATTATCCGTTCGGAGTAGATCGAGTGTCACTTGAATCAGGCTCTCTTCATCGAACTCCGTTTTCATGGACAACATTTTGGCGGAATGCAACAACCTGCGGAAGTGATCATAGGGGCGAAAAATGAAGAGACGTTGTTTCTCTTCGTTCCAAAAAGCTCTCATGCCTCCAAAGATCGATGTGCCATATAAGAATGCGTGCGCGGCGATACTGACTTTTGCTTCCGATAGGGGGATGATCTTGCCCTCAAAAAACGCGTGCTTCGAGAGATCCACGAGCGCCTCCAAAATTGAGATTGAGACCGACTCTTACGCGCGAATTATACCTGAGAGAGTGTTTCTTAACTACTTTTTTTGACACGGACGGCACGGATTACACTGAAATTCACGGAAAAGAGCATTTAAAAAATGGTTTTTCTCCGTGACGTCCGTGAAATCTGTGTACAAAAAGAGAATCACACAGACTTAAGAAACAGTCTCTGAGGAGTCCAGTTCAATCGCGCGTGTTTTAAGTTCAAATTCCATAGGCTGAAAATTGGTAACTACTCAGCCTGGGAACATGTCGCTGCGAGGCGCTCTTGGTTTTGCCGAAGCAGTCCCCCAACGCCGGGAGATTGCTTCCCTTCGACAGGCTCAGGACAGGCGTCGGGACCCCGAAAAACATCGGGGCAGGCGAGCA
>CASGHD010000154.1 GCA_949319575.1 uncultured Anaerolineales bacterium | reverse complement strand
ATCGAGCTGGTTACTGAAGTTCTGAGGAAGTTTGGAAAGTAATTCGTTATTTCGTTTCATGGAACGCGGAGGCTACAAAAACCTCCGAGTTCTCGTTTACAATCATTCCCGTGCTTCCATTCTTAATCTTCGTCCTCCTCGCCCTCCTCTCCTACCTCCTCGTCTACCTCATCCGCCGTTACGCGGAGCGGCGACAGATCCTCGACCACCCCAACGAACGGAGTTCACCCTCCATGCCCACGCCGCGCGGCGGAGGAGTGGCGATCGTTGTCCTGGTAACGGGAGCAGGCTTATGGTCAATGAAAGAGGCGGGTTTAAATCACGCGTTGATCTATCTCGTCTGCGGAATCATCATCGCGTATCTCGGCTGGCGCGATGACGTGTCGTCACTTTCGGCGCGCGTCCGTTTTGCCGTGCAAGGACTCGTCGCGGCGGTCTCGATCTATGGGCTGGGATATTTCAAAACGGTCACCATCCCGTTGTTCGGCGAATTGCACTTGGGCGTGATCGGAGTCATCATCACGTTTTTGTGGATCATCGGACTCACCAACGCCTACAACTTTATGGACGGCATTGACGGCATCGCGGGCGGTGTGGCGTTGGCGGGCGGGCTGGGTTGGATGATGCTTGCGTCGAACATGCGCAACGCGTTCGTGTTTTGGATCGCGCTTGCGATTGCCGCGAGCAGTTTGGGTTTTCTTGCGCACAACTGGTCGCCCGCAAAAATTTTCATGGGCGATGTTGCCAGCACTTTTCTCGGTTATACCTTTGCAGTTCTGCCGTTGCTCTCTGCCGATCAGGGCGGCGACGCGCTCATGCTCGGTACGCTCCTGATGTGGACGTTCATCATGGATGCGGGCGTCACGTTCATTCGGCGCGCGCTCAAACGCGAAAATGTTTTTTCCGCGCATCGCACGCATCTCTATCAACGTCTTGTCATCGGCGGGTATCCGCATCACATGATCAGCACGTTGTATCTCATGCTCACGCTTCTCGCGGGCGTGCTGTCGTTCGAATGGTCGCGTGGCAGTCAACTCGCTCCGCCCTTAATTATTTTGGGACTTCCCCTCATTTGGATTCTCTTATCTCGCCATGCAAAGTCTTTAACCGCTAAGAACGCGAAGGTCGCTAAGGTTTAAATCTTTAAAGACTTTCCTTTGTGACACTCACCTGCACTTGCGTGCTGGTGCAAGTGTCGTGACCTTCATGGTAAAAAAATTCATGCTCAATCGGATAAAAAACTTCGCTTCTCTCTACCGTCAACTTGGTCCGCGCTGGTCAGCCTTTCGCGTCGCCTACGCCTTCCGCCTCCGCACGGGACTCATCCGCCTCCAAATGCCGATTGGTGAGTGGAGTGATTACAAACGCCTCCTCGCTGAGCGGAGTGACGAGCGTTCGTCTCGTCACGCAGTCGAAGCGCGACGATTACCAGAAAATATTTCTTGGAATCCCCAAATTGCTGTTGAAGAAGCCGACCGCATCCTCAACGGCGAAATAAAATACTTCGCGCACCAATTCATCAAAACAGGCTTTCCTCCCAATTGGCATACTGACCCAGTCTCTAATCTCCAGTCTCTCCAAAAATTGCACTGGTCTCAAATTTCCGATGAAGATGTCGCTGCGAGGCGCTCTTGGTTTTTGCCGAAGCAGTCTCCTGATAACAGAGGATTGCTTCTCGAAGACTCGCAACGACATATTGATATTAAGTTTATCTGGGAACCAAATCGCTTCGCCTTTGTCTACACCCTCGTCCGCGCCTATGTTGCTACTCGTGATGAAAAATATCCCGAAGCCTTTTGGACTCTGATCGAAGATTGGGCGAAGCACAACCCTCCCAACACGGGACTCAACTGGATGGACGGACAAGAGATCGCCCTCCGCCTCATGGCATGGACATTCGGCTTCAATCAATTTTCCAATTCTCCTTCCTCCACTCCCGACCGTAAAGCAAAATTTATTTTGCTGGTCGCCGCCCAAGCCGAACGAATATACAAAAATATCGGCTATGCCGTCTCCACGCGCAGTAATCACACCATCAGCGAAGCCTTCGGCTTATGGATGGTCGGACTACTTTTCCCCGAGCTTAAACATGCCAACAAATATCTCGCCCTTGGACAAAAACTTCTCGAACAATCCGCCGCCGAACAGATTTTCCCCGATGGCAGTTACTCCATGTACTCCCTCAATTATCATCGCTTCGTTCTTCACATTTATCTTTATGCAATTCGACTCGGCGAATTAAACAATCTCCAATTCTCCAATTCTCTTCACTCCTCTATTTCTTCCTCCATCGAATACCTCTCCCGCCTCATCAACCCCCAAACTGGCGAGATGCCCAACTACGGCTCCAACGACGGCGCGCTCGTCCTGCCTCTCAACAACTGCGATTTCACCGACTACCGTCCGCTGTTGCAGTTGGGCTGGCACATCACCAAAAAAGAATTCCTCTTCGAACCTGGTCCATGGGATGAAGACATCTATTGGCTTTGCGAGGATTTTTTTACCGCGAAGCACGCTAAGAACGCGAAGGAAGAAATTAAGAATCTTAGCGATCTTCGCGCTCTTAGCGGTGGATCCTTTTCTAATGGCGGAATCTACCTCCTCCGCTCCACCAACTCCCGCGCCCTCCTCCACTGCACCGACTTCACCTCCCGCCCCTCCCACGCCGACCAACTCCACATGGACTTGTGGATTCACAATCAGGAAATCGCCATTGACGCGGGAACATACCTCTACAGCGGACGACCTCCTTGGCGCAACGGACTTGCACACACCTCTGTTCATAACACGGTGACGGTAGACAACAAAGACCAAATGACCATGCTCAGCCGCTTCACATGGACGAATTGGTCAAAGGGAAAAGTTCTCAAACACGATAAAGATGTTTGGCAGGGCGAACATGATGGCTACAAACCCGTGACCCATAAACGAACGGTCATGGCAATTGAAGGTGATCGCTGGCTCGTGATTGACAATCTCGTTGCTAACGAATCACATCATTATGCTCTTCACTGGTTGCTCAACGATTTTCCTTTTGAGCAAAAAGATAATTCGGTTTTATTGAATGTAGATGGAATGGAATACAAAGTGCGAGTTGGCATGGCGAAAGGCAACGGCAACCTCTCCCTAGTCCGTGCAGACCCCAACTCCACCCGCGGATGGCGCTCGCGCTACTACGGTCACAAAGAACCAGCCCTCTCCCTGATGCTCGAAGCGACTCAATCCCAAGTCACCTTTTGGACATTCTTTGGAATTGGAAACGATGTAATTGAAGTTAAGGGAAATGAATTGAATATAAATTCAAAGCTATACCCGTTGGTCGAGTAGGGACGGTGCTTGTCCGTCCCGTATCGAAACCAGCAAGAATCAAGTGTAACCTTGTAACAAAAACCCTCTTACGGCGTGGTGGTCTCGATACGTCCCGCGACCTGCACGCGGAACTACTCGACCACCAAAGCCATTCAGTCTCCAGTCTCTAATCTCCAATCTCTCACCCCCTCAATTCTCTAATCCTCCAATTCTCCTTCATCAATTACCAATTACTTCTTCCCCTCCTCCTCCCTCAACTTCTCCATTGCCCTAAAATACTTCAAATACCGAATCGAATTCGCATCCTTGCCCAGCAACAAATCAATCGCCTTGATCGAATTTCCCAACTTGATTGCATCGGTGATGGAACAGGTCACGCCCGCCTGAATGGCTAAAGCAAGGAACGCGCTGTTCACCGAATGACGGTCAGGCAGACCAAATGAAACATTGCTCGCGCCGAGACTCATATTCACCCCATATTCTTTCTTTATCAACTCAATTGACTTCAACGTCACCAGCCCTGCCATGCTGTTGTGACCGACCGTCATTACCAGCGGATCAATGATGATGTCCTCCGCAGGGATTCCCATCTTCGCCGCATATTCGATGATCTTTCCTGCCGCCGCGAGACGTCCCTCCGCGGTGGGTGGGATGCCCTCATTGCCGATTGCCATCCCGATCACCGCCGCGCCTCGATCCTTGACAATGGGCAACACAGTCGCCAATTGTTTATCTTCGCCATTGACTGAATTCACCAACGGCTTGCCAGGCGCGACCTTCAACCCTGCTTCCAAAATCTTCGGCTCGTTTGAGTCAATGCAAAGCGGAACATCCACCACCGACAAAATCGCTTCAACCACCTTGGGCATGATCGCGGCTTCATCAATCTGCGGATGACCGACATTTACATCGAGAACATCCGCGCCCCAAGCGACTTGTCTCTGCGCGAGAACTTTGACGTAATCAAAATTCTCGTCAACCAACGCCTGACCCAACTTCTTGATTCCCGTCGGGTTGATCTTTTCGCCGATGATCACAAACGGCTTGTCGTGACCTATGGTGACCGTCTTCGTATTACTTTTCAAGATCGTGTGCATGATTTCCTCTAAAATGTACCGCGACATTTATGTCGCAAGTGATTTTGCAACCATTTACCACTGAGACACGGAGACACAGAGATATATAAACTCATCGACTCATTGAATCTGTGATTTAAAAATCTGCGTGAGTCAGCGTTCATCTGCGTCCCAATATTTTTCTCTACACGGCAGGCACGCCGAGTCCGCTTGAGCGGACTTCCATGAACTGAGGCAGGGCTTGAGCCCGCCGAGTCAATCCAGCCTCTAACACTATCCTCGGAATAACCTCATCCCACCCCACAGGCATCAAATGGATTCCATGTATGCCCTGCTTCTCATACCCGCGTATTTTGCTGATGATTTCCAGCGCAATTTGGATTCCCTCCTCCTGCGCGTTGCCTGCTCGGTCTGCGACTTCGATGCGATGCAAAATCTCTTTTGGCAAGTACACCCCAGGGACATCTGCCAATCTCTGCGCCATCTTCAAACTTTTTATCGGAGTCACTCCCGCCAGAATAAAAACTTTATCCAGCACATTCCTCTTCGCAAGTTCGTTCAGCCAGCGTTCCATGCCGTCCACATCGAAGATCAAATTCGTCTGGAAGAACTGCGCCCCCGCGTTGACCTTCTTCTGCTCACGTAACGCCTGGAATTTGACATTCGACGAAAACGGCGAAGCCGCCGCGCCGAGGAAGAACATCGGCGGATTCTTTATTTCCCGACCATCTAAATACTTCCCTTCATCGCGCATTCTTCGCAAAACCCACAACATTTGAATCGCATCCAGATCGTTGATGTCCATCTGGTCGCGCGGACTTGGCGACATCTTCGCGCTGTCGCCCGTCACGCATAAAACATTTCGCACGCCCAACGCGGTCGCGCCGATGATCTCGCTTTGCACGCTTCCGCGCGAACGGTTGCGCGCCGACATTTGCAGAACAGGCTCCGCTCCCTGATTCATCGCCACCTGACTGCACGCCCACGACGACATGCGCGGCGTTGCGCCTTGATTGTCTGTGAAGTTAATCGCGGTCACCAACGACTTGACCATCTCGATGTTGCGAATCAACTTGTCAGTGGAGGAGGAGAGGGGAGGAGTTATCTCGGCGGTGACGACAAAATCGCCTGCGACCAGCCGTCCCTGAAGAGATGAAGCGGGTTCGGTGTACGCAGGCGCGTGATACTTCGAATCGCCTTGCCACCAATCAGGCTGTCGCACAGGACGCAGAATCCCATCCAATGTTTGCGCGCGAGTCTTTGAGGATAACAATCCAAGAAATATTTTTTTGACGCCGATTTTCCCCGCGTTCCGAAAGATCGCGCCCCACGAATCTTTTCCAACTTTTTCCCAATCGAGCGGCGGCAGGACTTCGAGCAACACATCTTCGCGCCCCCATTTGAATGAACGATCATAAATTTCATACCAAACGCACGGGCGGCTTTTGTCCACGTAACA
This sequence comes from uncultured Anaerolineales bacterium, assembly GCA_949319575.1. GTDB lineage: Bacteria > Chloroflexota > Anaerolineae > Anaerolineales > Villigracilaceae > Defluviilinea. Next base: position 17,210 of record CASGHD010000154.1, on the reverse strand, counting down.
ATATTCGGAGGTCGAGCCGCCGCACGGACCGTTTCGCAATCCCTTCGGGCATTCCATCGGGCAGACCAGCGCGGTTTCCGCCAGCAAACAATTCCCGCACATGCGGCACCCGAACAGCGGACCCTTCACGCTGTATTCGATCACGCGCAAGGCGCGCTCGCCGAACGTCTCCTTTTGGAAAGGGGCGTAGGCGGGTTGCCATCTTCGACCAGGAGTCAAGCCAGTCATTCGCTCTCCTTGAGATTATACATTATATATAATTTCAGATTTGCTGGATTGTACCCCCGACTCTCGAAAATTTGGAGGAGGCAAATTGTTACAGGGATGGAAAATACTTTTCTTTTGTACCTGCTCAGGGTGTTGTTTTGCGGCGTGATTCGGCGGACTAAAGTCCTGTGTCTCGACAAGCTCGACAACCACCTCAGTTCGTGAAAGTCCGCTGAAGCGGACTCGTTGCGCTAGCCCGAAGGCGTCGCGTTGAGCTTGTCGAAACGGGCTTCCATGTGCTGAGCCTTGGATTGAGCTTGTCGAAATCAGGTGGCTTCAGCCCCGCTCGCTGGGAATGGCTGAGTAGTTACTTTCTTTTGAGATTTAAGACATCGTGTATTGTCAGATGAGTTAATTACCAATGACTCTTTTATAAAAATGTTCCGCCCTCCGCAGATTATTTCCATACTCTGCCCGCGCTGAAATGATTTCCCGATTCAAGACTGCGGATTTCTCTCGCAGGTCTTTACTTTCAATGGCGTCGATCAGCGCCGATGCGATGGATTGCGGATCGTTCGAGTCAAATAGCAAACCATTCTCGTTTGGCGTGATCCACTCACGGATGGACTCCAGATCGCCCGCGACGGGAAAGCATCCGCATGCCATGCCCTCTAGTAGTGTGTTTGGTGTGCCGTCGTGAACGGACGGTGAGACCAAAACCTGGGCGCGTCGGTACAAGTCGGCAATTTGGCGTTGGGGCAGAAGGTTGAGCAGTTCAACTGCTTGACCAATATTCAATTCTCTAATCCACCGAATTGCTTCTTCTTCTCCAGCCATGCCTGTGCAAATGAATCTCGCGTTCGCGTGTTTTGCCAGCACAAGCGGAATGGCTTTGAAGAACATATCATTTCTTACGTATGGGCGAAACCCGCGTGGATTCAAAATGATCGGCTCCTCGGCAGGTTTTGCAGGCGGATAAAAAATATCCGCGCGGATGCCGCCGTTGCCTGGCGCAACGAGCGTGGGTTTCGATGAATCAAATCCCCATTCGTTAGCCAGCCGAATATCGCGGTGACAGTCTGAGTGAATAGCGTCTGCGCGTTGCAACGTTTGGCGGGTGTAATATTTCATCAGAGGGGAGGAGGGCGCGTGCAGCGTGAAATCGTTGCCCCAAGTGGAGACGATCAATCGGTGGCCTCGATACGCCCCGCGAAGATCATGCGGGACTACTCGACCGACGATTGCGTGCGCGGCGATCATCCCTTCGTACGGAATCCGCATGGCGTGGATGAGATCGGGTTGGGCTTCGTTGAAGAATTCGCGCAGTTGTTTTGCGGCGCGTCGAATCGTTAGCGGGCCGAGCCACTGTCGCAGGTGGGTGCGCAGGCTCAAGGTCCGCGCTGAAGCGGCGCCGGGGCGTTGAGTCGCTTTCTTGAGTCCGCTGAAGGCGACAGGGATGGTTTCCATCCGTTTGATGGGAAAATCCAGCGATGCGGCAAACGTGGAGGCGATATAAATCTCATCGCCGCGCTCGGCGAAATAACGAATCCAATTGAGCGCAATTGGCGAGCGCGCATCCGCCACGAAGAGGATTTTCATGGTTGCGATTATACGTCATTGCCCGAAGCGGCAAGACGGGGTATAGTTGCCGGGAATGGATAAAAAGAAGATCCTGGTGGTCGAAGATAATATGGATAACTATGAACTCATCCGCGTGATCCTGGAGCACGGCGGCTATGACGCTTTTCAGGCTGTGACCGGTCGCGATGGCGTGGACGCGGCGCGACTGCAAAAGCCCGACTTGATCCTGATGGATTTAAGCCTGCCCGAGATGGACGGTTGGAACGCGGCGGAACGAATCAAGGCGGACCCCGCCACAAAGGATATTCCAATTTACGCGCTCACCGCGCATACCCTGCCGCGCGATCGCTTTCGCGCCATGCAGGCGGGTTGCGACGGCTACTTTACCAAGCCCCTGAATGTGGAAGGGTTTTTGGCTGAAGTGCGCAATGTGTTGGGAAAGAAGAAGAACAAGCGCCGCCCGAGAAAATTGATCTTTTGACAGTAACAAATTGGGCGGTTTTGGGTCATGGATGGGATTGTGAAAGTTCTCTGCCAAATAATGTGTCGATCAAAAGAGACACAACCCATCAGAAATAATTTCAAACCAAGAGGTAAACCATGAAACAAATTTGTGTCGTCGGCGTTGGCTACGTGGGGCTGGTCACCGGAGCCTGTTTTGCCGACCTGGGGAATCGCGTGATCGCGCTCGACGTGGACGAAAAGCGCATCGCCAATCTCAACAACGGCATTATGCCGATCTATGAGCCGGGGCTGGAGGAACTCGTCAAGCGCAACGTGAAAGCGGGGCGTCTGACATTTACCACTTCGTATCCCGACGCTCTGAAAGGCGCGGAGTTTGCCTTCATCGCCGTCGGGACTCCCGAAGGCGTGGATGGCGCGGCGGATTTGCAATATGTGGAAGTCGCCGCCCGCTCGCTGGCACAGCACATGACCGCGCCGCTGATCGTGATTAATAAATCCACGGTTCCCATCGGGACGGGGGACTGGGTCGCCGATATTGTGAAATCTGCCCAGCCCAAGCCGATCGACTTTGCCGTGGTATCGTGCCCCGAGTTCTTGCGCGAAGGTTCAGCCATCGCAGACTTTATGTCGCCGCATCGCAATGTGATCGGCTCGCTCGATAAAGACGCCGCGAATAAAGTGGCTCAACTGCATCTTCCATTGCGCGCGCCGATCGTCATCACCGATCTTCGCACCGCCGAAATGATCAAATACGCCAGCAATGCTTTCCTCGCGGCAAAGATATCATTCATCAACGAACTGGCGGATGTATGCGAAGCATACGGCGCGGACGTGAAGGAGGTTGCCGCCGGCATGGGCTACGACGCGCGCATCGGGCGTCACTTCCTGGACGCCGGCCTGGGGTGGGGCGGTTCCTGCTTCCCGAAAGACGTGCAAGCGCTGGCGTTCATGGCAAAGCAAAAAGGACTCAACCCGCGCATCCTCAACGATGTGGTGGATGTCAACTACGACCGCCGGCGCGACGTTCCCAAACAAGTGGAAAAATTGCTTGGCGGCGACTTGAAAGGCAAAACCGTAGGCATGCTCGGTCTGGCGTTCAAGGAAAATACGGATGATATGCGCGACGCGCCTTCGGTGGATATTTCCAATGCTTTGATTGCCGCGGGGGCGAAAGTCCGCGCGTATGACCCGGTGGCGCGCGAAGCCGCCGCGCCGCACATGCCCGCCGTCGAAATTGTTTCCGATGTTTACGAAATGGCAAAGGGATGCGACGCGCTGGTTGTCGTCACTCCGTGGAATGAGTTCAAGCAGATCGATCTTGAAAAAATGAAGGGCTTGCTCAAGTCGCCGGTCATCTACGATGGGCGCAATATCTACGACCCTGCCCGCATGTACGAGATGGGCTTCACCTATCGCGCCATTGGTCGCCCATCCCAAAACGGGCGCGCGTGATCAATTCTTTGCGAAAGCGTAGTAGTGACTTTTGCAGATTAACAATTAAACCGATCAATAAACACAGATGTTTTCAGCCGCAGAGTGCGGCGACTCTGAGAAATTCAATTAAACAGGACTTTCGTTCGCAGGCGGTCTGTGACCGCCGTATTTGCCAGCGAAGCGACGGTCACAGACCGTCTTGGAGCAGCAAAAGCTAAAAACTCTGTGTCTCTGTGGCAGGCAATGTATTGCCCGATTAATTTGGAAAAGTACAACAGGCGCTTTATTGCTGAATGACTGACGCGCAGCGCGCTTTGCAGAGTCGTTACCACACTGCAAATAAATGAGTCGGGTAGTCGGGTACAATATGCCCCGCTACCCGACTTTGATCTTAACTACGAGACTAACCAACTAATCAACTAATCAACTAACCAACTACATGACTAACACTCCTCCTGTTTGTGATTACGAGGGCTCCGAGTATCAATCAACCTTCTGGGATAAAGGCGGACGCGAATACGAAGACCGCGCGGAAGCCATCGCCCTGAAGCGCCTCCTCCCGCAAGGCGGGCGACTCCTCCTCGAACTTGGCGCTGGCGCGGGACGTAACACGCCGCGGTACCATGGCTTTGATCGCATCCTCCTCCTCGATTATTCGCGCACCCAATTGGAGCAAGCGCAACAGCGGCTCGGCGTTTCCGACAAATACGTTTATGTGGCGGCGGATGTATATCGCCTCCCGTTCGTAGATGGCTTGTTCGACGCGGCGACGATGATCCGCGTTCTGCACCACATGGCAGACGCGCCGAAGGCATTGGGGCAGGTAAAGAATGTGCTAGGCGCGAACGGTGTTTTCATTTTGGAGTTCGCGAACAAGTTGAACCTGAAAGCCATTCTGCGTTATTGGCTGCGCAGACAAGAGTGGAATCCATTTACGCTGGAGCCTGTCGAGTTTGTGAAATTGAATTTCGACTTTCATCCGCAGGCAATCCGCCAGTGGCTGAGGGAGTTGGGGTTTGGCATCGAGAGAACGCTGACCCTCTCGCACTTCCGCGTGGGAGTGTTGAAACGCATCATTCCGACGAATATTCTGGTCTTTTTCGATTCAATCCTGCAATGGACGGGCGCGTGGATTCAAGTGACGCCTTCTGTGTTTGTGAAGGCCAAACTGGAGACTGGAGATTTGAGATTGGCTGAACTTCCGAGCGGTGTGACGTCTTTTTTCAAATGCCCCGACTGCGAACGGAGTCCGCTGGTTGATAAGCAGGCTTATCTTGAATGTTTGAATTGCAAAAAGAGGTGGCAAATCAAAGATGGGATTTACGATTTCAGGGAACCGCTCAGCCCATAATGTGAAATGGCTAGGTTCTTGACGCTGTTGCACTGCGTCAAGGCAGGCGGCGTGATTTGCTTGGCAAATTGAACTGGCGCCTGAACTTTCGTGAAACACGATAATGTGAAATGGCAGGCATGGCGCGAAAATAAAAGCGCTCCGTTCATTGCGAACGGAGCGCTTTTTTATGATTGGCTTGTGGATGCTTCCAGTTTTTCCATGCGCTTCGAGCGTATCAGCGAAGCAACGATGGAGGTGGCGAGGATGGCTGCGATCACCCCGAGCGAGAGACCGATGGGTATCTTGTACAAATCTACGATCAGCATTTTGACGCCGACGAAGACCAATACCACCGAAAGCCCAAGTTTGAGGTAGTGGAATTTGTCCACCACGCCGGCAAGTAAAAAGTAGAGCGACCGCAACCCGAGTATGGCGAATACGTTCGAGGTGTACACAATGAAGGCGTTGTCGGTCACTGCAAAGATGGCAGGGATGGAGTCCACGGCAAAAATCAAATCTGTGCTCTCCACCACCAATAGCACAATGAAGAGCGGCGTGGCAAATAATTTCCCCGCGCGGCGGATGAAGAATTGGTCGCCCTCGTAGGCTTCGGCGACGGGGAAGATCCGTCGGAAGAGTTTCAGCACAAAATTCTGGTCCGGGATCAAGTCGGTATCCTTGTGCGATGCCATACGGAAGCCGGTGTAGATGAGGAATGCGCCGAACACATAAATGATCCAGTGAAATTCGTGAAGCAGAGCCGCGCCGATGGCGATCAACGCGCCGCGCATGATCAGCGCGCCGATAATGCCCCAGAACAAGACGCGATGCTGATACGCGGCAGGCACCGCGAAAAAGGAGAATAACACGACAAATACAAAGATATTGTCGACGCTGAGCGATTTTTCGATGAGATACCCCGCCAGGAATGCCAGCGCGGCTTCGCTATTCGAATACGAACTTGTGGGCGAAATCGTTTGCCAGAAAAAATAGATCCCCAGGTTGAAAAGGAGGGACAGGCTGATCCACACCACGCTCCAGATCGCCGCTTCTTTGACCGAGACCGCGTGCGCTTTTCTATGAAAGATCCCCAGGTCTATGGCGAGTAACGCCAACACGAAGAGATTGAAACCGATCCAAAGCCATATTGTTCCGTCCATGGTGCATACTCCTGATAGCCGACCGTGGAAAACAAAAAGCGAGACTCCACAGTCTTGAATGTGGATAGTCTCGCCAGTGGCGCGTTTTCCGCGCGTACGACTGGCCGGGAACCTTCGTTCCGTCTTGACGACCAGCCGGTGGCGCCTGGTGGTTGTGTAAAGCGATATGTTTCCGCTTGGATCAAAACCGGCGCCATGGCTACTCCCTAACTTGCGCTCATTGTATTGTATTTCGATAATGAATTCAATCAAAAATAAACGAATTCTCATTTTTGACTTTACAATTTCTTTATGTTTCGCCTGGATAGGCGGTCTTATTCGGTATAATTCCATCATCCTTGTACGCTATCATCGGATCACTTATAGGAGTTTCTCGATCGCAACTTCAGCGCAAGTTGTGAAATCTATTGAATTATCTGGTTTGAAAAAATATTGATCCTACGGAGTTAACATGACAGATCAACGCACCGAGACGCATGGGGATGTTGGGAAAGCGCGCCGCTTCATTGCCTTTATCGGATTTGCCCTGCTACTCTTGAGTCAAATACTGATCGCCTCGCAGCCTGTCAATGACGCCGTTGTTATTCCCCCATTTACAGGCTTGGCAGTTGCCGGCATGGTACTGTTCCTGATTGGCTTGGCTATTCCACCCACTACCTTTTGGCAAAGATTTTCAACGCGCCCCCTGTTTTACGATCAAGTATTCTGGTGTCTGTTTGCGATCACGTTTTCTATATTAGCGGCATACGGGGCAACGCTGTTTCAGAGAAATTACCTCCCTGTGCTGTCTATTTGGCTCATGGGGACGATCGGTTACCTGTTCGTGTTTGCCAATGGAGGGGTGTCTCTGGATGCAATCAAAGAAACAATACGAGTAAACCGCGCCGAGATTTTGTTGTTACTTGCCATCATGGCGGTTGCTGTTATTACGCGTTTTTACAACCTAGGACAAGTCCCTCGTGTCTTGGATGGCGATGAAGGGCTGGTTGGGCTTGCCGCCCAGTCGACAGTGGAAGGGAGGTTAACCAACCCGTTTGCCTTATGGGAAAATTTCGGCGCCCTCTATCTTCAAGTGATCAACATGGCGCTCAGAGTGTTTGGCGCCACCTCCTTTGCGTTGCGGCTGGTGCCCGCCATTGGAGGCGTCCTGGCGATCCTCTCGGTGTACCTGTTTGCCCGCCAGGTCGGCGGAACCCGGATTGCGCTGATCGCGGCGGCGCTGTTGGCGATGTCGCACACACATATCAATTTCAGCCGCATCGCCTCCGTGGCTTATATCCATGGCACCTGGCTTGCGCCGCTTGAATTATATTTCCTCTTGAGCGGGCTCGAAAAACGACAGGCTTGGCGGACCGCGCTAAGCGGCATTCTAGTGGCGATCCAGTTTTCCGTCTATTTGACGGCGCAGGTCATTATTGGGCTTGTGTTCATCTATATGGTCATCGCCTTCATTTTTTATCGGGCCTGGTTCAAAACGGTATTTCGAGCCGTTCTCGCCTTTTGGGGCGGCTTCCTTATTACGATCCTGCCGGAAGCGGTTTACATTTCGCGGAACATGAACGAGTTTCTGAACCGGCTGGCGCAAAATGGGACATTTCAATCCGGCTGGTTGGATGCCACGATCCAAAGCACCGGGCAACCGGCGGCAACGATTCTCTTCGGGCGCGTGGTTCATGCCTTTATGGCGCTTATTTATTATCCGGCGTTCGATTTTTACGGCTCGCCCGTGCCCATGCTCACTGTTGTTTCATCCGTGTTGTTTCTCGTTGGGCTGGGTGTTTCCCTGTTGCGCGTCCGTTTGCGCGAATATCTCCTCCTGAATGGTTATTTCTGGGGCGCAACCTTGTCTGTGGGACTGTTTGCCATCCCGCCCTCCGCGGATTCGTATCGAATGATGATGGCATTTCCGGCGGCGTTGGTTATGTGCGCCATTGGGCTGGATCAAGTCCTCGAAATATTTGGGATCGGGTGGCAAAACTCAAAGAAAGCGTATGCGTTCTCAGTGTCGGTCGTCCTTCTCGGTTTGCTGTTCCTCAACGGGTGGACTTATTTTGGCGATTTTGCGGGCCAATGTCGCTTCGGGGGCAACCTGGCGGGTCGTTTTGCTTCGTACCTCGGTTCCTACGTGAGAACTGTCGAGAGCGAATCGCCGGTATATTTGTTGAGCGACGGGCAATTTTTTTACGGGAGTCATGCCTCCACAGATTTTTTGAGCCGGCTGCGACCGATCACCAACCACCCCGACCCGATCGATTCGTTGCATGCGATTAAGGGGGAGACGATCATTGCCAACCCGGACCGTATCAAGGAATTGGAAGATTGGGTGCGCCTTAACCCCGGGGGAGAAGTTCATTACGTCTATGATTGTAAAAACACCATCTTGATGGCGTATCAAGTTCCCTAGCGAGGAATAGAATCTTGGATCCGCGCGAATATGAACTCATGTATAAGGTCGAAGATGAACATTGGTGGTATCGCGGCATGGCATCTGTTACGCGGGCGTTGCTTAATCGCTGGTACAGATCGCAAACGCGACTTGATATTCTCGATGCGGGATGTGGCGCTGGCTCTGCTATGTCCACTTTTCTGGCGGACTACGGACAAGTAACCGGGATCGACATTCATCCCCTTGCGCTAGGGTATTGCCGCAAACGAGGACTGACGCGTATCGCGCGCGCGTCGGCGTTGAGCCTGCCGTTTGCCTCCGCCCAATTCGACGTTGTCACGAGTTTCGATGTCCTTTACGAAAAGGCGGTTGAAAACGATCTCGCGGCGCTTATAGAATTCGCGCGCGTCCTCCTGCCCGGAGGACGCGTGTTTCTTCGTCTTCCCGCGTACGATTGGCTTCGCGGGCGGCATGATGAAATGGTGCACACCAAGAAACGATATACAACCAAACAGGCGGCACAGTTACTGGCTGAAAGCGGGTTGGTAGTCGAACACATCTCGTTCGCCAATATGTTCTTATTTCCCATCGCTGTATTGAAGCGATGGGGTGAAAAATTGTTTTCCACCGAGGGCGGACGATCTGACCTTAATTTGAATGCGGGGATATTCAATACGCTCTTCGAGAAAATTCTGACGAGTGAAGCGACTCTCATTGCTGGAACCAGCCTGCCCTTCGGCTTGAGCGTTGTCGCGGTCGGACGAAAGAGGCGCGCCGCATGAGGTCGAATCCTGCGCGGGGACGAGTGTCCAGCATCAGCGCGGTTTTCCCGGCATACAACGACGGCGGCTCGATCGCGAGCATGGTGAGTACGGCGAGTATCGCGTTGCGTCAGGTGTCTAATGAGTATGAAATTGTGGTCGTGAACGACGGGAGTTCGGACTATACGGCAACCGTGCTTGATGAGTTGAAGAGTAAATACCCCGAATTGCGCGTTATCCACCATCCGACGAACAAAGGGTATGGCGCGGCATTGCGAACGGGTTTCAACACGGCGACCAAAGAGTGGATATTTTATACAGATGGAGACTCGCAATACAACCCGCTCGAATTAACATTGCTGGTGGACGCGCTTCATAATGGCGTGGATGCGGTAAACGGATATAAACTCAGCCGCAACGATTCGCTCCTTCGCGTCATCGTCGGTCGCGCCTATCATAACCTCGTGAAAATATTTTTCGGAATTCGCATCAGGGATGTGGATTGCGACTTTCGCCTCCTCCCGCGCAGGATTCTCGAAGAGATCGAATTGGAAAGCATCAGCGGGGCGATCTGTCTTGAAATGGTCAAGAAGATCGAAGATGCGGGTTACGTATTTGCCGAGGTGCCCGTCAATCATTACTCGCGCAAGTACGGAACTTCTCAATTCTTCGTCCCCTGGCGCATCATCCGCTCCCTGCGGCAATTGGCTGGGCTGTATTGGAAACTTGTCGTTCAGAAAAAACACAAACGCGCGGCATCGAACTAGCCCGCGCCCGCTTCAATCGCCTTCCGGACTGGCGTGACGCAAGTTGTGATAGATCGTGAAATACAACATCTCTCGGATCGTCAACTTCCCGATCAGTGGATGGGGGAGAAGGCAACCATCCAAATCAGCCTCGCTCCATGTTTCGACAACCGACGCCAAACCCGCGCTGACTTTTGAAAATTGATTCAATAATTTCGTCTTCGCCACTTCGGGCTTTTCGGAAGACTGCCAATCGGGGAGGTATCGTCCTGATGCAACTCCACCCGCGGCGAGTGTGTCTTTATACACCCCACAGATCGCCTCATAACTACGGGACGGCTGGTTCGCCGACCCGAACATCGCCCGCAGTATGAACTTCGGCAACTTCAACGCCATGACGATCGGCTTATGCGACTTGATGAGGTGATCCAAATTATCCGAAGCCGACCAAACTTCGCCTTTGCGCTGAAAAAACGTATTGGTTGGAATTTCTGCAAACCAACTGATAACGCGCTGGTCGGAGTCCTTCAACCCGGCAAGTATTTCTGATTTGTTCATGGTTGATTGTTAATTTCATTCTACCGTAAACCATGTCGCGCTGAGCCCTTCGGCAAGCTTAGGACAAACTCCGCGAAGCATCTCTTTCACCGACGGGAGACTCTTCTCCGCCCTATTGGTCTCCTCAGAGCGACCTATTTCGAACTGTAGGGTCTGTAAATTAATAACTTCCCACATTTTTGTTCGTTCGCAGTTGTACTGCGAACGGGGTGCAGTGCAACTGCATACCCAACAAGGAAATTATATTTTTACGAACCCTTACGAAAGCCTTGACGCCATCAGACTATTTTCAACCAGGTTGAAAACGGGTTGCAAATCGGTTTGTGTTGAATCTCCCACCCCTCACCTAGAATTTCGCAAACACAATCGTTATACTCTACCGCGATGACCCAACTCAGAAATCGCGGCATGATTATTTCCCCTCGCCATATTTGCGCGTTACTCCTCGCCCTGCTCTTCGCATTCCCCCTCCCTGCCCGCGCCCAAACCGCGCCCGTGTGGGATTCCGCCCAGCAGATGCGCGACCTCGCCTTTCAAGCCCAAAGCGAGTTATATGCCGCCGCGCGCGCCAGCGACCCCGCCGCAAATTATCAGACCGCCGCGAGCCTGCTCGACAACGCCGCGAAAATTTACGAGACGAGCTTACAACCTTCCTATAAAACATCCGCGCCAGACGCCAACGCGCTGGTTGTGGATTCACTGACTCGCGCGCGAACCGCCGCATTGACTGGCAACGCCGCCGCCCTAGCCGCCGCGCGCGGACGCCTCTGGACCGCGCTCTTGCAGGGGAGCCAAACCCTAACCTTATCCACGCTCACGGCGGGCGACTCTGCTTCCGCCGCCGAGTGGCTGAAATTGCGCGAATACCGCTCAGCGACCCGCGTCAACACCGTGGACGATCCGTCGGCGCAAGCGCTTGCCGACGTGGAACAGAAGCAACTCTCGGCGGAGTCGGCGGCGGAGATCATCGCCAACGATTTGCGCGATTCATACTTCTTCCGTCTGCGCGACGCGTTGACTCAAATTCAAGACGCGGTCGAGAAAAAATTCCCCACCCGCGCCGCAGAATGGGCGGGGCAATCGGCGGGATATTTCTCCATCCTGCAAGCGGACATGCGCGAAAAACTCGGCGCGGACGAAACCGCCGCATTGCAAAATTCTTTCGCCGCGCTCGAAGCCGCCGCGTTGAATGAAGATTGGGCGAAAGTGCAAACGCAAGTGGATAACATCCACGCCGCGCTGACGCATTACCAGCCCGTCGAACTCACGCCCGCTGAAATTTCCAAACGCGGACAACTACTTTACCTCTTCACCGATCTTATTTATATCGAATACAAGAACGGCGTGCGCGACGGAAACATTACCATCGCCATCGAATATCAAGAAGCCGTCACGTTTCGCGCGCAAGCCTCAACCGTCTTTGAAGAATTGCGCCCGTTCATTGCCGCCGCAGACCCAAACGCCGCTACGCGACTCGAAGCGATCTTCAGCGAACTCAATACGACGATCCTCAAGTACGGCGAACCCAGCGACGTGAAAATTTTGGTGGATGAAGCGCTGAAGATCATCGAATCCACGTTGAAGGTCAGCGCGGACTCAAGCGACACCTCCGCTTCATTTACGATTCTCGATACGTTACTCAATGAAATGCTGACCGCCGCCCGCGCGGGGAATTACACAGACGCGGAACGCACACGCATCGAAGCCTACGCCATTTACGAAAGCGGACCCGAACAACGGCTGGCGCATCGCGCTCCGATTCTTTCGCGCGAACTCGAAGGGCTATTTTGGGAAGGCACGGAAGGGCAGAAGGGCTTATCCACCTTGATCGCGGATAAAGCCTCCGCCGAAGAAATTGCCACAGTCGTGAACCAGCTCAACGTCAAGTTAAACGAAGCGGAAGATTTTCTCTCCGTCGGCATGAGCGGATTTTTAGCCGTTGTCAACAGCATGGTCATCATCCTGCGCGAAGGCTTGGAAGCGGTGCTGATTCTTGGCGCGATCCTCGGTTATTTGAGCGCCACCAACAGCCCGCGCAAATTCAGCGCGTGGGTCTATGCGGGCGTTGCCGCCGCGATTGCGTTGAGCGTCCTCACCTGGTGGGCGGCGCAAAGCCTCATCACCATCACCGTCGCGCAACGCGAAGTGATCGAAGGCGTCGCCAGTTTGCTGGCGGTGGTCGTTTTGTTTTACGTCACCAACTGGCTGTTTGAAAAAGTCTACGTGGTGGATTGGATCGCCTACGTCAAAGAGCAGGTCGGCAAGGCGCTCAACACGGGTTCGGCGCTGGCGTTGGCGGGCTTGGGCTTCACGGTCGTTTTCCGCGAAGGCTTTGAGACTGTTTTGTTTTATCAAGCCCTCGCCTTCGACGCGCCCGCCAGTTCGATCTTGCTCGGCTTCATCATCGGCGCGGTCGTCATCTTTGCCGTCGCGTATGCGATTCTAAAATTGAGCAAACGCCTGCCGCTCAAACCGTTTTTCACCGTCACAGGGGTATTGCTGATGATGTTGGCGTTCAACCTGACGGGCGCGGGCGTGCGCGGCTTGCAGGAAGCGGGTCTCGTCACCGCCCATTTGCTGACGTGGATTCCCGAAAACTTAATCCTCATGGAACTCTTCGGCGTTTACCCCACGCTCGAAACCACGCTCGCGCAAATTCTATTTTTGCTATTGCTGATCGCTACATTCAGTTACAGCCTATGGCGCAAGAAAAAGAAAGATACCCTCATCACCCAGCCTAAAGGAGTCTCGTAAGACATGAAGAAAAATCGGATCCCATCCCTGACAGGGATTCTGACCCTCAGCCTGATTCTTGCCGCATGCGCGCCTCAAGCCGCGCCGACAGTTGATTCGCCTTCGACGGAACCCGCCACAGCCCAAGCCGACCTCAGCGCGGTGAAAGCCTACGCGGTGGACCAGGCGTCCCGTATGCAAGAAGCGACGGCGTCCCTGCGCGCGGGCGCGGAAAAATATTACGCCGCCATCGCCCAGATCAAAGCGGAGCATCCCGATTCAAATCCCTACGACTATCTGTGGGCGAATCATCCCGAAGCCGCGAAAACTTTGCTCGATACAATGCGCGCCGACTGGCTCGAAGCCCACACGCATTACGAATTGAATGAAGGCATCATCGCGGGCGTTCCCGCGCTCGCGTATTACGACGGCTGGCTCGACGCGGGCGCGCCTGCCTCCGAAGACCCCGAAGCAATTCAGTGGACTCTCACGCTCGCCGACGGCACGAAACTCGAAAGCCCTGGCAACTTCTTCCACACGCTCACCGAACCCATTTTGTATGGAACGGTTGAAAAATATGTCGGTCTGCCTGTGGACTTAAACGGCGACGGAAGCGTCGGCTTGGGCGAGGCATTGCCCGAAGCGGAAATTTTGCTCGCCTCAACGCAAGGCTTAGACATCGCCGCCCAGCAAACGCTCGACGCCGTCCACGCTTGGGAGCCAACTCTCGAAGATGCTTTCATGGCGATGGTCACGATGATTCCGACCATGAACGAATACTTTGAACAGTGGAAGTTATCCGCGTTTGTTTCTGGCAACAACTTTGAAGGCACGGGCTTCATTGCCGCCAGCCGCCTGCTGGATGTGACGGGTATTTTGCAAGGCTTAGACTTAACTTATGATAATATCCGCCCCATAGTCGCCAACGCCGATTCAAGCCTCGACGCGCAAATTGACGCGGGCTTCACCGATTTGGTGACCTACGTCAACACCTTGTACGATCAGGAAAAGGCTGGCACGGTCTTCTCGCCCGAAGAAGCCGATTCCTTCGGCACGGAAGCGCAGGATAAAGCCACCGCCCTCGCCGCGCTCGTCGCGCAAGCCGCCGCCAAAGCGAACATCGCGCTCAACCTCGACGCGGAAGGCTGGTCGCCCGACGCGCCGCCCGTTATCGAAGTCACCGTCCCCGCGCCTGCGGCGCTTGAATAACTTTTGAAACCACACAGGTCACGAAGGAAAACCTTAGCGACCTGTGTGGTAAATGATTTTCTTATGATCACAAACGCAACCGCCAAACCTCAAACTTCCGCCCGAATCTCTCCCGCCGTGAAAGCCGTCAGGGATTATCTCCTGCCGTTCATGGTCTGCTTCGCCATCGCCCTCGTCAGCGGGTTGTTCTACTATCTCGTCCCGCGCTCGTGGAACTGGCGCGCCTCGCAAGCCGCGCTGTGGATTCATCTCATCACGGGCATTCTCGGATTCTTTTATTTAATCCCTTACGTCTTATCGCATTACAAGAAAAAAGGCGAATCTGCGATTAATCTGATTTTCGTCTGGCGCGCGTTTCGCCGCAGTGAAAACGAATCGGATTGGGCATATCAACAGCGGGTGTACGGTCACATCCTCAACTGGCTGATGGCTTGGCTCGGTCTGAGCGGATTGTTGCTCCTCATCCCCAGCGTTTTGTGGATGAGCGGCGTGGTTTGGATGGCGGGCTACTCCGCGTATAAAATCGCCAACGCCGCGCATTTGGGGCTGGCGGCGCTCGCGCTTGCGTTCATCGGCTTCCACGTCGCCCGCAGAAGGAAACGCATCAACTCACAATGAGCAAGCCGATTCGATTTCTGGTCGTTGGGGGAGCGCTGACTTTGATCGCCTTTTTCGCCGCCGTGTTCCTTTTGCCCAAACCGCAAGGCACGGGGCTGGTCGCGGGCGAAGATATTCCCTTTTACTCCATGCCCTGGGGCGATAACCCTTTCGCGCCTGGCAACCTGCAAACCGCCGACGGCAAAATGCTCAACGCGAAAAATATCCCCACCGCCGAGTTCTGCGCCCAATGCCACGAAAAAGAATACCGCGAGTGGGTTAGTTCGATTCATTCGGTCACAGGTCCCGATATTCTTTACGAAACCGCCATCGGGAACAACGAAGTGGCGCACAAGAACCGCTTCGGCACGGAAAAGATTCGCTGGTGCGATTCGTGCCACGAACCCGTCAACTTGCTGATGGGCGAAATCAATCCGCTGGCGGTTGTTGGTCCCAGCGAAGCGACGGCGGAAGGCACAACCTGCATCATCTGTCACACCGCCACCCAAGCCGACCCGCTGGCAGGCAATGGCGCGCTCACACTCGACATCAACAACATTAACAACTACGACGAAGCGCTGATCATGGCGGCACCCGCCGAACACGCCCGCAGTATGCAAGCCAAAACGCACAACCCGCTGATCGGCAGTTCCGATTTTTGCGGCGCGTGTCACACCGAGATTCGTCCCGTCGAAATTAACGGCGGCGAACCCATGCTTTTGCAAAACACTTACGAAGAATGGCAGAAAAGCGAATACGCCGAAAAAAATATCCAATGTCAGGACTGCCACATGCACCCTGATCCAGCGGCGTACATCTCCCAGTTAAACGAATCAGGTCAGGTTCCCGAACGAATCGTTTCGCATCGTTTTGTCGGCGTGAATTATCTGCTCACCGATTCCAACCTGCCCTCCAATCTGGTGACGTTCCTGCGTGGCGGACTCCCGCCTGGCGATATTTCGACTGACGAATGGAAAGCGGACCTGCTTGAACAAAACCGCCTCATTCTTGACCTGTTACAGGCGGCGGCAGACCTGAGCATTTCTGCCCCTGAGAGCGTTTCCCTCAACTCCACAGCGACTCTCAATGTGACCATCGCCAACACGGGCGCGGGACACAACCTGCCAACGGGCGCGCTCGACCAGCGGCACATGTGGCTCGAAGTCAAAGTCACCGACGCGACGGGCAAAGTTATTTATCACAGCGGCGAGTTCAACGCCAAAACGGGGCAGATTGACCCGAACGCGGTCATCTACATCAAAGTCCTCAGAGATAAAAGCGGAGAGATCATCAACGAACACATCCTCTTCAACGCCGAGTCCTACACCTTCACCCGCGACCCGATCCCCGCCAAATCCAGCGACACGATTCCCTACGCCATCCCCATCCCCGCCGAAGCGCAAGGTCCGCTGACGGTGGAAACGACATTATGGTACCGCCTCGCCCTGCAAGAGTTCGTCACGTACAGTTTGAATCTGGATGTGATCGTCCCGCCTGTGGTGATGGAAAAGATGAAGATGGAAATTGAAATTCGATAATAGACTCTATCAGTTATAAGCCGAACAAACCATTTTGGGCGCTGATGAGCGCAGACCCTTGCGCCGCCCGCCAGGGCAGGTGAAACGCAGATTTTTCTTTGAGACGGCGTTAGTCAACGTTTTTCTGCGTCCTGGTTTTATTTCTGCTAGAGTCTAATGATGGTCAACAAAAAGTCCGCTTGCGCAAACGGACTTTTTGTTAGGTTTGAGATTAACGGCCCTCCCGTTTTGGGCGGGATTACAACGTGTGAATTTTTAGACCCATCCGTGCGAATCCGTGAAATCTGTGGCTGATGGGTTAGGCTTTCCTGTTAAAAACGGTAGAGCCGGATTAACTGTAACTACTCAGCCTCGGAACATGTCGCTGCGAGGCGCTCTTGGTTTTGCCGAAGCAGTCTCCCCATGCCGGGAGATTGCTTCCCTTCGACAGGCTCAGGACAGGCGTCGGGACCCCGAAAAAACATCGGGGCAGGCGAGCAAGAGCCCTCCTCGCAACGACATG
>CASGHD010000153.1 GCA_949319575.1 uncultured Anaerolineales bacterium | reverse complement strand
CCGCCCGCCGCGTGAAGCGGAGTCGAATCGCCTTGGGGTTCATCCACCGGCAGAAGCGGCAGATACCGCCACAGCGACGGGTCGTTGCGCGAAAGAATATCTTCAGGTTGGTACTTGGTCTTGATGGAATCGTAATCGAGCAACACATCCAAATTCCCGCCGTCTTTCGGGCAAGTGTAAGCGACTTCGGTGGGCGAATATTCCGTGCCGCACAGCGAACAACGGTAGCCGATGAATTTGGACATGCGTTGATTTTACCCGATATAAAAGCAGACGATACCGCCGTAAATTATGCTACAATCATTTTATGTTCGAGACCGGTTCGCTAACTTTTCAGGAGTTCATTATGAACGAATCTCTGCCGCTTGCGACCATTCAGGAGGCGGTTTTAGAGTTCTTGCGCGGACGCGAGGATGCGGTTGTGTTTGGCGCGCAAGCGGTCAATGCTTATGTGCCTGAACCGCGCATGAGTCAGGATATTGACCTGCTTTCGCCGCGCGCCGCGGAATTAGCCGAGGAGATTCGTACTTATCTAAGTGATCGTTTCCACATCGCGATACGAGTGCGCGAGGTCGCGGACGGGCGTGGTTTCAGGTTATATCAGGTCCAAAAATCAGGAAACCGTCATTTGGTTGATATTCGACTCGTTGCAAGCCTTCCTCCCTCACAGCGAATTTCACAGGTACTTGTCGCCTCACCTGAAGAACTGATTGCCCTCAAAGTTATTGCTTATTACCAACGACGTGGACAACCCAAATCAGGAACAGATTGGCGCGATATTGCCATGCTCTTACTTGCATTTCCAGACCTAAAACAATCAGGCGGACTGGTAATGGAACGATTGAAAGCGGAAAATGCGGACGAGGGCGTTATGAAGTTATGGGAGGAATTGGTCAATCAGGAAATCCAAACGACAGATGAGGATGATGAGTTTTAGATCATCGGCTCTCAACCCAAAAAGGACACTCAAGATTGAAACCTTGAGTGTCCTTTTCAATTTCTACTTTCCACTTTCTATTTTTCTTCCCTCTCCCAAATCTCCCTTGCAATCATCTCCTGATCCACCGGCAACTTATCAATCCTCACACCCACCGCATTGTAAATGGCGTTCGTGATCGCGGGCGTGGTTGGGATACTGCATATCTCGCCAACTCCCTTCGCTCCGTATGGACCTTCCGCAGTAGGATGTTCAACAATAATGGACGTGATCTCAGGCGTGAGCATAATACCGGGGATGCGATAACGCGCCAAACGGTCAGTGACCACATTGCCGTTATCCATGATGAATTCTTCGGTGAGGGCGTTGCCGAGCCCCATCATCACGCCGCCTTCGACTTGTCCCTGCAAGCCAAGCGGATTGACCGCCATGCCCACATCGTTGGCAGAGATGACTCTCAGCACGCTCACTTCGCCAGTCAACTTGTTCACTTCCACTTCCGCGGCTTGCACTCCAAACGAGAAAGCGAAGTGCATGTCGCCGCCTGTGCCGAGAGGTTGCGTCTTCGGCGCTTCGTATTCGTACAGCGCGCGCGGATGTTGTCCCAGCGACTTCATTTCTTTGGCGACTTCGGCGTAAGTCATGGAATGTCCATTGGCGTGGACGATTCCATTTTCAAAACGAATCTGTTCAGGGCGCACATCATATTTTTCAGCGAGAGTCGCAGTGATTGCATCGCGCAGAGTCTTTGCCGCATAACGTGAAGCATTACCAGTGACGTACGTTTGGCGTGAGGCAGTCGTAGGTCCGCCATTCGGAGTCAAATCCGTGTCCATCACCAACACACGAACTTGATTCGGTTGAACCGCCATCTCCTCGGCAACAGTCAATTGCATCACGGAGACAAGGCCCTGCCCCATTTCAGCGGATGAACTCCGCACTTGGAATGTGCCGTCATCGTACAACTCAACTTCCGCGTTGGAAATATCGGGCGCGCCACCGCCGAGTCCCGTGTTTTTGTATGCCGCCGCAAATCCCCACGCTCTCACGAGATGATTTGAACCGCTAAGACCGCGAAGTCCGCTAAGATTCTTTCTTCTTTCCTCTTTCTTCTTTGCGCTCTTAGCGTGCTTAGCGGTTAAATTCTTTTCGTCACTGCCGGAAACAACACGCGGCTTGAACAACTCACTCTCCGACAAACCTGAAACCTGACACATGGCGCTTGAAACTTTATCAATGCACTCCATCAGCCCCACCGACTCGCGCAACTCCTGTCCCGTATTCGTGATGCTCCCGACATGCAGGGCGTTGATGCGACGAAGTTCAACGGGTTCGATATTTAATTTTTCGGCGAGCATGTCCATCATTGATTCAACTGCAAACGCCGATTGCGTGACGCCAAATCCGCGAAACGCGCCCGCGGGCGGATTGTTGGTGTACATGGCATAACAATCGGCGCGCACATTCGGCACATTATACGGACCCGCCGAGTGCGTGGTGGCGCGCGTCATCACCTTCTCGCCGAGCGACGCGTACGCGCCCGTGTCGCCATACAGTTCAGACTCGGATGCCATAATATGTCCATCTTTTTTCGCACCGATCTTGATTCGGATTTGCGTCGCGTGGCGCTTGGGATGCACAAGCAAACTTTCATGACGATCAAACAATAATTTCACGGGCCGTTGCGTGACATTCGCCAGCATCGCCACATGGATCTGCCCCATCACATCTTCCTTACCGCCGAAGCCGCCACCCATCAACTGCCCAACCACGCGCACGCGCGATTCATCCCAGCCCATCACGCGCGCCACTTGCGTTCTGTCCTGATATGGAATTTGCGAGCCGCAATAAATTTCAAGTCTGAAACCTGACAGGTCTTCAGGAGACCTGTCAGGTTTTACTGGAACCGCGATACTACATTCGGGTTCGATGAACGCGTGGTCATACGTCGGCGTATGAAAAGTATGTTCAAGGATCACATCCGACTCGGCGAATCCTTTTTCCATGTCCCCTTTGCGGACTTTGATGTGCTTAAGTAAATTTCCCTTTTCATGGATCTGCGGGACTCCCTCCTCGCGCGCCATCACGGGATTCGTGATCACAGGCTGGAGGTCGAACTCCGCTTCGATCAGACGTTCAGCCTGACTCGCAATCTCAGCCGTTTCTGCCGCGACGATTGCGATCGCATCCCCCACATAGCGGGCGCGTTCCCCAACTCCCACCATCACGGGCCAGTCATAGATAATGAGTCCATGATTGCGTTCGGCGGGAATATCTTCGGCGGTTAACACCGCGGCAACGCCTTTCAATGCTTTCGCTTTTGAAATATCAAGTTTCGTCAAGAACCCGTGTGGAATCATCGCGCGTTTTACTTTGGCATACAACATGCCATCGAACACAAGGTCATCGGTGTAAATGGCTTTTCCATTGACCTTCTCGATTCCATCGGGTCGCAGGTGAGTATGCCCAACTGATTTATGGACATGAATCGAATCAGGGACATTCGGCTTCCTAACAGGTTCCCCTGTCCGCAAAGATTCCGCCGCGGCGAGGATCGAATTCTCAATCGCTGGATACCCCGCGCAACGACAGAGTGTATCCTTCAACGCAAACCGCACCTCATCCCTCGTCGGGTTCGGATTCCGCTCGAGCAACGCGTACGCCGTCATGATCTGCCCGGGGATGCAAAATCCGCACTGCACCGCGCCATGCTCCACAAAGGCTTGTTGGAGAGGGTGAAGAGCGTTTGAACCGCTAAGCTCGCCAAGGTCGCTAAGATTCTTTCCTCTTTTGTCTTTCTTCGCGTTCTTTGCGCTCTTAGCGGTAAATTCTCCCGCCAGCCCTTCAATCGTCACCACCGTCTTCCCATCCGCCCGCTCGGCGGGATAGATGCACGAGACCACAGGCTCGCCATCCACAAGGACGGTGCACGCGCCGCACTCGGCTTCATCACAGCCGATCTTTGTCCCTGTGAGGCGCAGGCGATAACGGAGCAAATCCGATAGCGTTTCATTCGGCTTGGCTTCGAGGGTATGCTGGATGTCGTTGACGGTAAGGGAGATTTGATTGTTCATAGTCACCTCAAAAGAGTTGAACCACGGAGACACTGAGTTACGGAGTTTTTAAAATCTCTGTGTCTTCGTGTCTCAGTGGTTCCCGTTCTTATAGCACGCGACGGTAAATTCCGTCTTTCAAAACAGGGACGTTGAAGTTAAGCAACAGACCAACTCGAATTTCAGTCAGTTTCATATAGGTCAGCAATTGCGCTTCGTGAACAGGAATTATCCGTTCCACGGCTTTCAGTTCGACAATCACGCGCTTGTCGTAAATAAGGTCAATCTCGTAACCTACATCCAGTTCAATTCCGTTGTACTTCACAGGCAATTTCACTCGATGTTCAAAAGGCATTTTCTGAATCTTGCTTTCATGTTCCAGACACACCTGATACGACGACTCGAGCAAACCAGGACCAAGCGCCTTATGAACCTCAATTGCCGCGCCGATGATCTTATCGGTCAGTTCTTTTTCCAACAGTGGTTGATTATTCTTATTCTGAGGAACAGGAAAGTTACGTAACATAGATCATCCATTCATTATTAACCACGGAGACACTGAAACACAGAGAATAATTTTTTAAATCTCAGTGTCTCCGTGTCTCAGTGGTTAGCCCGCTCTTTCCCACGCAGACTCAAGCGTATCCTCGAACAACCCGCTGACAATGTGTTGACGATAGTCCGCGCTGGCGCGGCGAGCCGAGGTGCGGAATTGGGTTTGGGCGAGCAATGCTTCAGTCGCAGACTCAATCAACTTGATACTCAAAGATTTGCCGCGCAAAGTATCTTCGGCTTGCGTGGCGCGGAAGGGAGTCCCGCCGCTGGGACCGACGGCAATGCGGATGTCTTTGATTGTATTGTTCTCACGTTCGAGCCAGACGGCGCAGTTCAAGATGGGAAGCGCGACGCCTTGCGGACGCATGATCCGTTTGAAGCAAGAGGCTTGATGGGAAGTGGAAAGTGGCAAGTAGAAGCCGACGATGAGTTCCTCGCCGTGTTTGAGAGAGGATTTGCCGGGACCGAGGAATAAATCTTTGAAGGGGATTTTTCTTGCAACGCCGCTTCGTCTGCGCTCCTCGTTATCACTCGTCGCTCCGCTCAGCGCGATGATCTCCGCTTGGGCATCCAACGCGAGCAGGGCAATCGTCCCGTCGGCGGCGGGGAGGGCGTGGGCGACGTTGCCTCCGAGAGTCGCCACGTTGCGGACTTGCGGACCGGCGATCAGGTCGCAGGCTTCAGTCAAAGCCTCCGCATGGCGAACAGGTAGAGGGTCGAGCGCGACGCGGTTGACGGGAATGGCGGCGCCGATGAAGAGTTCATCCCCGCGTTGTTCGAGGAGAGTCAGTTCGCGTATGGAAGTCACATCCAATAAAGTTTGGACGGGTGAATGCCTGCCTTGTTCGAGATCGAGGAGAAGATCGGTGCCGCCCGCGATGGGAATGATGGGACGCGGCGCGTTGGCGAACGCGTCCATGGCTTCGTCGAGGGTCTTGGGTTTGAGGTAGTTTTGCCAGTGTGTCATTTTTTTCGTGAGCGCGAAGGATACAAAATGTTGGGAGGATTTTTCCTGGCCCCTCATGCGTTCTTTGTGTCACTTCGGCGTGGTGAGCGAAAGACGAACCGTCAGCGTAAGCCTTTGCGGTGCATCAGAGTTGATACAGTTCCACCAATACTCCTGATGTGCTTTCAGGGTGAATGAAGGCGTACTTCTTCCCGTCGGCGGCGGCGCGAGGCGTATCGTTGATCAGGCGCACGCCTTTGGATGTCAACTGCGATATCATGCCTTCGATGTCATCCACCTCCAGGCAGATGTGATGCATGCCGGGGCCGCGTTTGGCGAGGTACTTCGCAATGCCCGAATCGGCTGAGGTGGGTTGGACCAGTTCCACTTCCGAACCATGAAGCGGAAGGAATGCGACTTGTGATTTCTCGGCGGGCACATTGCGCAGTTCGTGTAACTCCATCCCCAGCGCGTCACGCCAGAACGAGAGGGCTTTGTCCATGTCGTCCACAACAACGGCGACGTGGTTGATTTGTTTAATATGAGGCATGAGGGTCTCCAAAAAATATTGAACTGCTAAGCCTGCGAAGAGCGCCAAGAAAGGCTTGTAAAAGCCTTTGCGCTCTTCGCGGTTAATTTCTTCGTGATAAAAACGGGTCTCCCGTAATTAACGGGAACGAGCCTCGCCACGAAGGACACAAAGTACGCAAAGAAGGGAAAAGAGCCTTGTGTTCATGGGTTTTTCCTTTGTGACCGTCGTGTCGTTTCGACAAGCTGAATGCAAGCCTTTGTGTTTGAAAAATGGACTCCCGTTAAAAACGTTAGAGCCATAAAAACTTAATTCTCATTATATCCGCTTGCCAGAGAATCAGAGAACGATTAAGATAGAGGCATGCCCGCCCTGCCTTTCAATGCCCGTCGCGTCGCAACGATCATCGGCGTCATCGCGCTGGTGTTCATCGTGTTGGAATTTAATCGCCGCCTCGAGGAAATGAATTTGCTCAACAAACAATATGAGCTTGTGTTACAACAAGCCACGCAGGCGGTGCAGACCCAGGCCGTGTTACAAACGCAGGTGGCTTTTGCCGCTTCGGATGGCGCCGTGGACGCATGGGCGCGCACCGATGGGCACTATGTTCAAGAGGGCGACCTGCCGATCGTGCCGATCGGTCAACCCGGCGCCGCGCCCATCGAACTCAGCACACCGGCGACAGCGCCAACCCAAGTGTCGAACGTCCAAACCTGGTGGGACTTGTTCTTTGGCGAGCATTAGACCTCCCGCAAAATTTCTTCGCCACAGTGAAAATGAGCTTTTCCTCAAAGGTCTCAGTGAACTCTGTGGCTGAATTTATCGCGTTGGCGCAATATGTCCATTAATCCTTTTTGGATGACAAACCGACTCTCGCTCTTCCCTGAATCGACTCGCGCGCGCGGCGACTCGCTCTTCGTCGCGGGACATTCCCTCGCCTCTCTCGCGGATGGACGCCTGACTCCGCTTTACGTATATGACCGCGCCACCCTCGACCTTGCCGTGGCGGAATATCAATCCGCGTTGCGGGCGTATTATCCGGGCGAGTCGCATATCACCTACGCGGGCAAAGCCTTCCTCTGCAAAGCCATCGCCGCGTGGACTCAAACTCACGACTTGATGGTGGATTGCACCGGCGAGGGCGAGATCGGAATCGCGGTTGCTGGCGGCGTGCCGCGCGAAAAGATTCTTGTGCATGGGGTGAACAAATCAACAGCGGACTTGAAGTCCGCATTCCGGGAGGCGGGGACAATCGTTGTAGATAATTTAACAGAACTCAACAACATTCATGTCATTCTGAGCGAAGCGAAGAATCCCCACTCCGTTGAGCAAGACTCTTCGATCGCCCCTGCGGGGCTTCCTCAGAGTGACATTTCGTTATGGTTACGCCTTTTACCCGGCGTCGCCGTCTCCACGCACCACGCCCATACACAAACGGGTCAACACGATAGCAAATTTGGGATGACCCGCGAAGAAATCATCGAAGCGGCAAAATTCTGCCAGGAAAACAATCTTCCGCTCAATGGGATTCACTTTCACCAGGGCTCAAACTTCCGCGACCCCGAGCCGTTGATTCCCGCCATTGACCTCGCCCTCGACATCGCCAAAGAGATCGGCTTCAACGGCGAATGGCATTTTTGTCCCGGCGGGGGATGGGGCGTGGCCTATCACGAAGATGAACTGCCGAACCCATCCATTGAAAGTTATGCGCGCGGAATTGCCGAAGCGGTGATCGAGGGATGCAAAAAGCGCGGCCTCGACCTCCCCGTTTTGCACCTCGAACCTGGGCGCAGTCTCGTGGCGCGGGCAGGCGTGGCGCTCTATCGCGTCGGCGCGATCAAACAACGCGGCGCCAAAATTTGGATTCTCACCGACGGCGGCATGGCGGATAATCCGCGTTTTGCGTTGTATGGCGCGAGGTATTCCTGCTTACCTGTCGAGGGATTGAATCGGGAAATCAACGCGAAGGTTTCGATTGCGGGACCGTATTGCGAATCGGGCGATATTGTCATTGAAGATTTGCCGATGCCTGAATTGAAAGAGGGCGAGTTGATCGCCATCCCTGTGGCGGGCGCGTATCATTTGAGCATGTCGTCCAATTACAACGGCGCGCGCCGCCCAGAGGTGTTGATCTTGGATGAGGGGAAAGTAGAGGTGATGCTGAGCCGGGAAACGGTGGATGATTTGCTCAGGCGCGATCCATGACCACAAACACCGACCTGTTCCTCAAGCGCCTGCGCGCCTCCGAATTCCTGCGCGGATTGGACGAGGGCGCGTTGACGCAGATCGCCGAGAGCGCGGCTTGGAAAGTCTATCCGCCCAACGCGGTTATCTTTTGGGAGGGAGATAACGAATCAAATTTGTACTTCCTGCAATATGGTTCGCTCAAAGCGATGAAAACTTCGTCTGATGGGCGCGAACAGGTTTTGCGATTTCTCTACGCGGGCGAAGTGTTCAATGAGGTCGGCGCGTTGGCGGGGAAGCCGAATCCCGCCACAGCCATCGCGCTGGAAGAGTCGGGCGTGTGGCTTCTCCCACGTTATGCGCTGGACAAGATTCTGTTGGAACATCCGCAAGTGGCGTTGCAGATCATCGAAAACATGGCAGACAAGATCATCGGGCTGGTCACTCTCGCCGCAGACTTGTCGTTGAAAACGGTCGAGGCGCGTTTTGCCAAGTTGTTGATTGAGTTTGCCGAAGGCGATGTAATCGAACGTCGCCGCTGGACGAACCAGACCGAAATGGCGGCGCGACTCGGCACCGTCCCCGATGTGTTGAGCCGCGTCATCCGCGAGTTGACCAGGGCGGGGCTGATCGAAATGGACAAACAGTCCATCCGCATTTTGGATCGGGCTGGCTTGGCAGAACGGGCGATGATTCAGGGCGAATAAAGATTCGGTTTAGAAACCCGACAAAAGTCGGGGCGAGAAGCGGGGAAAAGGGATACAGTGGGGCATATCAACAAGGAGACGATATGCCCGACATCTATTTCACAGACACAAAATCAAAAGCCGTTTTTTCGGCAGAGGGTCCGAAGCCGCAGTTTCTGCTCGACACGCCGCAATTCAAAGCGCTGGTGGTGGGATTGGAGGCGGGACAACAACTTCCCGTTCATCCCGCCGAAGCGGCGCTGTATCACTTCCTCGAAGGCGAAGGGCTGATGACCGTGGACGATGAAACGTTCGCCATCAAACCTGGCGTGACGGTCATCGCGCCCAGCGGATCGAAGCGCGGGATCAATGCCAAAACACGGATGATCTTCCTCGGCTCGAAAGGCGCATCCTAACGACAACTGGCGCATAAGCAGACGCGCCCTGTGCGGCATTATAAACTTCACCAAAGGAAACTCTCATGCCCATCCCTTATCTCCTCACCGCCCTGCTTTACCTCTTCGTCGCCATCTTCGTCGCGGCGGACGCGTCGCTCGTCAGCCTCAATCTCGCCAGCGCGTTCCCCGCGTTGCGTTGGGTGCGCGCGCACTTCATCACGCTGGGAATCGTTTCACAAGTCATCTTTGGCTTGCTTCCCGTTCTCGTCGCGTCGCTTGCCAAAAAGTCAAAACCCGCCTTTCGCTGGGACATCTGGTTGACTCTCAACGCGGGCTTCGTGGCGCTCGTGGCGGGATTTGCGGGCGTCAACCATCCGATGATCTTCGCGGGCGGCACGCTCATCTTCATCGCCGCGACGCTTCTGTTCATGCAACTTTGGAACGCGCGCGGCGGAAACGCCCCCGCCTCGCTTAAGTTTTACATCGCGGGCGTGTTCTATCTATTCGTCGGCATCATCGTCGGCACAGGTTTGTGGCTCAATTGGAGCGAAGCGCTTTACATCAAAGTCCCGCTCGAAGTGCATATCCACGCCAACTCGTGGGGCTTCATGTCGCTGGTCTTCGCAGGTCTGTTCGTGGACTTCATCCCAATGATCACGGGTCGCCCTCTCGGCGTGAAGAACGCGGTTGCCTACATCTACTGGGGCATGACTCTCGGCGCGTTCGGTCTCGTGCTCGGACCTTGGCTCGGCGGCTCGCTTCCTCCAACGGTCACGGGGTTGATCCTGCATCTCTCGGCGACGATCCTGTTGATCGTTCTGGCGGGACGCGCCCTCAAAGCCAGCGGTCATCTCTCGACGGCAGGCGGCTGGCACTTGCTCGCATCCTACGCGTGGATTCTGCTCCCCGTCCTCGTCGCGCCGCTGATTCTGACTCACATCATCGCGGGCGGACCCGTCGAATCGATTGCGCCTCAACCCCTGATTTATGGCTGGATCCTCCAATTCGGCGTTGCCCTCATCCCCTACATTGCGCGGCGATTCTTCCTCAAACAGGAAACTCCTCAACTTGGCGGCAGTTGGCTTAGCCTGGCGGGCATCGTTCTCGGAAGCGTCCTCGTCTGGGTCAGCATCTTCCTCGTGGATATGCGCGGCGTGTTGTACGGAATCGGCTTCGCCCTCTACGCGCTGGCGATGATTCCGCCCGTCAAAGAGCTGTTCGAAATCGTCCGCGATGGGTTCAAGAAAATAGAAAACTTTTGAAACGACAACGGACGCTAGAGAACGTCCTCCATGTATGGCTCGTAAGAGACGCTCACTAGCGTCGAACCAACAAGGAAACACCATGAACACCATCCTCGCCAAACTCCCCTCCATCCTCGCCTTCCTCGTCGGCGCAATGTCCATCGTCGCGGGCGGAATGGTGATACGCGGCTGGCAACCGGGCTACAACGTTCTTTCGTGGCTCCCTGTTTACAACTTTGCCGTCGGCTTGCTGACTCTCATCCCCGCGTATTTGCTCTGGGTTAACAACCGCTACGCCCTCGCCGCCTCCATCGTGATTTTTGCCCTGCACGCGAGTATTCTCGCGCTCCTGCTCGCCCTCTTTCGTGGACAGGTCGCCGCCCAAAGCATCGGCGCGATGTCGTTCCGCGTGATCATGTGGATGATCATCTTCGCGCTGTTGCGGTTCAGAAGGTAACGTGGAAGGTCGGCTTCATCATATCTTCATAAACAGTTCACGATGCCGCTTTATAATTTCTGCAACACACACAAGGAGAAATTCATGCCCCAGTCCACGCCTGCCCGTTATAGCCCCCTCATGGTCACGCTTCACTGGCTGACCGCCATCCTCGTCTTTGCCGCATTCATCGTTGGCAAAAACATGAGCCGCCTGCCGAACCACGATGCGTCCAAACTTGCGCCGCTGGCAATTCACATGATGTTGGGAATCACAATGCTGGTCGTGATCGTCGTCCGCTTTGTTGCGCGGAGGAAGACTCCGCATCCCGCCTACGCTTCCACCGGCAACGCCTTCCTCGACGGTCTCGGCAAGTTCGCGCATTACGCCCTCTACCTGCTGGTCTTTCTCATGGCGATCAGCGGGATGGCACTTTCCATGCAGGCGGGACTTCCGCAAATTGTCTTTGGCGGCGCTGGCTCGTTGCCCGCCGATTTCTTCGACTTTGCGGCGCGCGCCATGCATGGTTTCATTGCGCCCGCGCTCTTCCTGCTCATCCTTCTGCATGTTGGCGCGGCGTTCTATCACCAGTTGTTCATCAAGGATAAGTTGTTCGCGCGCATGGGGTACGGGAAATAATAGACTCTATCGGAAATTAAGAGGGGGGACGCAGAAAAACGCTGACGAACGCTGATTCAAGAAAAAATCTGCGTTTTTCCGCGTCCAAAACGCCTTATTCGGCTTATTGCCGATAAAGTCTAATGATCCCTCCTGATCCTTCCGGAGTGGCGCAGATCGAAAAAATCTGCGTTCGTCCCCATAGTCCATGGCTGTGACGACTTCCGACATATCTTCAAACAGCCGACCTACTTCAACAGGGTCGGCTGTTTTTCATTGCATGATATTTGCGATTAATTATGTTATAACAATCCAACAATGAAGTACAGCATGATTGCGCTTACACAACTCAACGCTGACCAAACAAAAAAGCTGGCTTTCCTCCATCACCGCGCCCTGCATTCATTGTTGACCGATCTTGGCGCGCCGTTCCTTGAACGCTATTATCAACTTGCCCGCGCGGATTCGTCGGTGATTGGGGTGTGCGCGTTGGACGCGCAGGGGAATCCGCTGGGGTGGGCGGTAGGCTCGCCAACGCCGGGGCAGGTCGCCCGTCGGATGAGCGAGGCGCGGGGGTGGTTCATCATTCAAATGTTGAGGGCGTTAGTCACAAATCCAAAAACGATTTGGCAGGCATTCCTCTCCTCACGATTGGCGTCTGTTGTGATGGAGCCGGGCGCGATCGAGTTGACGTATATCGGCGTGGATGAATCCGCGCGTAAAAAAGGATTGGGGCGCGACTTGTTGGGCGCGTTCATCGAAGCCGCGCGAGAAAAGAGATTTTCGTCTGTGGAGTTAAGCGTGGAGGCTGGGAACGCCGCCGCAATTGCATTGTATACTAGGGCAGGTTTTCGCGTGATGCGTTCGCAGATAGAAGGCGCGTTCAATCGTCATCGCATGGAATTGATTCTCACATGAAAGTACCGTTTCGCAAAATCGAATCGCTCGCCGAGCCGCGTTACGCGCCGTGGCTGTTTTTGATTGTCGCGTTTTTTGCCTACGGTTTGTTGTTTTGGCGCCACGGCTTTTATTGGGACGACCTGCCGATGACGTGGATCCGCTACGAGTTGGGGCGCGACGCGATGGCAAAATATTTTTCGACGGCGCGGCCCGTGTGGGCGGTGTTGTACCAGGCGACGACGACCTTCCTTCCGCCCGCGCCTGCGGCATGGCAAATTTTTTCGATCCTGTGGCGCTGGCTGAGCGTGGTGTTGTTATGGCAACTCGTCCGCGAACTATGGCGCGACCGCGAAAAGATGGCGGCGCTGGCGGGGCTGTTATTTTTACTTTATCCCGGGTTCAATTTACAGTTTGCCTCTTTTCTCACCGCGCATTTTTGGATCGTGGTCTGTTTCCTTTTTGCATCGTGGTTGTTGACGTTGCGCGCAATAAACACGCCCTCGCGGTATTGGCTGTTCACCAGCCTTGCGATGATCCTCTCCGCGCTCAATTTGTGGATGCTCGAATATTTTTACTCGCTCGAACTAGCCCGCGCGGCGATCATTTTTTACGCGTTGCGGCAGGGCGGGAGGGAGGAAAAAATAGTTCAAACGGCGTGGCGCGCGTTTTTACACTGGCTTCCTTATCTACTCGTCTTTCTTGCGAATATTTTGTATCGCGTGTTCGTGTTTACGAATGTGGCGTATCAAAATGTATTCTTCTCTGAATTGCGCTCGAGTCCGTTTCAGGCAATCCTCGGTTTGATAAAAAATATCGCGGCGGATATTTGGCTCGCATCCGCGCAAGCGTTCGGCGCGATTTTCATATTTCCAAACGCCGCGCTCGACGGTCCCCTGACAACGTTGATGTACCTCGCGGTGGTGATCGTCGTCGGCGCGTTGGTGTTCATCTTTTTCAAGAACGCCGACGCGCAAACAGAAAAACGCTCCGCGTATTGGGCGATTGGAATTGGGCTGATCGCCATGCTTCTCGGCGGCGGTCCGTATTGGCTGGCGTCTCTCGATATCAGCCTGTCGTTTCCCGCGAGTCGTTTTACCATGTCGTTCATGTTTGGCGCAAGCTTGCTGATCGCGGGTCTCTTCGAGTTGATTCCAATAAAACTTCGCGTCGTATTCGTCGCGACCATTGTCGCGCTTTCGGCTGGCAGGCAGGTGATGATCGGCGATTCGTTTTTGCGGGATTGGCAATCACAGAAAAACCTGTTCTGGCAAATGCGCTGGCGCGCGCCCGCGCTCCAACCCGATACGCTCGCGCTGATGAATGAACAACTTGTGTATTACGCCGATAACTCCATCAGCGCGGGGTTGAATTGGATCTACGATCCCAACGCAAGCGCGGACGATATCCAGTACGTCATCTTTTATCCGAGCAACCGTTTGAATGGCTCGCTCGTCTCTCTCGAGCCGAACACGCCCATTCGCTACAGCTATATCGCGGGCGAATTTCACGGCAACACATCGGACGCTCTCGCGTTTTACTATGCCCCGCCATATTGTCTTCGCCTGCTGGATTCTGATCTGGACAAAAACAACCGCTTCATCCCCGGCGACAGCCTGATGCGCCAGGCGGCGACATTATCCAACCCCCAGCGGATTCTGCGCGAGCCGCCCGCGTCGATGCCCGCGTTCTACGGCGCGGAACCCCCGCATGGATGGTGCTACTACTTCCAAAAAGCGGAACTTGCGCGCCAGTTCGGCGATTGGGATGAAGTGAACCGCCTCGCCGACGCCGCGTTCAAACTCGATGAGCATTTCAACAACCCTGTTGAGCTGTTCGTCTTCATCGAAGGGTATGCTCACGCGGGCGATTGGGATGATGCGATACGATTATCCAACGAAGCGCGGCAAGTCTCGAAGAGTTACGTTGACCCGCTGCTGTGTAAATTGTGGAAACGTATCGAGGCAGAAACAACTCCCAGTGAAGAAAGAACCGAAGCGTTGAATGAAATCTTCGAGTTGACAGGGTGCGAAAAATGATCGGTTATGATTTCGGACCGCAGACTTCAGTCTGCGATTTTGCTGTGCATCGGCGGACTAAAGTCCGCGTTCCGTGGGGTAAGGGGTAATCAATGAAACGCTATCTCCCACACGCCACTCTCCTCTTCGTCGCCCTCCTCGCTTACGGATTGCTCATCCCGCAACTCGGCTTTTACTGGGACGACCTGCCCATCTCGTGGATCGCTTACCAACTCGGTCCCGCGGCGTTAACGAAGTATTTCTCAACCAATCGTCCCGTATGGGGATTGCTGTATCAAATCACAACGCGCATCCTTCCCGATGAGCCGATCTACTGGCAAGTCTTCGCGTTGATTTGGCGTTGGCTCGGCGCGGTGATCGTGTTCGCCATCGTTGAAAAATTATGGAAGGGCAAGCCACGCCTTGCGTTGGGCGTCGCGCTTCTCTTTTTGGTTTATCCCGGATTCAACCAGCAGTGGTCGGCATTTTTATACAGCCATTTCTTCATCGTTCTGTTTTTCTTTTTGTTTTCCTGCCTGCTCATGTTGCGCGCCATGGAAGAACCGACTCGCTATTGGCGATTGACCGCGTTCGGGCTGATCTTCTCCGCGCTCAACTTGTGGATGATGGAATATTTCTACGTGTTGGAACTCATGCGCGTGGGAGTCATTCTCGCAGCCTTGCGCGGCGAGACGATGACCCTGCGCGAACGCGCGGCAAAAACGCTCACACTCTGGCTTCCATATCTGATCGTTTTCATTCTGGCAGTTCTCTCGCGGCTGTTCATCTTCAATAATCAGGTTTACGGAATCGGGTTGGGAGCCTCGCTGAGGTCTGCGCCGCTGGAGACGTTAGCCAGCCTCGCGCGAAACATCCGCTTCACATTGACTCTCGTCCTCGGTGATGCGTGGATGCAAACGACGCGGTTGCCAAACATTGCATCGGCGCAGTCCATTCTCAATTCATATTCCATCGTCGTTGCGTTGGCGGTCCTTGCGTTGGTCGCAGGCTTCTTGTTTATTTCACGCGAAGAAATAAAATCGATTCGAAAAAGCATAACAGATTCGCTTTGGATGATCGGCTTGGGACTCTTCGCCCTTCTGCTTTCGGGCTGGCCCTTCTGGCTGGTGGGGTTTGTCCCGTCGCTGGCGTGGCCCGCGAGCCGATTCACGCTTCCGTTCATGTTCGGAGTCAGTTTGATTTTTGCTGGCGTTATCCATTTGATCCCCTGGGAACGTGTTCGCATTGCTTTACTCGTTGCGCTGGTTGGCTTCGCTGTTGGCTGGCAATTTTTATTGGCGAACAATTACCGGCAGGATTGGCAAACGCAAAAAGAGTTATTCTGGCAACTCACCTGGCGCGCGCCGGGGATAAAACCCGATACCGCCATCATTATGAACGAAGGCGCGCTGGAATATTACGCGGATAATTCTTTGAGTCCCATTGTCAATTGGGTGTACGCGCCCGAAAAACGCGGCGAAGATATTGATTACGTCTTGCTCTACCCCACCACGCGCCTGAAAAGCGACGCGCTTCCCAAACTCGAACCTGACCTGCCGATCTTCACCGAATATCTGGCGGGACAATTTCATGGAAACACGTCGCAAGCATTGGCAATTTATTTCATGCCGCCCGGTTGTATGCGAATCCTTGATCCTGTAGTAGATCGCGTTAATCGTTTGATTCCTGAACAAAGTTTGATGCGCTTCGCATCACGTTTGACAAATTACGAGTTGATCTCATCCGAGTCAACGTCGCAAATGCCGAAGCCATATTATCCCGAACCAGAGTTTGGATGGTGTTATTACTTCCAAAAGGCTGAACTGGCGCGTCAATTCAAACAGTGGGATGAGGTTGTATCGTTGGGAGATGCGGCGTTCGGTGAGGGTCTGAGTCCCGCCGACCCGTCGGAAAGATTCGTGTTCATCGAGGGGTATGCTCATGCGGGGGAGTGGGATCGCGCGGTTGAGCTATCCATGCAATCGTTCGATGAATCGGAGTTGATGAGTCCACCCCTTTGTCGGTTGTGGGAACGCGTCGAGTCTGAGACAGCCCCAAGTCCGGGACGCGCCGCGTTGGGCGAGCCGAAACGAAGCGAAGCGTTATCCGAAGCACAGACGATGCTCACGTGTAATCCATGAAAAAGCACTTGCGTATATCGTGTGGTTTGTCTAGAATAGGAGTGATTCAACCTTTTGTGATAAAATATACTTGTATAGACAAGTTGTCAGACAATTAGATTTTGAAAGGAGGCTAAAGCCAAAGAATTATTTTCTTGTTGCTTGAGTTGTATCTTCACCAAAATCACACAATAGGAGTAGAGAAATGCGTAAGTCACTTTTGCAGGTGTTCAGTTTGTTGATGGCGCTTTCATTGGTTCTTTCGGCTTGCACGCCGAAGGCTGAAGAGGTGGGAGGGTTTCAAATCCCGGCTGTTGATGATGGTAAATTCAATATTGCGATGGTCTTGATCGGACCGCACGATGACGGCGGCTGGTCGCAGGCGCACTATGAAGGCTTGTTGTATGTGAAGGAGAATGTCCCGAACACGAACGTGGCGTATGTCGAGAACGTGCCGGAAGGCGCCGATTCGGAGCAGGTGTTCCGCGCATTGGCGCGCAAGGGGTTCGACCTGATCATCGGCACATCGTTTGGTTTTGGCGACCCGATGGAGATCGTGGCGGGTGAGTTCCCGGATTCGATGTTCATTCATCTTACCGGCATCAAATCCAATTTCACAAACTTTGGCAACCTGATGGGCGCGATGGAAGATATGAAGTTTCTCGCCGGTATGCTGGCGGGCGCGCGCGCCAAGGCGGATGGCGAAACCAAACTCGGCTATATGGCGACCTTCCCGATCCCCGAAGAAATTCGGTTGGGGAACGCGATCGCGCTGGGTATGCGGAAGACCTGTCCCGAGTGCACGTTGGATGTGCGCTGGCTCAGCACCTGGCATGACCCCGTGATCGAAAAAGAAGCCGCGGCGTCGTTGTTCGATGCGGGCGCGTATGTTGTGTTCACCGGCGCGGATACCCCGGCGGTTGCCGATGTGGCGCAGGAAAAAGGCAAATATGGCGTCACCTACGATTGGTACGGTTCGTGCAAAGTGGATGCCTGTCTTACCGCCCCTTATTGGCTGTGGGGTACTGAATATGTCCGCATTACGGAGGGAGTGATTGCAGGCACCTATGTGCCCGGCTACGATTACTTCGATGCGGAAACCGGCGCGTTGGGCTTGTACGGGTTCATGGAAGGGCAGAAACTTACTCCCGGTGTTGCCAGTCTCGACCCGGCTGTGATTCAAGAAGTCCGCGATATCCTTGCGCAGATGCTGGCAGGCGAGTTCACCCGCTTCGATGTGTTCAAGGGACCGATTAACGACAACAAGGGCAACGTTGTCTTGCCTGCGGGTCAGAGCCTTGAGCAGGTTGATCTGGATGCGTTCCCCGAATTCGGTCTGCCGTGCAGTATCGATGTTTGTATGAAGTGGTGGGCTGAAGGCGTCACCGCTGAATTGCCGGAGTAAATGTAGTTTAATGAACGGGGCAGAGCTGTGAGGTTCTGCCCCGTTTTTTGTAGGTAGGCAAGTTCATACGAAGGCACGTAGACAGGTAGACAGGTAGACAGGTAGACACGTAAACACGTAGACACGTAAACACGTAGACAGGCAAACATACCATGAGCACCTGTTTACCTGTGTGCTTGTGTACATTCCTCAGGAGCGACCTTGGACGCGACCACCAACGCCAACCCGCAACAACCTCCTCTCGTCGTCGAAATGCGCGGCATCGTCAAGCGCTTTCCCGGTGTGCTTGCTAACGATCATGTGGATTTTGAATTGCGCACAGGGGAGATCCATGCCTTGTTGGGAGAGAACGGAGCGGGGAAGAGCACATTGATGAGCGTGCTGGCGGGGTTATACAAACAGGATGCCGGCACGATCAAAGTGAAGGGCAAAACGCTGGAGTTCTCCTCTCCGCGCGATGCCATCAACGCGGGGATCGGGATGGTGCATCAGCATTTTATGCTTGTCCCTTCTCAGACCGTTACTGAAAATATCTTGCTTGGGCTTGATGAGCCTCGCTTTCTCATGCGCCTGAATGAATACGATAAAAGAATCGCGGACTTGGGTGATAGGTTCGGCTTGAAGGTTGACCCGCGCGCGAAGATCTGGCAATTATCGGTCGGCGAGCAACAGCGGGTGGAATTATTGAAGATGCTTTATCGCGGCGCGGATGTGCTTGTGATGGACGAGCCGACAGCCGTCCTTGCGCCGCAGGAGATTGACGGGTTATTCGTGACTCTGCGTTCGATGGTAGCGCAAGGCAAATCGGTGATCTTTATCAGCCACAAATTGAATGAGGTTTCCTCCATCGCAGACCGCGTCAGCGTGCTGCGGCGCGGCAAGGTGACGGCTTC
Organism: uncultured Anaerolineales bacterium; assembly: GCA_949319575.1. Classification (GTDB taxonomy): domain Bacteria; phylum Chloroflexota; class Anaerolineae; order Anaerolineales; family Villigracilaceae; genus Defluviilinea. Next base: position 24,103 of record CASGHD010000153.1, on the reverse strand, counting down.
GGGCATCCCTGCCAAAGGCGTGAGCAAGCAGGAACTCGCCAGCATGATGGTGGGGCGCGAGGTGGTGCTGTTCGTGGATAAAAAGCCGAAGGATGCGGGCAAGGTCATCCTCGATGTGAAAGATGTCTATGCGGAGAATGATAAAGGCTTGCCTGCCCTGCGCGGATTATCCCTGCATGTGCGCGCGGGCGAGATTGTAGGGTTAGCCGGTGTTGCAGGGAATGGGCAGATCGAACTCTCGCAGGTGATCGCCGGTCTGCGCAAATGCGAACAAGGGGATGTGGAGTTGAACGGCGATAAAGTCAGCAACCGCGATACTTTGTACGGAATTCAACACGGCATGTCGTATGTGCCGGAAGACCGCACGCACGTCGGCAGTTCACCCAACCTGAGCGTGACCGACAACGTCATTATGAAGAATTATCGCAAGGCGCCCATCTCGAAGGGTTCGATGATCGACATGAACGCGGCGTCAAAGTTCGCGCAACAACTTAAGGAAGCGTACGACATCATCGTGCCGACGGTCAACACGCCCGTGCGTCTGCTCTCTGGTGGCAACCTGCAACGCGTCATTCTGGCGCGTGAGATTTCGGGGCATCCCAACTTCATGGTGGCGGTTCAACCGACGCGCGGGCTGGACGTGGGCGCGATCGAGGGAGTCCATCGTCTTTTGCTTACCCAGCGCGAAGCGGATGCGGCAGTCCTGCTCATCTCTGAAGAGTTGGAGGAACTGCTCGCGTTGAGCGACCGCGTCTACGTGATCTACGAGGGGAAAATTATGGGCGAGGTAAAAGTCGCTACTGGCGAACCAGATGAAAGGTTGATCGAGGCGATTGGTCTAATGATGACCGGCTCGCCGTTGGAACATATCCAGAGCGAGGGAGTGGAGAAACATGGCTGAGTCGTCTTTGAAAAAATCAGGCGGCAGGTTGCGCGTCAAGATCGAACCGCGGCTCGACGAACCCAGTGGAAAAGAATCGCTGTTGATCTCGCTCGGCGCGGTGGCAGTGGCATTGATCTTGGGCGGCGTGGTGATTGCTGTTGTTGGGGGCAATCCGTTCGCTTCGTACCTGCACATTGCGCGCGCCGCGTTTGGGAGTGTTGGTGTGCTCTCGGATACCATTGTGAAGGCGACGCCGATCATCCTGACCGCGCTGGCTTGTACGATTGCATTCCGCATGAAATTGTGGAACATTGGCGCGGAGGGGCAGTTCATCATGGGCGCGTGGGGCGCGAGCGCGATTGTGCTTGCGCCGGCGCTCGCGCCCGAATCGCCGCGCTGGATGTTCATCCCGCTGATGGCGCTGGCGGGGATGGGCATGGGCGCGTTGTGGGGGTTGATCCCCGGTTATCTGAAGGCGAAATTCAACGTGAACGAGATTATCAGTTCGTTGATGTTGAATTATATTGCGGTCTCGTGGGTGAATTATTGGATTTTCGGCGTGTGGAGCGAGGGAGGCTTTCAGATGAGCCCGAAGTTTCCCGTTAATGCGTCCCTGCCGCGACTTTCGGATTACGCCGCAACTATTCCTTTTTTGCGCGGGCTTACCACACATGCGGGTCTGTTGTTCGGCATTGCGGCGGCGATTCTCTTGTGGTTCATCGTGTATCGAAGTCGTTGGGGCTATGAGATTCGTTTGATCGGGGACAACCCTCATGCGGCGAAATATGCCGGGGTGAATATCGTGAAGAATACGATCCTTGTGATGGCGCTTTCGGGCGCGCTGGCTGGGTTGGGCGGCATGAGCGAAGTGTCGGGCGTTGTCCGCCGATTGCAGACAGCCCCCATCAACGCGGGATACGGTTTCACCGGCATCATTGTGGCATGGCTGGCGAAGTTGAATCCGTTGGCGATTATCGTCGTTTCGATTCTGTTCGGCGCGTTGATCCTGGCAGGACGCGAGATTCAGCCCTCGGGCATCCCCAAGATGATTCAGGGAATCATCCTTGTGTGTTTGATTGCGAGTGACTTTTTGTTGCGGTATCGGGTTCGTTTGGTGAAAGGCGAAGAAGAGTAATTTATTAACCGCTAAGGCGCGAAGAACGCATAGGTTTTATAAAAGGTTTTCTTAGCGTTCTTAGCGCGCTTCGCGGTTCAATAGGAATCATCGGAGAAATTATTTATGGATCCCATCGTTATTCTTCAGGCGGGCGTCGCCAGCGGAACGGTACTCCTCTTCGCCACGTTGGGCGAAGTATTAGCCGAACGCTCCGGCGTGCTGAACCTCGGCGTCGAAGGCATGATGTTGATCGGCGCGATGACCGCTTTCAGCGTCACCATCGCCACCGGCAACCCGTGGATTGGCGTGCTTGCCGCAATGGTTGTGGCTGGCTTGCTCAGTCAGATCCATGCGTTCATTGCCATCACCCTGCACGCAGACCAGGTTGTGAGCGGGCTTGCGCTTACCCTTGTGGGCGCGGGGATCAGCCTCGTGTTGGGCGAAGGCTTGAGCAAGGCGGGGACAGTTGCGCTCATGCCGAGTTTTTCCATCCCGTTGCTTTCGCTTATCCCGATCCTTGGTCCGATCTTTTTTACGAACCACAGTGTATTGGTCTACATCGGTTATTTGATGACGCCCCTGGCGTGGTATTACATCAACCACACCCGCCCGGGTTTACACCTTCGCGCTGTTGGCGAATATCCCTCCGCGGCGGATGCGCTCGGCATTAATGTTTATCGTTTGCGATACGCGTACGTCTTTGTAGGCGGAATGCTCGCAGGGCTGGGTGGCGCAACCATCAGCCTGGCAGTCGCGCCCGGCTGGTTCAGCGAGTTGACCACCGGCGGGCAGGGATGGATCGCGGTGGGGCTCGTCATCTTCGCGCAGTGGGATCCGATTCGCGCGGCGATCGGCTCGTATGCGTTCGGCGCGCTCCGCCGTCTCATCCTCGATATTCAAGGTCCGCTCACCTTATTAGGGTTCGACAATCCCTTTTACTACAACGCCTACCTCGGTTTCTTTTTGCAGATGATTCCCTACGCCTTCACGGTCATCGTGCTGGTGATCGGCTCGCGCGAATCCATGCGCAAGCGCCTCGGCGCGCCCGCCGCATTGGGCGTTCCGTACATCCGAGGAGAACGAGGCAAGTGATTCTCGTCACGAAGGTCACGACCGAAAAGATTTTAAGCCTTTGTATCTGTCGCGTTTAGGAAAATCATGCTCGAACATCTTGCCTCCACTCTCCGCGAGCAATGCGGACTCAATCAAGACAAACCCATCATCGCGGGCGTCTCCGGCGGACCCGATAGTTTGTGTTTAATGAATGTGCTTCGCGCGGCAGGGTATCGAGTCGTTGTGGCGCACTTCAACCATAAACTGCGCCCCGATTCCGACGCGGATGCCAACACGGTCGAGCAAGCCGCGGGACGGCTCAACCTCAAGTGGGTGATCGAAAATGGCGACGTGCGCGCCTTTGCCGATGCGGAAAAACTATCAGTGGAAGAAGCCGCGCGGATCTTGCGGTATCGCTTCCTGATGAAACAGGCTCGCCGCTACAATGCGCAAGCCGTGGCGGTCGGTCATACGGCAGACGACCAGGTTGAAACAGTGCTCATGCACTTTGTGCGCGGCGCGGGCTTGGCTGGCTTGAAAGGCATGAGTCACCGCACGATCATCCACATGTTCGATGCCGAAATCCCCATCGTGCGCCCTCTGCTCGATGTGTGGCGCGAGGAAACTGTCGTATATTGCGCGGCAAACGGGTTTCGCCCGCGGCACGACCCCAGCAACGCCTCGCTCGATTTTTTCCGCAACCGCTTGCGGCACCTGCTCATCCCCACGCTCGAGTCGTACAATCCGCGCTTCCGTGAGACGGTCTGGCGCACATCGAAATCGTTGGCGGGCGATCATGAAATCTTGTTAACCGTGTTGGATGACGCGTGGAAGGATGTCGTCACCCAGGAAACAGCGAACTTCGTCGCCTTTGATGTTTCCGCGCTGACCCAACAACGCCTCGGACTCCAACGGAACCTGATTCGCCGCGCCATGGAGCATCTCCATCCCGACAACCTCGACGCGAACTACGCCACCCTCGAACGCGCCGCATATTTTGTCATCGACCCTGAACGTCCCACGCGCATGGACCTGGCGAGAGGCATGCATTTACTGCGCGAAGGATCGGTGATCTACGTTGTGGAGGGTCACATCACCTTGCCCATTGAGCGCTGGCCCCAACTTCCGACAGAAGCGAAGATCGTCCCATTGCAGGTTCCCGACCAGGTGGAGTTATCGGGCGGGTGGAAGTTCAGTTGCGAACGCTGGAATATCCCCTCGCTGGCGATCGAGCAGGCGCGCGCGAACGATGATCCGTTTCAGGTATGGTTGGATGCGGGCGAGCTTTCTGACACGCTGGAACTCCGCGCGAGGCAGGAGGGCGACCGTTTCGAGCCTCTCGGCATGGACGGGCACGAGTCGAAGTTATCCGATTTCTTTATCAATGTGAAATTGCCGCAACGGGCGCGCGACCGATGGCCCCTGTTGTGTATGGGTGAGCGCGTGGTATGGGTGCCTGGCTATCGCCTGGCGCATCCGTTCCGCTTGACGGAAGCAACAAGGCAGGCAGTCTATTTTTCGTTGACCCGCGATTAATGTCGCGGCGAGGAAGCCGAAGGGCTGACGAAGCAATCTCCTCGCCGCATCCCAACGTTTGTTTTGGCAGGGCGAGGAGATTACTTCGCCGCCGCGGAGGTACGCTGAGTTCGCCGAAGCGCTCCTCCGCGCAACGACATTATTTTCCACCCGCTAACTTTTGTAACTTGATGAACAACTCGCGCCATTGGATCTTGGATACGCCAAGTTTTTGGCGTATCGCATCCGGTTCCACTCCGGCGCGGTAATCGTTGAGCGCGCACGTCCAGCGGCACATGTCGAAGGAGAGGTGTTTGTTGAGTCCCGCCTCGTTGCTAACATCTTCAAGCAGATATTCCAGCCGCCGCTGTGACCAGGGGAAGAGTTTCTCCTCGGGCTTGTACTGAGCGATATATTCCTCGTAAGCGGGAATCCAATCTTCGGGCAGGGTGATCTTCCGCTCCTTGTAGCGATTCGCGGGAGTCGCATATTTGATGAAGACCTGCGGTCCGTTGGGAGTGTCTAATTCGAGATGTTCGAGCTTGATTCCGAGAGTCTCGCTCTTTTTGATCCCTGTTGATAATAACAAATACGCCAACGCAAACAGACGCGCGTCTGGCTTCGCGGCGCGGCGGCGACGGTCCGCGGCGAGGAGCGCTTCATCGTATTCTTTCGGGGTCAGCACGGTGGGGATGGGGCTGATGGCGGAGCGTTGCGCCACCTTCTCGGCAGGGTCAACGACTAGAGCGCCAAATTTGTGCAACCAGCGAAACAACGACTTGACCGCAGTGATGCGCCGCGCCAGCGTCTTGGGACTGCACGGCACGTCGCGCTCTGTTTCCATCCATTCGAAGTAGCGGTTTAGCTCTTTGGTGGTGACTTTGCCGAGCGTCACATCTTCTGGCAGGAATGTGGTGAGCAGGCGCGCATCCGAAAGGAAGGCTTTGATCGTGTTCGGCGAGCGTCCCTGATCGGCGAGGTAACTCTCCCACGAGTTGATGGCGGTGATGAGCGGTGTGTTCTGGTTTAAATGTGAGGCAAGCTTCTCAGGCATGATAGCTCCTGTGTTCTTTCTGTTTTTTTGATTGCGTATAGTTTATCGGGAATGGAGGCAGGTGTCAACGGGATATTTGATAATTTGCCGCGCTTATAATAAAATCCGAATCAATCATGCCAAACGACAAAACAGTCTGGTCTTCGGAACAGGGAGACCTCCGAAAGAAAGATCAAGCGCCCGCCGATTTACAATCCGTCCCGCGTCAACAACAAACCATCTACCTCCACCGCGAATCGGCTGGACGCGGCGGCAAGGCGGTGACGTTGGTGAAGAATCTTGTGTTGTCGGCGGAGGAGGTGAAGTCGCTGGCGAAGAGGCTCAAGCAGGAGTGCGGCACGGGCGGGACGGTGAAAGACGGCGTGATCGAAATTCAAGGCGAGCATCGTGAGAAGATCGCGGCGTTGTTGTCGAAGTTGGGGTACAAGGTTAAGATCGCGGGAGGATGATCGTTTTGCATTTTTCAAATAAGGGGTTACGCAGTTGAGCCTGTTTCGTTGAAGTCGCGCTATGACGGCGGTAGTAATAACTGTCCGCCAACTGCGTAAGTCACACACATCAAAAACAGCCCCGCGATTTTTCGCGGGGCTGTTTTTTTATTGTCCACTTGACAGTCAGTCCGCGTCAAGTGTGTTGAGTCTGCTTACGGGACTATGTTCCCGCCGCCGAAGTCGTCGAAGTAGGCGTCTTTGGCGTTGATGAACCAGAGTCCGATGCGGCCGCCTTTGGGGTTGAAGAATGCCTGGTCGCCGGTGTTGAGGGTGATAGCGCCAACCTCCACGCCGTTCTTGTAGATCAGCACCAAGCCGTTGGAGAGGGCGCGCGCGCCGAACTGATCGCCATCCGCGAAGGTGACGGGGATCGGGCTATAGCCGTACCATGCGAGCGTATCCGGGCGAAAGGTCCAGACGGTGACCGTGTTGCTATTGGCATCGTACAGCACTTCGATCACACCGGCGCCCCAGTTGGGGAGAACCGAACCCTGAACTTTCAACAGCAGGTTTTGCTCAAGCGCATCCTCATCGACATCGGTGAGGGTTACGAAGACTTCCTGGTTCACGCCGAACGCGTTTCTCCAATAGATGGGTCCGTTGTTGCGCACATCTACCTGTTGGTTGCCGACGATCTTGTATGCGCTGGTGGAGCCGCGCCAGTTTGGTCCGAGAGCGGAGCCGGGGCGGTTGAAGTTGTCAAGCACGGAAGCGCCCGGGAAGGGCGGATCAAGTTCCAATCCGATGAGAACCGGGTCGTGATCCGATGAGCGGTAGGCATCCGGCGCGTTGATGGCATCCTGCGCGGCTTGTTTGAAGGATGTGTCGTAGTCGATCAGGTCGGCTTCATCAGAGTTGATGTGCCAGTCTGCCATGCCGGTAACCTGGCGGAAGAGCGAACTGTTTGCCAAGCCGTAATCGAGGTAGCCGGTTTGCCCGTCGAATACGTACGAGTAGGCGTCCTCGCCCTGGAAGTGATAGGCAAGGTCGGTGTAATCGTCGCTGGTGCCGGTGGTATCGTCTGAGCCAGCCTTGACGGCGTCGATCGGGTCTTCTTTATCGTAGGAGTTGAGATCGCCGACGATGAGGAAGTCCGCGTCGTTGCTGTCTGTCGGGTCGGTGGCGAGCCAGTCGACGAGGGCTTGGGCGGCGGCTTTGCGGGTCTGGTTGCAGTTGCCCTGACCATCGCCGATGTCCGGGTCGCCAACGTCGACGCAGGCGGAGCCTTTGGATTTGAAGTGGTTGATGACCACTGTGAAGCGCGCGCCGGTGGCTATTTCTTCGAAGGTTTGCGCCAGCGCGGGGCGGCTTTTACCATCATTGAAGCGCGGGTCAACCGACGAATCGAGGATGGCGAAGTTTCCAACCGGCGCGATGGTGGTTGTCTTGTAGATGAATCCCACGCGGATCGCGTCGCCGCCGATCACGCCGGTGTCGATGAAGGAGTATGTGCCTGTTCCGAAGGTTGCGTTGAGTCCGGCAACGATTCCGTTGGTGGGGTCGCCGAGCGGGCTGACGCCGGGGGTGTTTTCCAACTCGTTCAAGCCAACCACGTCGGCGTTCAAGCCGGTCAGCGCGGCAAGTAGTTTATTGCGCTGGCGTTGGAATTCCAACGGTTGGCTGGCATCGGCGCCGCGGCAGTCGAGGTTTTGATTCGCGCCGCAGGGGCCGGGTCCGGTGTCGCTGTTGGTGGTGTCGAGCGTCAGGAAGAAGTTGAGCGTGTTCATGGAGGCAACTTTGATGCTTCCGCCAACATCTTCCGGGGTGACCGGGCGCGCGTTCACATTGGTGTACGATGCGCCCTGTGTCGGTTGAATGCGATATGAGCCAGCCGCAAAGTCCATGACGCCGGTCACATTTGTGACCGTATCGCCGCCACGGAAGAGGTTCGAGAGGTCGAAGGGGCTTCCGTTGGGGTGGATGGCTGGGTTCGAGTTTTGAGTTGAGCGCCCATCGTCGAGCGTGATCTTGTCGAGCAGGAATTCTTGCATCGCTTGTGTTACTTGCGGCGAGCCGGGTTCGAATTCGGCGGTCGGCGTGAGGTGGCGTTCCGAAGTTAACACGACTTCGTTGAAGCGGTCGAAGTTAAAGTATTCGGATATAACCAATGCTTGCGGGAAGGTCACGCGCATACCCTCAAAAGGTTCGAAGTCTGATATGGCGCTCACAGGCAGTGATACGGTTGCGGCGGTGGGGAGTGGGTTGCCACTGTTGAGCACAGTCACGCCAGTGAAGGCTGTGATTTCGGTCAGGTTATTGAATTCAGATACGATGCCCACAACTTGCACGAGGTCGCCGAGCGCCACATTGACTGCCGGGGAATTTCCATCGAAGATGAAGATACCCTCCGAGGTAAGCGGGTCGGCATCCACATCGGCATCTTCTTCTTGCAGGTGGAAGCCGTTGAAGTCACCGTTCGTGCCGCTGGCGCCATCCTGGAAATCGCCGACGACGATACCCTGAACGACCACGGTCTGCCCAGCCATTGGGGAGGACGCGCCGTTGCCCTGAATATCGTGGATCTTATTTTCTGAAGGACAGCCGCCAAACTGACTGCCGTCCACGTTCTTGCCGGGCGAGAATAACGATCCGCCCGAGCCGGTGGCTACTGAATGTTTGACAAGCGGGTCAGCTCCAGTGATGTCTGGGTTGCGCGTCAGGGATTGATTGTCGCCGCCTTCCGCGCCGTACGTGTAACTTGCCACGTCAACTGCGCCGTTGTTCAGTGTGACAGTATCGCCGGTGTTGTTCAAGCCCAATTGCCCGGCGGAAGCCGTTTGCACAAGGCTGAAACCGAATGTGCCGGAGGGCGCGCCGCCCGCGAACACAACAATCGAACAGCTGGCGGGGATCACGGTGCTGGCGGGGAAGGTGTGGCGCGCGCTATTACCGTCGCTTAACGTCCAGCCGCTGATGTCCAAACTCGTCGGTTCGTTGTTCACGATCTCGACAAATTCATCCTGTGTGGTGTTGACTGCGCCGTCGCCGTTCGCGTCGCCGTTGGCAGCATCCGGATCGGCAAGGATTTCATTGATGACGATGGCGACAGGGTTTTGCGCGGTTAATACGATCGAAGTATTTCCCGTGCGCAGTTCCGCATCTGTGATGGAACAAGCCAGGGTCTTGACGCCTTCGCTTGTGCCGCTGTCCACGGTCGCGGAGAACGAGAAGATGTTGTCGCCGGCGGCTACGTCGCCGTTCAAGCCATCATCAAGGAACGTTTGCGTGGCGCTCCCGCCGATGGATGAAAGGTCGCAGCTCACTGCCAAGCCTGTGCTGGCAGGATTCGCGCCAGGCGTTACAGTGACCGCGAGCAGGCTTGGGTCGCCCGGGACGACGGTCGCCGGGGAGGCGGAACCCGCGCCGATTGGATTCGTGGGACCAGCCACAACAAACGTCTGCCCGGTGTTGGGGTTGCCAAACGTGTGGGCGGCTGTGGATACCCACGTGAAATCACCGTATGCGTCGCCGCTACCGGTCAATTGCAGAGATGAACCTGCCGCATCGGAACCTGCCTGAGAGACCCCAATATCTGTGCTGGTCATCCCGTTGGCTGGTCCGTTTGTTGCTGTAAAACTCCCTTCATAACTTAGAAACTGAACGACAGAATTGCCGGCATTTACCAGCGCTAAGCCATCCGGACCTCCGTTTTGTATTCCATTCAACGGATAAGAGAGGAAGACAGTCCCATAACCGCCTTGTTGATTGGGGATCGTTCCACTTAATGCGTCGGTGCCGTAGGTCACTCCGCCGGAAGCATTGTAAAGAACAATGCTCCAGCCGGTCAGGTCTGTGCCTGCAGGGCCGGCAACCTCAATAGACTCACCGGCATCGGCGCCGACGTTGTCGTAATGGATTTCGTTGATGAAGATCGTTGAGGTGGGGTTTGAAAACGAGCGTGGCGCCGCTTGGGCAACGTTGGCGGTTGAAAATCCGCTTAACATCAGCGCCAGAATCAGACTGACAGAAAACAACTTGGGTAAGTACCTTTTCATACGTTTCTCCTCAGAAAATATGGATGGGTTGGTATGTGAAAACATGCCTCAAAGGCTGGTCGGTTGTGAAGTTCGGTTTTTACGAACGCAAGCACCTCCTCATATCGATCACAATCGAACCAAATCATTTCGTTTCCCCGCCCGCCCATTTTAGATGAAGGGAAATAAAAAGGCAAGGCACATGTAACCAATTGCTCGATCTAGCCCGATTTGTAACCGGCTTTGCGATCTTACTAACCGCCTGGTACTTTCCTCTTTTGGGCGCTGATGAACGCGGCTTCTTAAAAACAGACGAAAAAAGTTTTTTATCAGCGTTTCTCTGCGTCCCATTTTTTAAACTGTCAGGCAGGGATCTATTGTATTTTCATCACTCTCTTCAACTCATCATGCGGCAACGCTTTCACGGAAAACCCATTATGCCCGGTCATATCTTCCGCCGCGATCATCGAGTTGATGATCGCTTCCTCGGTTGCAAAGGCTGTCGCATGAAAGAGCGGATTGAGTTGTTCGTTATCGAGCGCTTTTAAATCGACCGTCTCTCTCGTTCCTGCCAGCGCGGCATTGGGGTTTGCTGTTGAGAACGCGAGAAAGATATCGCCTGAGCCGTTGCCGCCTAACGAGCCGGTTCGCGCCATGCCAAGCGATACGCGTTTTGCGATCCGCTTGAGTTGGTGCGGCAACACGGGCGCGTCGGTGGCGATCACCACGATCAACGATCCCATTTCCCGCTTGTATGGGTTCTCGCCGTTCGTCCATGCGCAATGTTCGGTGAGATATTGTCCCACCGCCACGCCAGCGATCGTCAATTGATAGCGCGCTCCAAAATTGGATTGCACGAACGCGCCGACTGTCCACCCGCCCAATTTTTCAGGAAGTTTTCTGGAGGATGTCCCGCTCCCGCCTTTGAACTCATAACTCATCATGCCCGTCCCGCCGCCCACGTTTCCCTCCTCGATTGGACCTGATTTGGCTTTCCCCAGCGCTTCTCGCGCGTGATGCGGTTGGACGAAGAATCCGTTCATGTTGTTGAGCCAGCCATCGGCGGTCTCTGCCACCACCGGGCACGACCACTTCTGGAACAGGGCATTGTTCTCTGCCTGCCACTCGATGATCGTATCGCGCACAATTCCCACCGAGTGCGTATTCGTGATGCCGATGGGTCCCTCGAGAAACCCGCCTTCCTCCACCCATGCCGCGCCGGTCATTTCGCCGTTGCCATTGAACGGGAACCATGCCGCAAAGACCGGGTCATGGTTCGACTTCCCGCGCGGGTGGAGGATGGTGACTCCCGTCCGCGCCGACTCGCCTTCGATGATGGTCGAGTAACCAACTTCGACGCCCGCAACATCGGTGATGGCGTTGTGCGTTCCCGTGTTCCCCTCAAATGGAATCCCTAAATCGCGCGCGCGTGGTTTTATCATACATGCCTCCGTTTGATGTGAAGATGGTTTTTGCGATACGAGTTACAGGTTGCAGGTTGCAAGTTACAGGTTACGCAGTACGATTGCTCATTGATAACTGTTCACTACTTACCGACTCCCCCGTGCCAGCCCAACTAATTGTCTCGCAACATCCTGCATGATGTCATCCGGCGCGCCGTCTACCGCTTTCGTTTGGATGCGGGTGTCGATCTGGTCGTTGACGTAATCCACGACGACAAAATCATCAAGCGTGAGAGCGATCTCAGTGGTGAACCAATCTAAACGGCAGAGTGAGGCGATGCGTCGGGTGAGGTCGTGTAACGCGGCGAGTCCGTATCGATGTTCCTCCGCCGCTGTCATTTCGGCATACACGTGTGTGAACGGATGCCACCAACAGGGATATGTTTTTCCCACCGCGTAGAAAACTCGGAACCAGGCGGGGCGCGCCAGAATGGTGCGGGGAATGACAGTGGCTTGAAGAAGGTATTTCTGTTTGGGGAACTGCATACGGGCGCGCAAAATTTGTTCAAGGGATGATGCGCCTAAGATGACCCCGTCGCCGCCGCCTTCGTTGGAGGGCTTGATCACAAATTGGGCTCCGAGCGGGGTCAGATCTAACTCGGGGAGAACGGGTTGCTCAAGAAACGGCGGAAGTAAAATGGTATGAGGCGTGATGATGCCTGCTGTGATGAGTTCGAGGTGCATCGTGGCTTTGTCTTCAGACCATAGGGAAAGTTCGGCGGGGTTGATCCTTTTTTTGCCGCGTTCTTTTGCCCAGTGATCGATGGGGAGGAAGCGATCTTCGCCTTGTGAACGGTCCAGCAGGGTGTGGAAAGTGTGTTCGCCTTTGTATAGCGCGTTGACCGACTCGAGCAGGTTATCGGGTGTGACCTGCCAGAGCGTCAGCCTTTGTTCGTTACAGGCTTTTTCGACGAAATGAACGAAATCAATATCGTATTCCCAATACCATGGCAGGCAGATGTCGTAATGCATGGGGGGATTGTAAAGGATGAAGGATGATGGGGGCAAGGTATGAGTTACGAGTTATCGATACGTGTTTACTTGCCTACCTGTCTCCGTGTGTACGTGTACCCCTCCCGCTGGTACAATCAGCGCAACAATTCAATAAAAGGATTAATCATGAGTAAAGATTCTGTGCAAGACGGGGTAGTCGTGTCGATGGAATACACCCTGCATGTGGACGGCGAGTTGCTGGATAGTTCGGATGGGCAGGGCCCGTTGCAGTTTTTGGTCGGCTATGGAAATATCATTCCCGGGCTGGAAAATGAGATGATGGGGATGAAGATCGGCGACAGCAAGAAGGTGATCGTTCAGCCGGTGGACGGCTATGGCGAATTCGACGAGGAAGCGTTCATGGAAGTGCCGCGCGACCAATTCCCAAAAGATATGAAATTGGAGGAAGGCGTAGAGTTGACGGTGCGCGATAACGAAGACAATGCCCGCATGGCGCGCGTCGACCGCATCGAAGGGGATACGGTTACGCTAAATTTCAACCATCCTCTGGCGGGGGATGAATTGCGCTTTTATGTGAAGGTTGTCAAGTTGCGCGAGCCGAATGAGGAAGAACTTGAGCATGGGCATGTCCACGAAGAAGGGCATCACCATCACTGAGCCTCATGAAAAACAGCAGGCTGGCGGATTCTGTTATTCTGAGTAACTACTCAGCCTCGGAACATGTCGCTGCGAGGCGCTCTTGGTTTTGCCGAAGCAGTCTCCCCATACCGGAAGATTGCTTCCCTTCGACAGGCTCAGGACAGGCGTCGGGATCCCGAAAAAACATCGGGGCAGGCGAGCAAGAGCCCTCCTCGCAACGACATGCCTGAACAGTTACTATTCTGAAGGTATGCCGTTGAGGCTCTCTGCTTCTGTGATTTGCCTCTCATATCTTGGGCGAGGCTAGGGCGTCACTGCCGGGGGCCACGGGATTTCAACCGGTCCGCCGTAGCCGTGTTTTTCCTGCACGAACACGCGCCCATGCGACGCGACACTGCATCCCGGTTCATCCGCGTCCACGGTGATGAAGGGGAAATTTGTGCCGAGGGTTTCGAAGATAATCTGCCCGTTTTCGCATCGCCATACTTCGATGATGTATTGTTGCATGTTCTCATCCTCATATTTCCCGGGGCTGATGGGCACCGGCTCCCACGAAATGACAACTTTGTCGTCGTCCTTGCGTTCGGCGGTTGCCCACGCCGGACCGGGGTAATACGGCGAGACCGGCAGTTTCAAGCCGGGGTACACGATGGGCAGTTGTCCCGGGTTGCCATCGATTTCGATGAATTTTGTATTTACCCAGCAGTTGTTGTCGCGATTGTTTTGGTCTTTGTTTGCCACCCATACCCAATTATTGGCGTCTGTGCGCCCAATCAATTTGATCCGGGTGGTGGCATTGAAGGCGAATAGATATAGATATTCAGCGCCGGGGCCGTATCGACAACTCAACTTATCCGCGATCACTTTGGCGGGGAGGTTTTCCACGGTGGGGAGCGGCGTCAGCGTGGGCGTTCCTGTTGGGAGGGGCGTATCGGTGGGTAGCGGTGTGTCTGTGGAGGTTGGCAGGGCGGTGAATGTTGGGGCGGCGGGAGTCGCCGGGGGTGAGTCTGCTGTTGTAAGGGCAGGTGAGGCGGTTTGTCCCGATGGGTTCGGAGCGCAGGAGGATGTCAGAACGAAGATGATGATGAGGAGATGCTTGAGGTTCATCCTCGGATTGTACCCAATTGCTACGATGCCGCCATGCTTCTCGAGTCACTGGCAAAGCCGAGCAGGGAGGTCATGCCTTGAACGAGGAGACTGCCGCCAAAGAAAGCCATGGAGTATTCCATGGCGCCGGTGAACAGTCCGCGTTGGAACGTCCACACGAGGGTAGCGGCGCCAAGGATGACGAGGCACAGCCCTGCGATGGGAAGAATGCCCGGTGTGACGGCGCGGGCGCATGCGACCCATGTGAGCAAGCCGATGAGGATGACGCTCGCTCCTGCAAGGAACTTTGCTACAAACCAGGGGATCTCGCCGACTCGAATCCCCATAGTGGATAGGGTGAGGGCGAGTAATAACCCCGCCACGATGGAATTGATCAATGCGAGAAATAGGGAAATAGTTTTCATGGAACGCCTCCGGGGTTAAGTTTCTCCCAGCATAGACGCGCGAGTCTCTCAAAGAGTCTATGCTGGCTCTCAAAGGCTTGAAAGTTCGACCAGTTATCATTGGGGGTCTTCCGTACTTAACGGGAAAGAGCCTCACCACGATGGACACAAAGTACACAAAGGGAAAATAAGCCTACATTCCTTGGGTTTTTCCTTTGTGACCGTCGTGTCTTTTCGACACGGTGAGCGAAAGACGAACCGTCAATGCAAGCCTTTGTGTTTGAAAAGGGCTTCCCGTTAAAAACGGTAGAGCCGACCGATTTCATGAAGTACTGATTATTCGCCTTTGGATGGTTGGAAGCGAGAGTCGGTCCCCAGTTTCAAATGAAGGATGTAGTACCAAAACGCGGAAAGCGCGCAGAACGCCCCGCCGATATACCATAAGTAATTTGGGTTGTAGTGATCGAGGATTAACCCCGCCGCGGCGGGACCAATGGTTGCGGGCAGAGTCCAGCCGAGATCGTAGATTGCCATGTAGCGTCCGCGCATGTCTTCGGGGGCGAAGCCGGTGGCGATCACCCGGTTGGTGGGGAAGACGATCATCTCGCCGATGGTGATGATGATCATGACGAGGTAAAACATTCGAAGATCGTGGACAAGTCCGATGAGGGTAAAGCCCGCCATGAAGAACATCACGCCGGCGGTCATGGTGAGGAAAGGCTTGAGTTTCCGAATTTTTCGGCTGATCCAAAATTGGAGCAGTACCACCTCCAGCCCGGTGAGGGCGATCATTTCTCCATAATATTTCGGGCTGATATTGTGCGTGTCGCGCAGGTAGACGGGCAGGGAACTGTATTGCTGTTGGTACACCAGCAGGGAGAGTATCCCCGCCACGGTGAACGAGATGTAGCCGGCGTCGCGCAGGACGATTCGATAATCGGCAAAGGTTTTTTGCAACGGTTCGTTTTGCTTTGCCTCTTTATGATGCGCGGGTTGGGTTTCAGGCAATTTGAAATACAGGATGAGCGCGACGAGACCGCTGAGGATCGCGTCGGTTAGGAAGAGGGCGAAAAAGGATTTTTCCGCCATCACCCCGCCGATGGCGGTGCCGATGATCCACGAAAAGTTGAAAACGACGCGCGTGATGCCGAATCCCTCCTGGCGTTTGTTTTCCGGCAGGATGTCTGCCATCATCGCGTCTTGGGCGGGCGCGGCGACGCGTGAGAGCAGCCCCACAAGAATGACGAGGAAATACAGCAGGTTGATGTCGTTTGCCAGCCCAAAGGAGAGACTGCTGATTGCGCTAAAGACCAAGCCGAAGAGGATCAGCCTGCGGCGACCGAAGCGGTCTGTCAACGCGCCGCCGATGGTGGAACCGATGATGCCCGCGAGCGACGACATGCCGATGAGGATTCCCGCCTGGGTCATGCCGACGCCGAATTTTTCTGTGATGTAGAGCGCGAAGAAGGGAAAGAGGAGCGTACTGCCGATGGAATCGATGAACGAGGTAAAGACAATGACCCAAAATAGCGAAGGAAACCCGTTGTACGTCTTTTTGATGCTGTTGAGCATGTGAGACCTGTGTTCAGGCGTCGGGGAGTTTTTTCCGCCTGCTGACTTCGATAATGATAATCGCTTTTTGGGAGAGATTGACGCTCGATCCTGTTAAGTAGCCGTTCGTTATTGATTTGTAATTCGTACGAACTTCCCGGATCGGATGCGCTGAGCGGTTTGCTATAATGGCTTGATGGAATCCAAAACAGATATCCTCATCATCGGCGGGGGAGTGATCGGCGTGTGCTCCGCGTACTTTCTGGCGCAACACGGCGCGCGGGTTACGCTCATCGAAAAGGATGAGATCGCGTCGGGCTGTTCGTACGGCAACGGCGGGTTAATCGTGCCGAGCCATGCTGTGCCGCTGGCTTCGCCGGGCGCGTTCGGCGATGGATTGCGCTGGCTGTTCGACTCGGAAAGCCCCTTTTACATCAAGCCGCGCATAGACGCGGAGTTGATACGCTGGCTGGCGCGCTTTGCGTGGGCGAGCCGCGAAGGGCAGATGTTGAGATCCATGCCGGTGTTGCGCGATCTGTTGTTTGCCAGCCGCCTGTTGTATGAAGAACTCGCCAAGACTGCGGGCTTTGAATTTGGCTTCGAAGGCAAAGGCTCGCTACTGGTTTGCCTTACGAGACAAGCGCTCGAAAAAGAACGGCGTGAAATTCGCCTCTTCGAAGAATTCAAGATTCCCGCCAGCATGGTGAACCGCGACGAAGCGCTCGGACTCGAGCCAGCGCTTTTGCCCTCCATTATGGGCGGTGTGTATTATCCGCGCGACGGGCGCATCGACCCGCGACGCTTCGTCGTTGGGTTGGCGGAGAAGGCGTCAGGGTTGGGGGCGCAACTCCACACAAAGACAGAGGCGATTGGGTTTGAATCCAACCGCGGGCGCGTGACGAAAGTGCGCACCACGCGCGGCGAGTTGACTGCCAATCAGATCATCCTTGCGAGCGGTTCGTGGTCGCCGCAGGTGGCGCGCGCATTGAAGTTGCGCGTTCCGATTCAACCTGCCAAGGGTTACAGCGTGACCGTGGAAAATCCGCCGGTGACGCCGCGCCTGCCCTTGTTGTTTTCGGAGGCGCGTGTGGTGATCAACCCGCTAGGTCACGCGCTTCGCATCGCAGGGACGCTTGAGCTCGCCGGCATGGATTTTTCGTTCAATCCCCGGCGAGTGGCGGCGATGCAGAACGCTTCGGCCGAGTATCTGCCCGGGTTGGCGGAGGCAAAAGTCATCGAGATCTGGCGCGGGCTTCGACCTTGCGCGCCCGATGGTTTGCCGATCATTTCGCGCGTGAAGAAACTTGAAAATGTGATTGTCGCGGCGGGGCACGCCATGCTCGGCATGTCGCTGGGGCCGATCACCGGCAAACTGGTTTCACAGTTGGCGAGGGGAGAGGCATCACAATTGGATTTGACGCCTTTCTCGGCGCAAAGGTTTTGAGGCGAAGACCTCACAGGATTACACATCCTGTGAGGTCTTTTTTGCCGGGGAATCAGAGAGATTTTTCCACTTTGCATGTTTGTTAGGTGGTTCAAACGAGGCGCGCCGGTACTCTGGTCTGCCCAGTACTTTCGTTCAGAAGACTCTTACAAAAATGTTTGTAACTTTTGCTTAGCGAAACTATCCATGCATGTGGTTGGCATGTAACCTTTAGGCACGCCCTGTTCAAAAAGGGTTTGCCCGCATATGGGGCATTCAATTTTATGGAGGTACCATGTCTACAATGTCTACAATCTCGATGAAGATCGCGAAGAAAGCCATGAATTTCGGCTTACTCCTTCTCATGCTTCTCTCCACAGGGTTTGGAGCAGTAGCGCCGGCGAAAGCCAGCGCCAACGAGCAATCGCTCAGTTACGCGATTGTGTTTGTTTCGCGCAAGATCCCGACGAACGGAAGCGTGTACTATCCCGCCGGCGGGTCGATGCCGGGCGTGATGCCATACAGCCGCTTCCAGGTTGCCACCCCGGGCAAGTTGATCGTCCGTGAGGCAAGCGGAGCCACGCGTACTTTGATCGACGGCGCCGCCCCAACCGCCGCGTCGATGAACCTGATCGATGTCAACGCGCCGGATGTTTCGTTCGATGGGACGAAGATCGTGTTCGCCGGTCTGGCAAACGGTTCGTATTCGTCAAATCCGATGAATAACCCGGGCGCCTGGCGACTCTACATCATCAATGTGGATGGCACCGGGCTGAGGCAACTCACCTTTGCGGATCAAAACCTGAATATGTCGCAGTTTGGCGGGGTGGCTTCCTCGCTCTCGCGCTATGACGATACCGATCCTGCCTGGCTTCCGGATGGACGCGTTGTTTTCTCGTCCACACGCTGGCCCTCGTTCGGGATGTATGGCGCGGCGCGCACCAGCAACTTGTATGTTGTCAACGGAGATGGCTCCAACCTTCACCGTATCACTTCGGAGCGAAACGGCGCGGACCGTCCGCTCGTCGACCCGTTGACCGGGAAGATCGTTTTCTCACGCTGGTGGCGGAATCACCGCGTTGCCACCAACGATATGGGCACCATCCCCGATCCGCGCGGCGGATACATCATGAAAGATGGGCTGTGCGCCTTGAACAGTTCCGGCGCGCGTTGTTTCGAGCCTGGCGGCAAGTTCAACATGGAACGCAACTCGTGGTTCCTTGCCTCCATCAACCCTGATGGCACCGACCTCGAACAGTTTGCGGGGCAATCCAATACGACCTTCAACGGAAGTAACATCAATCATGCCTACGGCGGGTCGATCGCGCCGGATGGTTCCATCTACACTACCTTCTTTCCGATGGCAAACGGAACGGAAGCGGCGGGCTTTGGCGGAATCCGCCGCTACCAACGCGGGCCGAATGGATATTCTCACATCATCGGCATCACCACTCGTGACGAAAGCGTTCAGCAGTTCGTGAAGACGAACCCCAACTCGTACGGCGTGTACGTCGGGAATTACGCCGGCGAGCCGGAGGTTTTGCCGGATGGACGCGTGATCATCTCGTGGGCGCAGGATGCGACACAGGATTACGGCTTGTACATCATCAATGCCGATGGCAGTGGTTTGACCAAACTGTATGATAACGCCGGCGCCACCGAACTGCGGGCGCGCGCCATCCGCCCTCGTTCTGCCCCGATCCTTGCCGATAAGATCACCCAAAACCCCAGCCAACTTCCCCCGCTGGCGCAAGGTCCCTACAACACCGATGGGACGTTCACCTTTCAGGCGTTGAACGTGTACTTCAATGCGCCGGTGGATGTGAATATCCTCAACGCCATGCCTGTCGGTTCGGCGAATACCATCCGTTTTTACATCGACCACCAGCGTTCGCAACAGACCGGTTCCATCGAAGCCTTCGACTGGCCCATCCTGCTTGAAGAAATACAAATCAACCCGGATGGTTCTGTTACGGCGCAAAGCCCTGCCAACGTGCCGCTGTTCGAACAGATCCGTTCCGCCCAGCCGGGGTATGAAGTTCCGCTGGTTGGAAATAACAAGTTCTATTTTGAATCCTCCGGTGCGGCGCACGTGGCTGGTGAAAACTATGGCCGCCCCGGATCGGTCACGGCGTGCGTTGGTTGTCACGCCGGGCATACCATGATCGATGTGCCCAACGCGGAAGCCGCCAAGTGGACCAACCTCGCCACCGGCGCGACCGTGGCGGTTTCCTCCACAGGCAGTGGCTCTCCCTCGGGGATCAATGACCGCCGCGTGAAGTTGAGTATTCCCAACGGCGCAACCCCGCGCTATTGGTCGAGCGGCGGCGGCAACCCCAGCGCGCAATGGGTGACGTTGACCTTCCCCGTCCCGGTGACTGTCCGCACGGTGCGCTTGTATAACCCTGCCAGTTTCGACTCATCGAATAAGGTGTTGGATGCCACCGTCCGCTTGTATAGCGATGCGGCTGGGACTGTTGAAGTTGCCAATAAAAACTCGGGTCCATTGACCGACACAGGCACGAATGTCGACTTCCCTGAAGTGTTCACCCGCATTGTGCGCATTCAGTTCAATTCGGTGAGCGGCAATGCCGCCGCCCTTGGCGAGATTGAAGTCATCGCGCGGGCTGAGGCGGCAAATGGTACGGGCGGACCAACCGCAACGGCGGGTCCGAACGTCACTCCAACTTTTGTGGCAACCTCCACCAACACGCCATCTGTTCCAGTGACCAGCACGTTCACATCCACGCCGACCACCGTTGTCTCGAATACGGCAACCGCCACGAGCATCACGCTCCCCAGCGCCACGGTTACGAACACGCCGTTGCCCCCGGCGACGAGCCTGCCGACCATCACGAATACTCCTGTGATCGGAGTGACGAATCTGCCTGTGAACACGAATACGCCAGTATCTGCGCCCACGAACACGCTGGTGTCCGCGCCTACGAGCACATCCACACAGATCAGCCCATTACCGACGAACACCTCCAATCCTGGTTCGCCGTTGATCCGCACGATCTTCCCAACCGCATGGACGACCAGCAATGGAGCGGTCACCGGCTCCCTCGCCAGTTTGAGCCTGTTCGACCAAAAGGGAAAAGATAACAACCCCCAGGCGTACGTCGCCTTCCAGACGCCGGACACCATCTATAACGGGTATCAGTCGTTCTTTATCCCGGCGGATGTAAACCGCTCGCAGGTGACCGGCATGGTCTTGGAACTCAACTACAAATCTCCGGGACCCTCTGCGCAGGTTTGGACCATCGCGCTGTACGATTGGAGGTCGAAGAAATGGCTCACGATCGGCGCTACCAATGTGGATAGTTCGGTGGAGTGGCGCAAGCAGTTGATGACACTACCGTTTATTTCGCGCTATATCTCATCCAGCGGTGAGATGCGCATCCTCTTGAAGTCCAACAATGCGAACGGTGACGCGTTCCTCGACTACGAGGCGATCCACCTCGGTCTGGCGGCGGCGCAGAATGGCGCATTGCCTAACCCAACCCTAACGCCGACCATCGTGGTTCCAAACCCAACCCTGACGTCGACCATCGTGGTTCCAAGCCCGACGGAAACAGCCACACCGTAGCAACGAAGTATGAATCAAAAAACGGACAGTCAACCGACTGTCCGTTTTTTGATTATCGGTATTTCACGAAAACGGTTCTGACCGCAGTACAACTGCCTCATGAACCTGTTGTTTG
Organism: uncultured Anaerolineales bacterium; assembly: GCA_949319575.1. Lineage (GTDB taxonomy): Bacteria > Chloroflexota > Anaerolineae > Anaerolineales > Villigracilaceae > Defluviilinea. Next base: position 2,792 of record CASGHD010000153.1, on the reverse strand, counting down.
ATTACAACCCCGCGGCCTGTTTCAGCGCGCTGGCTTTGTCGGTTCGCTCCCATGGGAACTCGATGTCGTCGCGTCCGAAGTGCCCGTAGGCGGCGGTCTTGCGGTAGATCGGTTTGCGCAAGCCGAGGTCGCGGATGATCGCGCCGGGGCGGAGGTCGAAGTACTCGTCTACGAGGGAGGCGATCTTTTCATCCGCAATTTTCGCGGTGCCGAAAGTTTCCACATTCACCGAAAGCGGATGCGCGACGCCAATCGCGTAGGCTACTTGCACTTCGACGCGATCCGCAAGTCCCGCGGCGACGATGTTCTTCGCCACGTAGCGAGCCGCGTATGCCGCGGAGCGATCCACTTTTGTGGGATCTTTACCGCTGAACGCGCCGCCGCCGTGACGCCCCATGCCGCCGTAGGTATCCACAATGATTTTGCGACCGGTTACGCCAGCATCGCCCATCGGACCGCCGACGACGAATCGCCCGGTCGGGTTGACGTACACCTTCACATTTTTGTCCACCATGTTTTCGGGGAGCGCGGGCATGATGATCTGGTCGGTGACGATCTCGGTAATTTCGTTTTGCGACACATCCGGCGCGTGTTGCGTGGAGATAAGAACCGTATCCACGCGGACGGGTATGCCTTTTGAATACTCAATCGTGACCTGACTCTTCGCATCCGGTCTCAGCCAGGGGATGCTCCCGTCTCTGCGGAGTTCGCTCTGCCTGCGGGTCAACTTGTGCGCAAGGTAGATGGGGAGGGGCATGAGGGTGGGCGTTTCGTTGCACGCAAAACCGAACATCATCCCCTGATCGCCCGCGCCGACGGCTTCCACTTCCGCTTCGGTCATTTCGCCGGCTTTGGCTTCGAGGGCTTTGTCTACCCCCATGGCGATATCGCCGGATTGTTTGGCAATCGCGACCTGCACGCCGCAGGTGTTGCCGTCGAATCCTTTTTCGCTTGAGTCGTAGCCGATCTCGTTCACCACGTTGCGGACGAGCGCGTCATAGTTGAAACTTGCGTTCGTGGTGATCTCGCCCAACAACATGACGAAGCCGGTCTTGGTGGCGGTCTCGCACGCGACGCGCGAGCGCGGATCCTGCTCGAGACACGCGTCCAGCACCGCGTCTGAGATCTGGTCGCACATCTTGTCGGGGTGTCCCTCGGTCACTGATTCAGACGTGAACATCAGTTTGGGGGAGGTCATAAAAGTGTTGCTCATTTCATTCTTACTCCTTTAAAAAAAAATTTGCCCTTTCAGACGAGCAGAAAGGGCAAATCTATTTTTGATTTGTAGCCCTCTCATCTCCCAGAACATCCGTCTGTAGGAATTGGCACCTTTTCAACGGTAGTCTAATGAGAACATTGTTGATAGGTTGTCGAGGCATCAGCGGGCCGTTCCCTCCGCCTCTCTGGATAAGAGCGCCTTGTAGGGCTATTGAATTGTGACGGCAGTGTACCACAGCGGGAGGGATGAGTCAATTTTGTTGCCGTTCCCGGCGATGGATTCTTAGAGAGTGTTTCTTAAGTCTGCGTCATCTTCTTTTTGTACGCGGATTGCACGGAAAAGACGGAGACGAGCCTCTTTTTTTTGATGGTTTTTCCGTGCAACCACGTGAAATCCGTGGCGTCCGTGTACAAAAAAGCCTTTAAGAAACACTTTCTTAGGGATCCTGCAATCGGCTGGGCAACGGATTCTCGCTTAGATATTTTTTTGGCAGGGATGTATAAAGATTTTCGGGATAATACGGTTGCGCCTCGGTTTCCGCCTGCGCGAGAACAACGAGCATATCGCGGAGAGATGGAAATAATCGTTTTAATATCTTTGAGTACCCGCGATGCGCGTACGTGTCGACAATTTCCGCCACGCGGATCGAATAGCCACAGCCGTTTAAAATCTGGGTCAATTCATCCAGCGTCCATTCCCGGTTGTGGCGGCCGTAAACGCCATATCCTGAATAGGGATGATAGATATTTTGCCTGTTTTTTAGCAGGGCAAGAATGTTGCGTAACACAAGAACGTTGGGGGTGGTGATCAACAATTTGCCGCCGGGCTTGAGCGCGCGATGGATCTCCAGCAACATATGCGTGGGGTCCAGAGGCAGATGTTCGAGGATTTCCCAACATAACACAGTATCGAAACTATGGTCGGGGTATGGGTAACGGTCCAGTTCAACGTTGAATGTTTGATACTCAAACACATGTTCCTCGCCGATGGCGGGCTTGTTGAGTTTGATCGAACTTTCCAGCGGTTCCCCGGGGATCACCGCATTGGAGATGGATATGGAATATGGATAATATTTTTTCAGTAGCAGGGTGGTGAAATAAGGCGCCGCTCCCAGTTCTAACAGCCTTTCACCCGGGGTTGCAGGCGGCATAAAGCGAAGGGATTCGTGGAAACGATGCGCGTGGGCGTCTAAATATCGCTCATTCTCCTCCTGCCAGTTCTCGCCACCTTCTTGCAAAAAGCCTGATAGATATTCGCGAATCTCTACGATTGTCGGGGTACGGGTTGTCATCTAACCTCCATGTATAAATACGTTACAAATACCGTGTTTGATCTCGGGATTTGAAATTGAAGTGTCGCTTCTCCGTCTCGTTACCCGGCCCTTGGCTGTTGTCTTTGTATCAGACTGCCTTTGCCGAATTTTCCGTTTTGGTAATTAACCCAAGTTGCGACCTACCAAAGGAAATTGATGCTACAAGCGAGAACAAAGAGAGCGACCTTGATCTCAAATCCTTTGGCAGTGATCGCATGAATTGATTTGGGTAGCAAGCGTTCAATCAAACTTCCAGTGGTT
>CASGHD010000152.1 GCA_949319575.1 uncultured Anaerolineales bacterium | reverse complement strand
TCGGGATGATAGATCGAGTGGACGCCTTGTCCCTCGTTGAGACGCAGAATCGTGAAGCCGTTTTGATTCAACACCTCGATGTAGTTGTACGCTGATTCGGTTTCGTAGACCTGCGCCGCGTTCGTCTTCAACGATTGATTCGCGGTCAGCAACGCGAGCGCGACCAACACGAACGGCATCCAAATATGCTTGAGCATCTCGCGCCGACTGGCGAAACGCGCCAACCCAACGAGCGCGACCAGCAAAAGGATCATGCTGAATAACAGGAATGTATTTTTCGTCCCAATCGCGGGGATGGTGACGAGGGTCGGCAAAAACGTCCCGATGAACGAGCCGAGAGTTGAGATCGCGTAGATTTGACCTGATATTTGTCCCGCGCGGGAGGTGTCGTCAACGGTTAGGCGGATCGCGTACGGGGAGATCGTTCCCAGCAAAGTGATCGGAACGATGAACAAAATCAACACCGCAATGAAGGATGCGCCGAGAATTCCGACTTGCAACGAATCAAACGCGGTCGCCGCGGCGCGCAGAACGGGACTCGCAATGTACGGGACGAATCCCAGCGTGAACGCGCCCCATGCAAGGACGCGATACATCGCGGCGGGAGTCGGGTTCGCATCCGCCCATTTGCCGCCGAGGAAATAGCCGAAGGTGAGGTAAATGAGGATCAAGCCGATAACGCTCGTCCACACGATATTGCTGGTGCCGAACACATTGCCGAGCAGTCGTCCCGCCGCGAGTTCGGTGGCGAGGGTGGTCATGCCTGAGATGAAGACGGTGAAGAGGAGGTATTTTTTCATTGGATGGGATTATACCGTTTGAGGGGAAGGTAATTGGCAAATGGTGATTGAGTGATTTTGAGAATTGGGAGGATTGGAGAATTGGAGACTGGAGATTGGTTGTGAGGTGGGATGATATACTTTTGCTTCTCAAAGGAGAAAAATGTATACACCGAAGTTGTATCGTGAGGAAGATCGAGTAAAGATTATCGAGTTTTTGCGCCAGAATGAATTTGCGACTGTGGCGACATACGATGGTGAAAAGCCGATTGCGAGTCACTTGTTGGTGGAAGTCTTTGAGGATGGCGAAAAGCTATTCATTAACGGGCACATGTCGAGAGCGAATCCGTTGTGGAAGACGATTGAGATGAACAGTGAAGTTTTGGTCATCTTTCAGGGACCGCACACATACATTTCACCCACATGGTACAACCACGTCAACGTGCCCACGTGGAATTATCAGGCGGCGCATGTCTATGGCAAGCCGCGAATCGTTGAAGATTACGATGAAGCGTATCAAATTCTCAAGCGGCTGACTGATCGTCACGAGGCGGCAAGTCATTACAAACTGGAAACCCTGCCGCAGGGATTTGTGGAGAAGGAAATCAAGGGAATCGTCGCGTTTCAAATCGAAGTGACGCGGATCGAAGCGAATTACAAGTTGAGCCAGAATCGCAACGATGAGGATTACCAAAATATCATTGCGAAACTCGAAGAACGAGAGGATGAGATGTCTCGCGGCGTGGCTGACGCGATGAGAAAACAGAGGTAGGTAATCTCGACCTCATCGTTTGATTCTTAACGCGATCCATGAAAAGAAGATCACGCCGAGATAACTAAACGCGAGGTCGAGCAGTGAGAATGTGCGGCTGTTGAAAAATTGTTGCGAGTATTCTTCCGCGCCGATGATGAGGGCGAGGGTCAAGCCGACTGAAACGGCGACCAGCCTCGGGTCCCGGTGAGGAAGCGAGCGGATAAAGGTCAGGTCGAGGAGCAGGGTGAGAATCCCGTAGAGGAGGAAGTGTCCCGCTTTGTCGCCATTGGGAATCTGGTTGATGAAGCCGAGAACGCCAAGGTTGCCGGTATCCGCAAGAACGATGATGAGGGCGATGAAGAGCGTGAAAAGAATCGCAAGCCATTTCATACGAAAAAAGAGACGCCTTAGGGCGTCTCTGCGTTTGCCTTTTCCATTTTCGATTCGCGCCGCGCCTTCCACCACTCGACGATCATCGGAACGACCGACATCAGAATGATGGCAACGATAACAAGTTCAAAATGCTTTTGCACAAACTCGAGCCTGCCAAAGAAATAGCCCAACAGTGTAAAAAGCATCACCCATGTGACGCCGCCCACGATATTGTAGGTGGCGAAATAGGAATAGGACATTTTGCCGACGCCCGCGACGAACGGCGCAAACGTGCGGACGATGGGAACAAAACGCGCGAGGAAGATCGCCTTGCCGCCGTGTTTCTCAAAAAAGGCGTGGGTCTTTTCGATGTATTCTTTTTTGATCCACTTGATGTTGTAGGCGCGTTCGCCGAGATAATGACCGATGGAATAGTTCACGGCGTCTCCAAGCACCGCCGCGATAATCAGCAATACGATCAAGCCCCACACGTTCAGCAAGCCGTCTGCCGCGAATGCGCCCGCCGCGAACAGTAACGAATCGCCGGGCAGGAACGGCATAATCACTAAACCCGTTTCGATAAAAATCACCGCGAACAGAATGCCATGAGTCCAAACGCCGTAATCCGTGATGATGTTTCTCAAATGATCGTCAATGTGCAAGATAAAATCAATCAAAAGCTTTATGTGTTCCATGATTCTTTCTTTCCAGATTCTCTACCGTACAAATGTCGTTGCGAGGAGGAGTTTTGCTCTTCCCGACGAAGCAATCTCATGTTTTTAGGGGTGTTTCCGCTGACAAGGAGATTGCTTCGCCGCCGAAAACCAAGTGTCTCGACAAGCTCGACAACCAAGCGGCGGCTCGCAACGACATAATTTGGCGCGATGTACGGTAACAAATTTCCAGATATAAACTTCGGAAGTCTGTTCTAATTTAAGTGACTGTCACCTTTCAGGTGACAGTCACTTTTCGAAAATTATACCGTGCTTTCCCCGTTCGGCTCGATTCGGCTGAGCCAGTCTCCGATTACAAGAATGATAAGGCTTCCCAAGGAGGACATGCCAACATTGAGCGAACCAAGCGGGAACAGAATCCATCCCTGCCACAGACCGACCAGATGACCTACCGCAAAACCGAGAACGCTCAAGCCGAGGTACAGCACAAATCGCCAGAAGCCGCCGCCGCGAATCAAATGATAAAGCGAGCCGAGGAGCAGGGCGATTAGGAGGGCGAAGAGGAGGGAGGGGAGGGTCATAAGTGGAAGAAGAGATTAGAGAATTAGAGAAATGGAGAATTTACAAGGTGAAAGTTCCTTGACTATGTGTTTAAGTGTCCTCGTGCTTACCTATTTCGTCTTTACGGTTTTAGATTCTTCGCAAAGAAATCAGCGATCGCGCTGTAACATGTGACGCGGTTTTCGTATTTCAACACATCGTGACCTTCATCTTCAAAGACGAGTAGTTCGATATCTTTGCCTTTGGATTTCAATTCACGCACGAGGTCTTCCGACTCGGCGGCGACCACGCGCGGATCGTTGCGTCCCTGAATGACGAGCATCGGCGCGGACATGTTGTGTAAATGCGTCTTCGGCGAACGCTCGATGAGAAATGCGCGCTCGTCCGCTTTTTCGGGGTCGCCGAGCGCGATCTTGAAATACGGCTTCCACGTGGCAGGGATCCGTTCTGAGAATGTGAGCAAGTCATACGGACCGAACATGTCGCATGAGGCTTTCCACAAGTCGGGATGCAAACCCGCTTGCATCAAAGTCATATAGCCGCCGTATGAGCGGCCGACCACCGCCGCGCGGGAAACATCCAGCCGTTTGTCTTTCGGCAGAACATTCTTCATTGCGTAGACGTGATCGAGGCGATCCTGCCCACCCCAGTCGCGGTCAACGTGTTTGGTGTAGGAGAGTCCATACCCTGTTGAGCCGCGCACGTTCGGCACAAAGACCGCGAAGCCGCGCAAGGTGAGATATTGAATCAACGGCATCGAGAACCATGCAAAGTCTGGGCGTTCTTGTCCCTGCGGACCGCCGTGAATGTAGTAGACAACAGGACGCGCTCCTTTGTAGCCGAGTCCCTTGGCGGGGAGATACAGCCGCGCGGAGGTACGCAAGCCGTCGTGCGAAAGGAACGAAGCGTCCTCCCCTTTTGAAAGAAGCGCGTCGGGAATCCCAAGAATCTTTTCGCTCGTGTGCCGTGTGACCATCTTCCGCTGTTTGCCTCCGACGGTGTAAATCTGCGTTGGCGATGTGGCGGTTGAGAATGAGAACGTGAATAGATCATCTATTGAATCATAATGAACGCGTTCGAGCATTCCGCCGTCGAGCGGCTTCACGCCGACCAAAACGTGCGCGAGAGTCATCTGCCTTTTCTTTTCATTGAACACGCCTTCGTACACCCACGAACAACCGTCAATGTTGAAGAGGAGCAAATAGCGATCCTTATTGAGATGCGCGGCTTCGACAAGTTCGCCAACGCCTTTGTGCTTGACGCCTCTCAATTGCACTTGTTCAAGTTCGCCAGGTTTTGAAAAATCGAGATAGCCGAGGCTGTACGCATCTTCAAAAACAGACGAAACAACCAGCGCGCCTTTTTCGCTCGGAGAGAAAACTGCCGAGCCGAGTCCGTTCAGCGGAACATTCTCGCCCTCCGCGCGATCTTCCATTAATTTTCCGTAGAGAGTCTTTTGCTTGCCTTTTTCCCACAAACACAATACCGCATCGCCGACCGCGTAGCCTGTGCCGAGCAATAATTTGCTGTGATCCTTGCTGTGCGCGTCAACGCCCAATCCAAATGGATATTCGGCGATCTTGGTCAACTTACCTGTCTTCAAATCGCCGCGATACGTCTCGATCATCGCAATATCGCGCCGTTCCGCGCCGAAATAAACAATCCCTTTTTCAGCATCACACTCGCCTAAATGCACACGATACTTCTCAAAGAAATTATCGAACGACGGTTCAGGGAAACCGCCATCCGACGGGATCAGCATTGGCTGATAATTTTCATCGCCATCCTTGTCTATCATCACAAGGATCTTCTTGAGTTTAGAAAAAACAAAGAACGACAGCCCGCCGATCAAATGCGGATTCTGCAACGCGATATTCGGCGGCAGTAACGGCTCTGGCACGCTTCCGCCAAATTTCATCGCATACAAACTCAAATGCCCAGATAAGTTGCTCAAAAAGAAAATTTTCTTATCGGCATACTGCGGCACAACGAACAATCGGGCAGACATCAACGATTCGACACGATAGGTCATGGCAAGGCTCCTCTTGAAGTTTTTGTTATTTTACTTTGATTGAAAGGAACTGCTCAGGCATGTCGTTGCGAGGATGGCTCTTGCTCGCCTGCCCCGATGGTTTTTCGGGGTCCCGACGAAGCGTCGCGTGGCGCCGTGGCGACACAATCTTCCGGTATTGGGAGACTGCTTCGGCAAGACCAAGAGCGCCTCGCAGAGACATGTTCCAAGGCTGAGTAGTTACGATTGAAATGTTTTTTGAGCAAGGGCGACATAAATGTCGCGTTACGGAAAACGATATTGAAAAATTTCCGATACTTAACCTAATACACCAAGTTGCCTACGCGCAGGGCTTAGAGGATGATCCCGCCGCCGATCACTGTGTCACCTTGATAGAAGACCGCCGCCTGACCTGCTGTGATGTCGCGTTGCGGCGCGTCAAACGTGACTTGTGCCTGGTTCCCCTCCATCGGCATGATCAACGCCTCAGCCTCTTTCGCGGTGTAGCGAATCTTCACCTCCGCGCGGAATGGTTCTTGCGGAATTTCGCCCGAAAGCCAATTGACATCGCGCGCGATTAGCTCTTTCGAGCCGAGTTGTTCCTGTGTTCCAACGACTAACGTATTGCGTACAGCGTCTTTCGTAATGACGTACAACGGCACAGGCGATGCGACTCCCAATCCTTTGCGCTGACCGATGGTGTAGTTTGCCAGTCCATCATGCGAGCCAATCGTCTCACCATCGCGCGTGATAATTTCACCGGGCTTGAGCATCTCCGCCGCGTTGCGTTGCAGGAAGTTGCGATAATCTTCGCCTGCGAGAAAACATAAATCTTGCGAGTCTTTGCGCGAGGCGGTTGGAAGTCCGTGCTTTTCAGCAATCTGTCGAATCTCGGGTTTTGTGTATTCACCAACGGGAAACAAAGCGTGTCTCAACTTTTCCTGATCCAGCACATGTAACACGTACGATTGATCTTTGTTTCGGTCCACTGCGCGCAACAAATCGATCTTTCCTCTTTCATCTTTCTTCACTCTCGCGTAATGCCCCGTTGCCATGAAGTCCGCGCCGAGAGCCAGCGCGTGATCGAGCAAAAATGTCCAGCGGATCTTGCGGTTGCAAATCAAGCACGGATTCGGCGTCTCGCCGCGCGCATACCCTTCGAGAAAATACTCCACGACGGTCTCGCGGAAGACATCTTTTGCGTCAATAACATAAAACGGAATATCGAGTTGCGCCGCGACGCGTCGCGCTTGCGCCATCGCATCGGGTGTACAGCAACGGTTTGATTCCTCTTTGCCCGGCTCACTCCACAAACGCAGCATCATGCCGATAACGTCATAGCCCTGCTCTTTGAGCAAGGCGGCGGCAACGGAGGAGTCCACTCCTCCAGACATGGCAATAACGACTTTGGTCATGGGTGGGAAGTAGACAAGTAAACAAGTAGACACGTAGACAGGTAAATACGGAAACGGATAAACATGAGGTTATTTCAAATGGCGCGCTTTTTTGACCAAGTTAGGCAAAGCGCTCAAGAATGACTCGATATGATCTGGCAAGGTATCTTTTCCGAGGGTCACACGCAATGAGCCCAACCCCCATTCACGCGACAAACCAATCGCGTTCATCACTTCGCTGGGTTCGGGGTTGCCAGTCTTGCAGGCAGAGCCAGAGGAGCAGGCAAAGCCTGCCGCGTCGAGGAGCGTGAGCAATAAGTTGCCATCTATACCTTTGAAGGCAAAACTTGCGTGATGTGGTAAACGCGATTCCAAATCACCGGTGAGTTGAGAGTCGGGAATTGTTTCAAGAACCGTACCGATAATTTTGTCGCGCAACGGCTGGATGTGCGCCGCGCGTTGTTCGCGCTCATCCTCTGTCAATCGCAACGCTTCCGCAAAGCCGACGATATACGGCACATTCTGAGTCCCTGCGCGGAGGTTGAACTCTTGTCCCCCACCGGTAAGATGCGGCACGAGCGGCGTCCCTTTACGAACGTACAACGCGCCGACACCTTTCGGTCCGTAAAATTTGTGCGCGCCGAGCGACATCATGTCCACGCCGAGTTCGTTCACGTCAAGCGGAAGATACGCGGCGGCTTGCACTGCGTCGGTGTGAAATAAAATTTTATTCACGCGACAAATCTCTGCAATTTCTTTAATTGGGTTGATCGTGCCAATCTCATTGTTGGCATACATCACAGAGACGATGGCGGTGTTATCGCAAATTGCTTTCGCCACAATCTCTGGCGTGACCATGCCATGCTCATTCACATCCAGCCATTCGATGAGGAAGCCGTCATATTTTCCAAGATGCTCAAGAGTTTTCGTCACGGCGGGATGTTCGGCGCGTGAGGCGAGAATCCAATTTGCGCCGGTCCTTTCGCGCATCGCGTATGCCGCGCCGCGAATCGCAAGGTTATCGGACTCCGAGCCGCAGGAGGTGAAAATAATTTCATCGGGCTTGCAATGCAACACGCGCGCAACTGATTCGCGCGACGAATCGATTGAGGCTTCGGCAATCTGTCCGAAGCGGTGAACAGACGAAGGGTTGCCAAAAGAAGCGTTGAAGAACGGCGTCATCGCCTCCACCACGCGAGAATCCACAGGCGTTGTCGCGGAATAATCCAGATAAATCATCGCCGCAGATTATAGCATGATGAGAATAGGAACTTCGTAGGGCTATCGTCCGTTAACCATCGGGCGAAACCATGTAAAATTGCGGCTCGTTGAAAGGAGAAACATGAATAAACGATTTATCATTTTGGGGATATGCGCGGCGCTGATCGCATCGTGCGGAGGCGGAGAGGCAACAGCGACACCGACGAACACGCTCAGCGTGGATGAGATCCAAGCGCTCGCCATCGAGACGTTTTCAGCGGCTCTGACGCAGACCGCGCTTGCCGCGCCAACTGAGACTCCCTTCCCCACCCTGACCGCGTCGGCTACATTCGAACCATTTGCCACCAGCGCAGGAGGGGTAATCCCGCTCGCATCTGCAACGACAAGCGGCGGCGGAAATGCTTGTTATCGGATGACGTTCGCCAATGATGTGTCAATCCCAGATAACACGGCGATGACGCCCGGTCAGAATTTTACAAAAACATGGAAGGTATTGAACTCCGGCACATGCGCGTGGGATGCGGGATTCAAATTCGTATTCACCAGCGGAGAGCAGATGAGCGGCGTGACCTTTACGCTCCCATCGGCGGTCGCCCCCAATGCCACGCTGGATATTTCGGTCGCCATGATCGCGCCAACAAAAACAGGGACGCTGCGCGGCAACTGGCGCATGCAAACCGCCGGCGGACAATTCTTCGGCGATGAGGTATATGTTCAGATCGTTGTGGGCGGAACGACGGGAACGGGGACTACAACGGCGGGCGCCACGACAACCAGCTCGGCATCAACAGCTACTGCCACTGCAACTGCCACAATAACGCTCACCCCACCTGTTACAGCGGACACAACGACAAACGCTCCTTCTCCATAAAATAAAAACTCCCTCGCTCAAAATGCCGAGGGAGTTTTTCATCACATTGCCGCTTTGCCGAGCATGAATAGGAAGTTCGGCAACGGGAGCGCGATCATCTTGCTTTTTTCGATCCTAGCGCCGGGGTGTGCCAGTCGCCATCCGTCGCAATCAGGGCATTTGCCGCTTTGGGTCCCCAGCTACCCCGTCGGTAAGGAAGCGAGTGTGGGTGTTTTTTCAGGACGGGATCAACAACCGCCCAAGCCGCCTCCGACGCGTCTTCGCGGGTGAAAAGCGTGCGATCGCCGGCAATGGCGTCTCCCAATAATCGTTCGTATGGCGACTGCTCCCCCGGCTCTTCTTCGATCAGAAACAGTTCTTTTTGATCGCCGATAAATTTCCTGCCCTTCTGCTTTACCCGCGCCGCCAGCCCAATGGTGGAATGTGGGGCAAGTTGAAAGCGAAGGTAGTTCGTCTGCCCGCTTGCCGCCGGCGAGTCGTCAAATAGTTTCTGCGGTGGCGGCTTTAATTCCACCACCACCTCGTTCACGCTTTGCGCCAGGTTTTTGCCGGAGCGCAGATACCAAGGGACGCCCTCCCAGCGCCAGGAGTCAATGAAGAGACGCAAGGCGCAAAAGGTCTCCACATCGGAATTCTTCGCCACGCCCGCTTCGTTTCGATAGCCAGTGTACTGACCTCGCACTACATCGTTGGGTTCAAGCGGACGCATGGCGCGGAAGACCTTGACCTTTTCCGTTTGCACGGCGTCTGGATCCTGCCGCGTCGGCGCTTCCATTGCCAGCAAGGCTACGATTTGAAACAGGTGGTTTTGAATGACATCACGCAGGCAACCCACAGTGTCGTAGAATGCGCCGCGCGTTTTCACCCCAAAATCCTCCGCCAATGTGATCTGCACGCTGGATATGTAATTGCGATTCCAGATCGGCTCAAGAAACGAATTGGCGAATCGGAAGTAGAGGATGTTCATGATCGCTTCCTTGCCGAGGTAGTGATCGATGCGGAAGATCGCGTCTTCCGGGAAGACCGCATGAGCCACGCCGTTGAGTTCCCGCGCGGAGGCGAGGTCGCGCCCAAACGGTTTTTCGACGATGACACGCGCCTCTTTGGCTACGCCGGACGCACCCAACCCTTGGATGACATTTTCAAAGAGGAAGGGCGGGATGGCAAGGTAGTGCGCCGGTCGCCGGGCAGAGCCTAATGCTTTCTTTATGGCTGTAAATGTCTCTGGATGGGTGTAGTCTCCGCTAACATAACTCAGCAGGGATAAAAGTTTTTCGAATGCTTTTTTATCGTCAATTCTTCCGCTACGCTGAAGGCTGTCTTTCACGCGCGCGCGCAGTTGGGGCATATCCCATTTCTCGAGAGCGACACCAACGACGGGAATCGTTAGCGCGCCTCGCTTGACCAGCGCGTACAGCGCGGGAATGATCATCTTGTACGCGAGATCGCCTGTGATGCCGAAGAGCGCCAGCGCGTCGGAGCGGGTTGTCTGTTTGTTGTTTCTCGTCATAGCGTCACCTGTTAGATAGGCATCCGATATCCATAATATTCGTGGTCTTCATTATAGCCGCCATGTCCCGCGCCAAGGTGTTTGAAGTCATGCACAAGCTCGATCGCCCGGATCCACTTCACCATTTTGAAGCCCAGTTGGTTTTCACAGCGCAGTCGAAGCGGAGCCCCGTGAAGAAAATTGAGGGTTTCGCCATTCATCTCATAAGCGAGGATGGTTAACGCATGACGCATATTTCGAATGGAGTGAACGTCATAATAGACGCCGCCATCCGCCCCTTCAGCGAACGAGTAAAAGACCACGTAGCGCGCCTCGGGCTTGGGCTTGACGAGATTAAGAATGTCGCGCACCGGGACACCGCCCCATTTCGCAACGCCCGACCAGCCTTGAATACAGAAATGCTTGGTGATCTGCTCCTGCTTTGGCATCGCTTTAAGTTCCGCGTAGGAGAGTTCCTGCGGATTTTCCACCAGCCCGCCGATGGTTATCTTGTATTCTGTAAAACCGCCTTCCTGGAGCCGGTTGTATTCCTCGGACGTCGGCAATGTTCCATTGACCCAGAAATATGGCGAGATGTCTTTTTCACTGTATTGAGTATGCGGATCCCAGAGTTCAGCCCAGGATTTGATATATCCCACAAGCCTCTCACCGGTCATCTGAACCACGCGGGCATACTTGATCGTCAGAGGGGTGACCATAAACCAGATGGCGATCAACACGATCATGAACGGAATGTACATCAGAAACCCCGCCCAGGAAGCGTCATTGACGCCGGCGAACATGTAGTTCAGGTTTTTGCGCAGACCCGTGATAAACACAAGGGTGGTGTGCGCAAAGATGAAGAAGAGGAACCAGGTCAGCACCGCAAAATGGATCGTCCGCGCGAGTTGACGGTTCAAGAACCGGGCAAAGCCGCCCAACTTGTTGGAGAACGCCGGTCCCTGCATCACGCCGGTGAGAAACGCCAAAGGGCCGGCAATAAAGATGGTGACGAAATACGTCAACTGTTGCAAGCCGTTATACACCGTCCATGTATGCTCAACTGGAAAATTGAGCGACAAATACTGGAGCGCAGTCGAGAGCGCGTTTGGAAATACCGCCCAACTGGTTGGCACGACTCGTTGCCATTGATCGGTCGCGAAGAGCAGCGCGTAATAGAGCAAACCATTGAGCAACCACAACAGATCGAAGGTGAAATGCCACCAGCGGGCAAGCCCTACAGAGTGACGAACGCCGGGGATGCCGAGCCAGCCCGGTATCGTCACCGAATCGTCTTTCGATGTCCAGAGGCGGTCCGTCGGAACGTCGCGCTGGAAGCGGAACCATTCTTCTCCCGGCGTGCAGTTCCTCCGAAGAAACAGGCGCGGGAAATCCGCGAGGATTTGAATGCCCGCGCGGATGATAAACAGCATAAAGAACGCGTTGAATAAATGTTGCAGTCGCAACCATAACGGAAAGCCCGAGGTAACCGACACCGGCGACGCGTCTCCGGGGTAACGCAGGATGAAATCTTGCACCGCTGGAAGCGTCCGTAACTGTTGCGCAATGGCAACCGCGAAGAGGAACGCCACAAACGCGACGGGGATTGCCCATAACACGCTGACCCAGCGTTTGCCAACGCGGACCTCAGGCATGATGCCGAGGTGATACGGCATCCAATGCCCCAACCTGACGCTATCTTCCGCGCCGCTCAGATTCGATTCGATCGCGGATTTTAATGGCTGACTTGCTTGTGTGTTTTTCATACTTTTCTCCAATCTCAATGGCGTCTCCCCGACTTTTTACCGGCGCGTGAACCATCAACGTGTCAGCGATAGCCCGAATGCATCCATCGCTTTCCGCGTGGTTTGGTACTCTTTATGAATGACGCCGCGAATCCCAAGCCCCTGGGCGACCTCGACAAATAAAGCGCGATCGTCAACATAAACTACCTGCTCCGGACTCGCCTGCGCAATGTCCAGAGCCATACGGTAGATATCGGCATCCGGCTTGCGGTAATGGACGAAGCAGGAGGAAACAAAGAAATCTACGAACGCGTTCAATTGATACTGCTGAACCCGGTGCGTCGTCAGTTCGCGCCCCTCATTGCTAACAACGGCGACGCGAAGGTTATATTGTTTTTTAAGATCTTTCATCAACTCGATCATCTCCGGGAAAGGTTGCGTTTGCGCGTACATGAATTGCTTGAACTCTTCCCGCGAGAAGGAGCGCTGTTCATAAAAGACCACCCGGTTCAAATATTCATCCAGGCTGAGCTTGCCCTCCTCGTACGTGTCGAAGGTCAGGTGATGACGCTCATCCGTCTCCTCATAGTCTAAGCCGAATTTATCAGCCGCGCGAACTCGCGCCTTGCGGTCCCAGCCATTGGTCAGCAAGACGCCGCCGATATCCAGAAATAAAGTTGTGATGTCGAAAGGTCTACTCATGTCGCTCCCCCTCGCTTTGCTCTGTTATTGTTGGGTCTCTGGGGATTGCCGTGATTGTTACGCCAGCAGTTGCACTGCTGGCGGGCGGCAGCGCAACTGCCGCCGGAACTGGCGGTTCATCACGGCAACTCCTAAAGACTCTTATTTTTTTCATCCTGAGAATTTCTCTCCTCGTTAAACAGTATACACCCGATAACAGAGACAGGAATTTTCATCTGAGCGACGCGCGCGTCTGTGGATTTCTGCGGACCGAAAACACGCTTCGTACCCGACGCGCGACTGGTCCCGCCCGCCTGGGAGATGCTCCACCATGGAAGTTCCAGCCGTCGCAAACGCGACAAGCAAAACAGGAACCGACCTGTTTTACATTTCGTCGCCATAAAACAAAAAACCCCTCGCCGTATTTGGCGAAGGGTTTTTTTGTTCAAATCAAATTCCCGCGTTGTTGAGCGTGGTCAACAAATTAGATAACGCGGAGGTAAACTCCGGATGCGTATTCTGAAAATAAGCCAGCGTTTCGCGCATCCGGTCCAGAAGCGAGTCGTCGGCGCCTGCCCCCTCAGAGCGCTCGAGAAGTTCCTTGATATCTTCGTTGAGCGCGCGTAAAAGTTCGCGCCCTTTCTCGTCCACGGCTTTGGTGGCGTCGAGGGTGATGTGCAGTTCTTCGAGAAGTGTGCTGAGTTTTTTGTCTGCCATGCTGTGCCTCACAATCTACGTTTTTGTATTTCGATTGTACGCCTTCTGCGGTTTCAATACAAGATGTCGCGCGTTGCCTGTTCGATCTCCTCGTAAATCTTTTTCACTTCCTCTTTCATCTCAACCGAGACGCCCGCCGTTTGAGGAATGAACTTCACCATGTCTTTCGCCTGGCGAAACAAGTCTTTGACTTCCGCGATATACGAGAAATCCGATTTGCCGAGACCGGTCGCAGGGGCGGGTAAAACTCGCGCTTGTTGAATCAGTTCGCGGGCGCGGAGGAGGCGTTCTGTCGCGGGGATGAGTTTAGGCACGATGCTCCACTTGTCAAATCGGCGATCAGGCTGGCAGTAAGGATTTCATCTGTTTGTAGATGAAGCCCGCCGCGCCTTTCGGATTCAGGCGGTAGATAAAATCCATGAACTTGGCGTCGGAGCCGACCAGCACGCTGTAGCGATCCTGTTCGATGGCAGAGACGATGATCTCCGCGGCTTTATCGGATGGCAACGCTTTCATAGAAGAAGCCTTGGCGTCTGTGGGGACAGAAATCGAAACGCCCGAGTTGGTGGTAATGTTCGTGGCAATCGCGCCCGGGTAGATCAGCGTCACTTTGACGTTCGTGTTCAAGAGTTCGGCATACAAGCCCTCGGTGAGAAGTTTGACCGCCGCCTTGCTCGCGCCATAGACGGTTTGCCCCGGCACCGGGAGGAAGCCGCCCATGCTGGAGACGTTCGCCACGTGCGCGACGGGACGCTTGAGCAAATGCGGCAGGAACGCTTTCAGCATATACAACGTTCCATACAGGTTCACATCCAGCACGCGCTCGATGGCATCGAATTTCAGGTCGTTCAAGCGGACGAAAGGCTGGATGATGCCGGCGTTGTTGATGATGCCGTCCACTGCGCCGAAGCGGGCGATCACTTTGGCGGGGAGCGCCTCCACAGCCGTTTTGTCGGTGACGTTCAAGACAAACGTGGCGAGTTTCTCTTTTTTATCGCCTGCGAGGCTTGCGGTTTCTTGCAATGTGGACTCGTTCATATCCACTGCCGCCACGCTTGCGCCTTTAGAGAGCAAATTCAAGACGATTTCGCGTCCCATGCCGCTCCCTGCCCCGGTCACAACAATCACTTTGTTCTGTACTTTCATAATGTTCACTCCTTGAAGTTGATAACGAGAATAGACTCTCGGTTTCTCCGGATCGGGGTTGATCCAACTGTCTAAAAACAGGATAACATGTCTTGCGCTTATGGTTAGTGACTTTTATCCTGAGAAAATCACTTATCTTTGTCTTATTTGGAAGGAACGGATGAAAATGCGTCAGAATTATAATTACTTCATGCATTTCAACCGCTTGTTCGCCGTTTTCGCGCTCCTCGCGCTTGTTGCCGGGCTATTCACTCCTCCGCAATCCGTTCACGCGGATGAGATTCGCGCGCCGGCGACTCAGGTCAGCGCGTATGAGTTGATCCTCGCCATGAATACTTTGCGCGTTTCATACGGACTACCTCCGCTTATTGAAGACCCGATCATCAATGCGGTCGCTCAATCCACCGCGCAGATCATGGCGGCGAATAGCATGTCGTGGCACATCGGCGATGTGCGCGGACGAATCGCGGCGGCAGGATACGGCGGAGGCGGCACAGTTTGGGCGACTGAAAATTTTGCCGTAAGCCATGGAAGCATGGGCATTGACGAGATTATGGCAGTCTGGGCAGACCCTGACCACATGCGCCCTGCCGTCACACCCGCGTATTGCCATGTGGGGGCTGGTGTTGCTACTGTAAATGGAAAGACTTATTTCATCCTGCAAGCCGCGTATGTTTCGGGTCAGGAATGTGGGAGTATATCTTCAGCTTCCCCAGCAGGTACTCCAGGAACTGGAACTATTCCAAACCCAGTTTCGCAATTGATCATACCTGTAAAGATCGCCACACCGGACGCGGATGGAAAAATCTTTCATGTGGTGCAGGCGGGACAATCCTTCTGGTCCATCGCGGTGGCGTATCAAATTACGATTCAAGATTTGGAAACATGGAATAACGTGTCGCGCGATACGTCCTTGCAAGCGGGGCAGCGATTATTTATCCCGAACAAAAACACGGCGGGATTCGCTACGCCGACTCCGCGCGGCATGGTGGTGACTCAAATTCCCGACGCGGACGGCAAAATTGTCCACGTGGTTCAGCCGTATCAATCGTTGTTTACCATCGGAGAGGCGTATCGCGTTTCGGTAGATAAAATTTTACAGTTGAACGGTCTTCAAGCGGATTGGCCCCTGCAGATCGAACAAAAACTTGTGATCTCGGCTGGCAACATCACGCCCAGTCCCACGTTGAGCGCGATCCAAAAACTTACGCCTGACGCGAACGGTAATTACTATCACACCGTTCAAAGCGGACAAACCCTTTCAGGCATCGCGGACTTGTACGATGTGCCGCTATCGGACTTGATGAACTGGAACGGATTGGGCGCGGCATCGGTCATCATCCCGAATCAAAAATTGCTGTTGCGCGTGACGCCGCCCGCAACGGCGACAGTCACGCTTGCGCCAGCGACGGTTACGTTGACGGTGAGTCCGTCGGTCACCTCGCCGCCGCTTCCGACGGAGATCACGCCAACAGAAGTCGTCTCTGTTGAAGAATCAACGGGCGGTTCTGGGTTGGGAATTATTTTGGTTTTGGGAATTATTTTGGTCGGCGGGTTGGTGTGGTGGAGGTATACAAATAAACGATAGGGAGGACTGAAAAAGTGACTGTCATCTTAAAGATGACAGTCACTTCGTTTGGCTATCTCATAAGCAATGAATTTCATTGTACAATCAGGCAAAGGGAAACCACATGCCCATCACCCCTCAAGAATTCGTTAGCAAATGGAAGCGCGTGACTTCGCGTGAAAAGCAGACCTATCAGGAACACTTCATTGACTTGTGCCGTTTGGTGGATCAGCAAACGCCGAATGAAGCCGACCCAACAGGGGCGCGCTACGCGTTTGAAATGGGCGCGGCAAAGACGAGCGGCGGACAAGGCTGGGCAGATGTTGCCAAACTCGGTTACTTCGGGTGGGAATACAAAGCCAAGGATGCAGACCTTGATAAAGCATATGAGCAACTTTTGCGTTATCGCGATGCGTTGAACAATCCGCCATTGTTGATCGTGAGCGACATCAACAACATCGTCATTCGAACGAATTATACGAATCTTCCCACGCGAACAACTCAAGCCCAAAGAGACGATTGAAAGCGTCACACAGGAAGCCGCCAGGCAATTTTCAACACTCGCAACTGTGTTACGCAAGTTTGGCGAAGAACCACAGCCAGTCGCTCATTTCCTCATCCGCTTGCTGTTCTGTTTATTTGCGGAAGATATCGGCTTACTGCCTGAAAAGCTTTTTCCGCGTTTGCTCGAACAGACCCGCCGTAATTCAAAACAGTTCGCAGACGTGTTACAGCAATTATTCCGAGCGATGAACACGGGCGGATTCTTCGGCGCGGATAAGATTCTGCACTTCAACGGCGGTCTCTTCGACGATGATAGCGTTTTACCCTTGGACAGCGACGCCATGGACATCATCGGCGACATTGACGGGTTGGATTGGGGCGCGATCAAACCGTCCATCTTTGGCACGCTCTTCGAACGCGGACTCGACCCTGCAAAACGCTCGCAACTCGGCGCGCATTACACGAGCGAGGATGATATTCTGTTGATCGTCGAACCCGTGCTTATGGCGCCTCTCCGCCGCGAGTGGGAAACGATAAAAGATGAAGTCAGGAGCATGAAGGACGAAGAAGGCAAGGCAAAAGATAGGAAGAAAAGAGATGCGCAAAAGAAAATAAAAAATACCTTGCTGGCTTTTGCGGACAGAATCGCTTCGATCAAAGTATTAGACCCCGCCTGCGGCAGCGCAAACTTTTTGTACGTGGCGTTGCGCCTGCTTCTTGACTTGCAAAACGAAGTGTTGAACTTCTCGGATGAAATGGGCGCGGGCAGACCCTACATCACAGTGACGCCCGCTCAACTGTACGGCATCGAAACCAACGAATACGCCCATGAGCTTGCTCAAATGACGATTCAAATTGGCTACATTCAATGGCTGAGAGATAACGGCTATGGCTCGCCCGCCGAACCGATTCTCAAACAAACCAAGAATATTTTGAAGATGGATGCAATTTTACAGCAACCTGAAAAGGTGACAGTCACTTCAGAAGTGACTGTCACCTCACCCCGCGAGCCCGAATGGCCCCCAGTGGACGTCATCATCGGCAACCCGCCGTTTTTGGGTGATAGAAAAATGCGCCGTGAACTCAGCGATAAGTATGTGGATGAAATAAGAAAATTGTACGGAGACAGACTGCCTGGAGGAAGTGATTTAGTCTGCTATTGGTTTGAAAAAGCCCGCGCCATGATTGAACAAAAGAAATGCAAACGCGCAGGATTGCTTGCAACTCAAGGAATACGTGGCGGTCTCAATCGCGCTGTTCTTGATCGCATAAAAGCAAGTGGCAATATCTTTTGGGCAGAGTCTGACCGCGCTTGGATACTTGACGGCGCAGTTGTTCATGTGTCAATGATTGGATTTGACGATGGAACTGAAACAAATTATTTCCTTGATGGAAAATCAGTAACTTCAATCAATTCAGATTTATCGAGTAGCTTTGATTTAACTCTCGCAAAAGAACTATCTGAAAATGCTCGAATTAGCTTTATTGGCACACAAAAATCTGGCCCTTTCGATTTAACTGAAAAGCAGGCAAAAGAAATGTTGGCGATTCAGGGCAATCCTAATAATCGTCCAAATAGTGATGTGGTAAAACCTTGGATAAATGCAATAGATGTAACGCAAAGCCCCCGAAATATGTGGGTGATTGACTTTGGTCCAAATCTGGCAATAGAAGAGGCTTCAAAATATGATGCCCCCTTTGAATATGTAAAGGCACATGTAAAACCAATTCGAGACCGAGTAAGACGGGAAGCTCACAAGAAAAAGTGGTGGCTATTTGGCGATACTCGTCCTGGGATGAGAGTTGCGCTAAAGTCTTTGTCCCGTTACATTGCAACACCTATGGTATCGAAACATCGTGTATTTGTTTGGAAATCAACCTCGGTCATTCCTGAAAACCTTTTAGTAGTTATCGCGCGTAATGATGATTATTTCTTTGGAGTTTTACATTCAAAACTTCATGAACTTTGGGCAAGGCGCAAAGGTTCACAATTACGAGAAGCAGAAAGCGGCTCACGTTACACTCCAACATCCACTTTTGAAACCTTCCCCTTCCCGTGGGCTCCGAGCAAAGAGCCGAAGAATGACCCGCGCGTGCGGGCTATCAGTCAAGCCGCGAAAGAATTGGTGGAGCAAAGAGATAGGTGGCTGAAACCAGAAAGTCAAGTGACAGTCACCTTAAAGGTGACTGTCACTTCGGATGAACCTAAAGCCGCAAAGAAACGCACGCTCACGAATTTATACAACCAGCGTCCCACCTGGCTCGATCTCGCGCACAAGAAACTCGATGAAGCCGTCTTCGCCGCGTATGGGTGGAAGTCCGATTTGACGGATGAGGAGATTTTGGAGAAGTTACTGGCGTTGAATTTGGAGAGAAGCAAGCCCAAGAAGAAGTGACAGTCACTTTAAAAGTGACTGTCACTTATACTTATATGTCTCGGAGGAAACCATGCCTTACGCCCGAAAAGACCTGCTCACATGGCAAAAAGGAATGTACTATCACATCTACAATCGCGGCGTGAATAGATCCACGATCTTCCGTGAGCCGAGGAATTATCTCCTCGTGATTTCAAAAATCAAAGAATACAGCCGCGCCAATCATCTCACGATGATCTCGTATTGCCTCGAGCCAAATCACTATCACTTCCTGACTCGGCAGGATGGCGATGAGCCGGCAAGCAACCTGCCCCAATTTGTATTCAACAGCTACACCAAAGCCTACAACAAAACGTACAACCACAGCGGCACGCTTTTCGAGGGACGCTTCCGCGCAAAACCCGTTCAAACCAGTTCTCATTTATTACATCTATGCCGATACATCCACGGCAACCCCGTCAAGGATGGGTTGGTCGCCGACCCCGCTGATTGGCCCTACTCAAATTACCTCGAATGGATCGGCGAACGCAACGGCGCGCTTGTTGATCATGAGTTCATCAATCAACAATTTGGAAACGGGAAGGAATATCAGAAGTTTCTTTTTCAATATTTGAAATCGCGCGATTTGCCCGACGATGTGAAAAAGTTTTTGGATGATTTGGAGAAATAAAAAGTGACTGTCATCTCAGAGATGACAGTCACTTTGCTATCGCGCGCTCAGGTGACAGTCACTGTCATTACCTAACACTCACTAAACCCGCACGCATAGCACTTCCTGCACCCCTCCTCATTTACAACCGCCGCCTCCCCACATTCGGGACATAGATCGCCGATCTTCATTTTAGCGGCAATAACTTCCTCTTCAATGGTATGACCGCCGTTGCCATTGGATTTCTTTTCATCCAAATCGGTTTTCAATCCATCTTTTTCGCGCAGATAATTATCAAGCACCTGACCGATCCCATCGGGCAGTGACCTCACGCGGTTTGGACCGAACCCGAGCGAGCGACCGCCGCCGATGCCGATGAGTTGACGCACAACTTCGCGCATTCGATCCGTCGGCTTGATCGGCGAGACCATGCGCAGGATATATGAAATGAGTCTGCCGATGGCTTCGGAGACGGCGGCAGTTTCGGAGCCAGCCTTCGCGGTGTTGATGAACGCTTCGAACGGTTGCTCGCCTCCGTTTTCGTTGATGGTGATGAACGCCTTGCCGACGGGAGTCTCGACGTTGTACGTTTTACCCGTCAACGCGCGCGGGCGCGGCTTCTTCGGGTCGGCGGAAAACGTCGGGGCGAGTTCGGGCTTGGAAACCGAATCAATTGTCGGCTGGGATGGAGGCGGCGCTTTTTTATCCGCAGTTGCATTTGTCTCCAACACAACGATGTCACGCGAACCCGTCACATACACGGTGATGCCTTTGCATCCGAGATCCCACGCGAGCATGTACGCGGTGGCAACATCCGCTTCGGTGGCGCCCTCGGGGAAGTTCACCGTTTTCGAAAGCGAGTTATCCACGAACGCTTGCAACGCGCCCTGCATTCGCACATGCTCCTCGGCAGTGATGTCCGCCGACACAACAAACGTATCGCGCACGCTCTGCGGAATTTCTTTGATGTGCTGGCACGTGCCTTCGCGCATCACCTGCTCGACAATCTCCTGCCGCTTCTCTTCGCCCAGCCCCAATTTTTTCAACGCCTCATCGAAGCGCGGGCTGGCATACGCGAGTTTCAAATCTTTTCCGTTATCGTTGACGTGACGAATATACGCCAACGCGAAGACAGGTTCACAGCCATAGCCTTCACAACCCGCGACGGTGGCAATTGTGCCAGTCGGCGCGACAGTGGTCTGCGCGGCATTTCGGATTCCATGTTTGCGGATTCCATCCGCCACCGCGTCCCACTCGACGGGCGGCCTGTTCCAGTTATCCTGCGACGTGACCAACGCTTTCGGCGGAGCCCACTTCATATTCTTCTTGTCGTAGATGCTTCCTTCGATGGCGGGAAACGCGCCGCGCTCCTTCGCCAACTCGACACTCGTGACCATCGCGTGATAACGGACAAACTCCATCACCTGCGCGCCGAACTCCTGCCCCTCTTGCGAGCCGTAACGGACTCCCGCGTGATACATCAAATCCGCAAGACCCATGATGCCCAAGCCAATTCGTCGCGCCTTGTGCGCGGCTTCGGTTAACTGAGGGACAGCAGGCACATACGCGTTCGCTTCAACAACATCATCGAGGAATCTTGTTGCCGTGACAACACTCTCGCGTAACAATTCCCAATCAACCGTTCCATCGGGACCACAATGCTCGTTGAGATTCACTGATCCGAGACAACAGTTTTCGTACGGTCCAAGCCATTGTTCTCCGCATGGATTCGTCGCCTCCAGCGGATACAAATGCGGGACAGGATTACTGCGATTCGCCGCATCCAAAAACAACATGCCTGGCTCGCCGTTGTGATGCGCCTGCTTGACGATCTTATCGAACAACTCGCGCGCTTTGACTTTCTTGTATAAATTGATTTTGATCCCCGCGGCTTCGGCTTGCTCCAATGTGCCGCTGAATCCTTTTTGTTTCATTTCCTTCATGTCGGGGAAGCGTAATTCCCATTCCTCATCGTTCTTCACCGCGCGCATGAACGCGTCCGTGATGCCGACAGAGATGTTGAAATTCGTAATTTGATTCTCGTTGATCTTGCACACGATGAAATCTTCCACATCGGGGTGATCCACGCGAAGGACTGCCATATTGGCGCCACGTCTGACTCCGCCCTGCGCCACCTCTCCAAAGGCATGATCATACACACGTAAGAATCCAACAGGACCTGTTGCTTTCCCAGCAGACGTCTGCACCATCGCCCCGTGCGGACGCAAGCGCGAGAACGAGAATCCATTCCCGCCGCCTGTTTGCTGGATCAATGCCGCGTCGCGCAGGGTTTGAAAGATACCCGCGCTATCGCGTCCCATGTCATCAGCAATAGGCATTACAAAACATGCAGCCAGCTGACCGAGCGGAGTCCCCGCCCCTGTAAATGTCGGAGAGTTCGGAAAAAATTTCTTGCTGGATAATAAATGGTAGTACTGAATCGTACGTTCTTGAATGTCGGCATCCCACGCTTCCTCGACCTTCGCCACGTGATATGCCACGCGCCAAAACATCTCCTCAACATTTTCGGCAGGCTTGCCATCGTCCCCGCGGCGGACGTAGCGCTTCATCAACACCTGCCGCGCATTGTCGGTAAGATTCGCTTTTGGCAAATCCTTCGGCATGGGCGGCGTTGGGAGCAACCCATTTTTTACTTGTTCAGTTTTCGTGACTGCTTTGGTAGCCATGACGCACTCTCCTCAAAGTGATTTGTGACCTTCCCATCATGTCACCCTGAGCGCTAGCGAAGGGTCTCTTAGACCGCGACGGAGATTCTTCGCTCCGCTCAGAATGACATGGTGTAAGGTGAGTTATTAATTGAGACAAAAATCCGACAACCACTTACACTCCGCCCTTCGCGGAATGATGGTTGTCGGTGAATTAGCCTTCGAGTAAATGATTGATTTCGTTGCGAATGGACTGGAGATCGTCCAGCCCGAGATACACGATCGCATAACGGATATACGCGATCTGATCCAATTCTTTCAGACCTTTCATTACGAGGTCGCCAACAATGCGGGAGGAAACTTCCGATTTGCCCATTTTCTGTAACTGCGATTCGACTTGTCCGATCATGCGCTCGATGTCTGCGGCGGAAACGGGTCGCTTGGCGCACGAGATGCGGACGCCGCGCGCCAGTTTCTCACGGTCAAATTCTTCGCGCGTGCCATCCTGTTTGAACAGAAGCGGCGTGGCAAGGATGGGACGCTCGTAGGTGCTGAAACGCTGTCCGCATTTGAAACATTCGCGGCGCCGGCGGATTCCTCCGTGGCTGTCATGGGAGGTATCGAGCACTTTAGAGTCGTGATGTTGGCAGTATGGGCACCGCATGAATGAAAAACTCTCCAATAATTAGAACATTTGTTGCCGCCAAATATGGGCGTTTTAGCTCTGCATCCCCGTACATTTGGTTATTTTCAAGCCGTATTCTAGCACAACCAATTTTTCAATTCAAGAGGGATTCACCTTAAAATATCGTTTCAATTCTTTGAACTCATCAATGGAGGTTCGCGCGAGTAATTAACTTACCTTACTGCGAAGCGTCTCGCCTGTGAGGCTCTTCTTGCGCAAGGGCGACATGAATGTCGCGTTACGGAAGCCAAGCTGACTTTATCTGCATAATAGTAACTGCTCAGCCTCGGAACATGTCGCTGCGAGGCGCTCTTGGTTTTGCCGAAGCAGTCTCCCAATACCGGGAGATTGCTTCCCTTCGACAGGCTCAGGACAGGCGGCGGGACCCCGAAAAAACATCGGGGCAGGCGAGCAAGAGCCCTCCTCGCAACGACATGCCTGAGCGGTTACGCATATTCGTGAAGAGCTCGCTCTCTTACGCGCCCGTAGTCGTCAAGGAACACCGACTACGCGTGATTTGGATTGAGACTTGCTAGAAAATCCAACACCATCGAGTTGAACTCATCCGCGTTGGATTGATGCGGCACATGCCCGGCATGAATTGATTTTCCAACAGCGCGCGGCATTGCCTCGACCAATTTCGGGAAGGACGATGGCGAAAGCGTTAGATCGCGGTCGCCCCACACAACCAGCGTTGGGACAGTGGTGAGAAGCGACAAAATTTCTGCGCCATCGGCAATCTCATTGGGGATGTGATATACGCCGGGCGCGGTGCGCGTGTAATCCAGCGCGGTCTGCGCGCGGATATGTTCCGGCAAAGAATGTAACGCGCCCGAACTGTGACCCATTGCCACGCTCGTCATATCCACGATGAGGCGGAAGAGCCACGCAGGCGTCCGCTTGACGATGAGTTGCCGCAAGCCGATACTGCTGTATGAGCGGCGCAGGAGGAGAGGAAGTTGGGAGCGTGAATAAAACGGACTAACGAGGACCAAGCCGCGCGTCCGAGTTGGGAAGCGGCGCGCGTACTCCAGCGCGATGTATCCGCCGAGCGAATGTCCGATGAGGATCGCGGGTTCGGTCAGATGAAGCGACGCCATCCACTTTGAAAAATGTTCAAAGAGCCAATCAACATGATACGAGCGCGAATCGGGTTTGGGGCTGTCGCCGTGACCAAGCAGATCGAGCGCGTACGAGGCGTATCCGTGCTTTGTGAGCTCGGGAGTCAACTCGTCCCAATCGTGAAGCGACGCGGCGACGCCGTGAATCAAAATGACCGGCGAGCCGCTCCCCTTCCGAACATAATTTGCAGTTGTGGGAATTTCGATGTCAGGCGTGCTTTTCATATCTCCGAGCCAATTCACGCCGCAACACTTTGCCGATATATGATTTCGGGAACTCGTCCATAAAAATCACAAAGCGCGGAACAAGATGCGCGGGTAATCTGCGTTTGCAATATGCCATGACTGCGGCGGGCGTGGGGCGTTCCTGCCCGGCGATCACGAACGCAAACGGATTGCCCGCCACTGCCGCAACCGCCACTTCTTTTATTTGCGGGATTTCATAGATCACTTCTTCCACGTCGCGGGGGAAGGCGGGTTGTTTTTTCGATTTGTTGGGATACCACATATCGGCTTTGCGCGCGATGATGCGGGTGTATCCATCCTCGTCTACCTGCGCAATATCGCCGGTAAGAAGCCAACCGTCATGCGTTAAGACTTCTTTTGTTGCTTTCGCATCTTTCCAGTATCCCATCATCACCTGCGGACCGCGTACCGCGAGTTCGCCGATGTGACCCTGTTTCACTTCTTTATTTTTTTGCGAGAGGTCGAATACTTTTGCTTCTGTGGAAGGAAGCGGAACTCCGATCGTGCCGACCCTGCGCTTGTCGCCCAGCGGATTCGCGTGCGTCACCGGTGACGCTTCGGTCAAGCCGTAGCCTTCCACCAACCGACCCTTCGTCAATTTCTCGAACGCCTCTTGCACTTCCACGTACAGCGGCTCAGATCCGCTGATGCAATAATTGATGGATTGGATTCCAAACTTACGCACGCCTCGAAAACTATTGATGGCGCGATACATATTCGGCACGCCGGGGAAGATGGTCGGCTTGTAGCGCTTGATGGCTTTCAATACATCCAACACTTGAAATTGCGCTTTGAGAATCATCGCCGCGCCGATTGAGACTGGCACATTCATTGCAGTCGTCAACCCGTAACTATGAAAAATGGGAACGACGCACAAGAATCTTTCTTTTCCTTCTTTTGCCTCCGGCATCCAATGCCGCGTTTGCAACGCGTTCGCCACGAGGTTGCGATGCGACAGCATCACGCCTTTCGATTGCGCGGTCGTGCCGCCGGTGTATTGAATCACAGCCAGATCAGTTGGCGAGACTTCAACTGTCGGCGATTTGTTACTGTTCCCGCCGAGCCAATCTTTCCATCGCAATGAGTTGCGCAAACCATATCCGCGATTGCGCCATGATGAAATCAAATATTTCGGCAGGGACAAATAATCTGCCGGGTCGGTCAAGACGACATGCGGCACGCCGCTCCCCTCTTGGATTTGTTTTGCCAGCCCCGCCCACATCGAAAGCGTGACGAGGACGCTGGCTTCCGAATCCTTGACCTGCCGCACAACTTCTTCCGGCTCGATCACCGGTGGCACGAATACTGCCGCCGCGCCAGCCTTCATCGAACCGTAAAATCCGATGATCATTTGCGGAACGTTCGGCAATAACAAAACCACGCGCGCGCCTTTGCCGACTCCGAGCGAAAGTAGCGCGTTTGCGAAACGATTCGCCTCATGATTCAACCGGCGATACGACAAACGACTGCCCTCGAAATAAATCGCCGGGCGATTTGGAAACCTCCGCACCGATGAACGCAATAAATGATGCAATGGGATGTTCGGCACGCCGACGGTGTACGGCACACCCTGCTCATAATTCTCCAGCCACGGACGTTCCTTCAACAGCAATTCACGCCCACTCTTCTTTTGCGGACGGCTATTGGATACCCGCCACGAACGTTGACCTTCGCCTTCGAGGAATCGCTCCATCGCGCGGTTCACCGCCTCCCGCCGCTCCAACATGACCATGTGACCTGACACGCCGATGTCGGCATCTTCCGCCCCCGGAATGGACCCCGGCACCCTCTCGAAAAATGGACGCTCGAACACCCGGTCGCGGTGGCCGCGAATGACCAGCGTCGGAACTTCGAGCGCGGCAAAGCGATCCCAGCCTTTCCACTTCGACATGTTATCCGCGTACAACCGTTTCAGCGCGTACGGCGCGGCGTGGAGCCATGAGCGCGTGAACGGTCCGATCCAGCGCAAAACAGACACCGGCAAACTCAATGCCGAGCGAAATAGTGGTCGTAATTTGTACTGTCCCGCCGTTGCGATCAAAATCAACCGCTCCACGCGGCTTGGATTTTTCAACGCATATTCGGTGACAATCGCCCCGCCATACGAATGACCCACAAGGATGAAGTTCTCTTTTACTTTTAATAGCGTGAGAGCGGTCTCCACATCTTGAAGAATCTGCGGCATATCGTAACCGCTGGTCGGCTTATCGGAGAGTCCATGCCCGCGCAAATCGAGCGCGACGACTCGATTTTCTACGGCGAATTTTTGCAGTTGATTGCGCCACTGACTCGCCTGCCCCCCAAACCCGTGGATGAAAACAAACGTCCGCTGAGGATGATCCGGTGAAATGTCAATCGCCGAAAGCCTCACCAGCGGAGTCGTCGAAACGCGGACTTCATGACGATAGAGGTCGAGGTCAATATCCATGTAGGGAGTTTACATGAGCCGGGCAGGGATGTCAATTTGCTCATGAAGTAGGTGATTGGCGATGAAACCCTGCGACCGGAGACTTACATCTTCAACACCCACCAACAACCGGGATTCGCGCCAAGACAGACGAGTTTCCCCTGTTTCTGTTACGGAGAAACACATCAAAATACCTGCTATATCTGTAAGCGTGCCTAACGAATTCGTAAATCCGACATTTGCTGAATGCTTGTACAATCCCGCCGCTTAACATTTCACTCATTCGACAGGAAAAACATGCAAGACAAAAGCTACGTCATCCGCATCAAACGAAAGCCTTTCTTCTTTGCTCTATTCGTCTTGATACTCGCCATCGCTACGCCTGTCTTAGCAGACTATCTTGGCCCAGATCGCACCACCACATCAAGCGAAGTGGACACGTAAGATTATGGCGTGTGGGCGCGAGACAATGATAAGGCTCCATATTGTCTTGATAAAAAAGGAAACAAAGCGGACGATTGTATCGTCTGCGAGTGGAAACGCAAGCCAGGCAACGCTTGCGGCGATGCCACTTATTCGTACAAACTTGGCACAAAATCAGAGGTCGTAGAAACGACGGTCAATCTTGATCCTGCGACGATCAGCAGTTCCCTGCAAAACTGCAACTCGAACAATGGCTGGTGTACTACCTTGCCTACGCTTTCATTGAGTGGAAGCGAACCCATATCGGGTTACAACATTCTCGCTGTTGAAGGCTCATTGAACGGACAAACATTTGCTTGTTCTGGCTCGACTTGTGATGTGCCTTTGAATGAAGGCAACAATGATTTCACCTTTTGGGCATTATCTTCATACGGTGATAGTTCCGAAATGGGAACTCTCTCCGCCAAAGTGGACACGGTTTCTCCAGCCCTCGGCTTGGACATTATCGCCACAAGCGGGTCAAATGGTTGGTATGTTTCTCCTGCAACAATTACTACCATAGGTTCAGATTCCACTTCGGGTTTGTCAAGTGTGTTCCTTTCGGTGGACAACGGAGCATGGATTTCTTCCACCACACTCAATGAAGGTATGTATAGCATTGTTGTTCAAGCAGAAGACAACGCAGGAAACATCGCCAACTCTACAACAACAATTTCCGTAGATACCACTACCCCTACGATTGATGTCTCTGTGAACGGGACAACAGGAAGTAATGGGTGGTATAGTTCGAGCATGCAAGTTTCAGCGACTTCCAACGATGCGACCTCTGGTGTTGCTTCACTTGAATCAAGTTTGGATGGCGGGGTTTATCAGGCATACACCTCTCCCTTCTCTTTTGCGGATGGTTATCATACGGTTCAGTTCAAAGCAGTAGATAGAGCGGGAAACGAAACGGAAACGTCTATTCAAGAGTTTTATGTAGACACAATTGCTCCCGCCGTTGACCTGCCTGCTCAGTGGGAAGTGAATGACACGATCACGTACAAGGTTCAAGATGATGGCAGTGGTTTATTTGCGCTTCGTATCGTCATCGAAGACGAAGATGAGAAGTTTGCCAAAGTCGCGTGGGATGAAGCGGTTTCTGGGAAGAAATTCAAGAGTGAGATCATTTGGGATGGGAAGTTCAAAGACGGCACAATTGCGCCACCCGGTGAGTATCTCGTCTGGATCAAAGCAAGCGATGCGGCGGGCAATGAACGCATCACATTGGGAAGGGTCATTGTTCCTCAACCGTTGGCTTCGTTCAGTTTAATTCAGCCAAGTAAATCATCTGGAGAAATCCCTACACCGCCTGCCGACAGGGGTAAAAGACACCATCGAAGAAGCCATCAATG
Organism: uncultured Anaerolineales bacterium; assembly: GCA_949319575.1. GTDB lineage: Bacteria > Chloroflexota > Anaerolineae > Anaerolineales > Villigracilaceae > Defluviilinea. The sequence continues at coordinate 1,124 of CASGHD010000152.1, read as the reverse complement.
CCTACATAGATACTGCGCAAGCGCTTCCTGCGACTTCCCCAGCGCAACCCGCGATTCCCATTCCAACTCCCTCAGTTGTGCCTAACTCCACAAACACGCCTGTGGCGGCATCAACGACTCCTTTGTCGCCTTCGCCAACCAGCACACCCCAGGTTATACCTAATCAAACACCTTCTCCTGCACCCAATCAAACACCGGAGCCGTAACCTATGAATAAACAGAAGGAAACATCAGAAGTAATAAAATATATATTTGTGGGAGTAATTGTGTTGGCGGTTACTGTATCATTGGCAGGAGTCACACCGACGGGACCAAAAAAAATAATCTACAATTATTTTTCTATGTATATCGCGCTAGGGTGCAATGTTATTTTTTTTATGTCTGGCATCGCATATCGCATCTATGATGAAAACAATTTGATGTCTTGGATATCGAGGTACTTAATTTCCATAACTATAATGCCAGCGGTGGTCGGTATAGCTTGCCTCAATCTTGTATATGCAAGTTTTCCATTTTGGAAGGTTATTGCTCCATTAGGCGCAATGTATGTGGTTGCGGCAGTGTTGCCATTCATCAATGAGAAACTTTCCGCAACCCTTCATACAGAAATCTTCGCGCCTCGATCCTGTCTCGGCAGAGTTATTGCTATGTCTGTGCTATCGCTTGCGCCGATAGCGGGTATTTTTGGAGCCTTTCTGTCCGGCGTTGCAGAAAGACATGGCGGCACGATAGGGTATTCCCTCATGGGGTTGGTCTTTCATTTTTCCTTTGTTTGGGGAACTATTTCAATGGCGCATCAAGCCTGGGAACGCCGCCCTTGGAAATCGTCAAATCAGGAGTAGCGCATGGAGCATTTACCCAATTTATGGATACTTTGGTTGGCTGGGATTGTAGGTTCTTGGATGGGAAAGCCTCTTTGGCGATGGTGGCGAAATCGAAATAAGAATCATTGATGCCAGCCGTGAGAAGCATTGCAAAAGCTCTGGGACGCCAACGGCGCGGCGATCTATGAGGCGAATCAGGAATATCAAGCAAAGCATGGGAAAGAAATGGATGCAGGTTCCAGAAGCAAGGCGATCAAGGATGCCACTGTGAATGGTGTCTTCAACGCCGGGGCGTACGCG
>CASGHD010000151.1 GCA_949319575.1 uncultured Anaerolineales bacterium | reverse complement strand
TATATTTGCCTAACCTCATCGGAGGTCAGCCAACATCATCTCGAACGCGGCAGTCGCGCCGCGCCCGCGTTTGCCGCGTGAGGCGTTTCGATAGGCGAAACTTACGTTTCCCCATTCTTGCAGTTGTTCTTGTAGGTTCATAGCCCTCCAATTTTTTAAAATCGACTCGCCTTCGGCGAGAAACAAAAAGAATCAGAGATTCAGAGTGCAGAGTAACAGATTACGGAGATATGATGGGGGAGGAAACCACCCGAAAACCCCTATTGACGCTGGAGTCGACTGGAAAGTTCCCGAGGCGGTACGCACAGCGGGCAACCCAATGATAGCTGCTGAACGAGCCGCCGCGCAGAACACGAAATGTTCCTTTTTGCGGACCTTGCGGATCCTTCACAACCGATCCCTGCCTCAGTTTATATTCATTTCCATCGAACCAATCGTTGCACCATTCCCAGACGTTGCCAGCCATATCCGCGCAAGCATAAGGCGAATCGCCGCTTTGAGCGGGGTCGGCGTTGGAGAACTTCCCAACATCGGTTGTATCGCCAATTTTTGATTCACTTGTATTTGCCTTTTTTGGGTCGAAATCATTCCCCCACGGATACACGCGTTCATCCTCGCCGCGCGCGGCTTTCTCCCATTCGGCTTCAGTGGGCAAGCGATAGTTCTTTTTCGTTTTCTCGTTCAGCCACTTGCAATACGCGTTGGCGTCATCCCACGAAACATTGACCACAGGGTGACTCCCTTTGTCGGCGGGGAACTGGTCGCCGTCCCAACCGCGCGGCGGGGTTTGCTCTTTTACATCGCGGAGAAAGGCTTGATATTCGCGATTGGTGATTGGGTATTTGCCAATGAAATAGTCTGAGAGTTCAACCATGTGTTGGGGTTGTTCCCATGCAATCCAATCTTTATCCGCGCCATCTTTGATGGCTTGTGCGGCTTGTTCTTTTGTCGAACCCATCAAAAACTTTCCCGCAGGGATGCGCACCATCTGCGGCTCGAACACCAAACGCGCGGCTTCGGCAGGCAGCGGTGTGGGTTGCGGCGATTCGGCGCGGCGCGTAAGCGTGAAATACAGTTTCAATTCTTCAAGAGGCAAGCCTGCAAAGTTGGCGTCTTGCATTTCGGATTTGTGAAGGAGAAGAATTCGCCGCACTGCCAAAATACCGCGCAAGGAAAGGTAGGGAACCAACTCAGGCGGCGGTTCGACGCGCCCCTCATACTTCGACTCGCTTAGCACACCGCCCTTTCCCTCTCCCGAGGGGAGAGGGGATTCGCCCTTCTCCATTTTTCGTTCCTGCGAAGATTCAGCGCGGTAATAGCGCTCGAGTTCTCCCAGATAACGCGGTGTTTCCTTCAAAACATCGTACAGCCTCGGATGCACAATTTGAATGGCTACCACTTTCGCCAGTCGGATGGGCTTGACTCGATCCGCTAGTTTTTCTTTTCGTTTCTTCGCCAGATTCCACAACATCAAAAAGACATTCACCGCTCTTTTGATTTGGCGCGGGTTATTATGTCGTACATCGTTCAAGCCTTCGGCAAATACGTTCGGACATTCCTCGTGGGGCCACTCCGCGCTTAAGCCCTCTACAAACTCACCCATATCCGTTTGTTCCACAGGAGGAATTTGGAACGGCAGTTGAACGATCTTTTCAAGATAGCGTACGCCTTCGATCGTAAAGCGCCGCGACTCATCCCCATCCTGTTTTTCACCCAACTCCTTGTATTTCATTTCGATGCCGCGCGCGATCACCTCCTGATCCAAACCCAGCACAAAGACGCAATTCTCCGCATCGAGGAATAATTTGATGGCTTCGAGAACTTCAATCGCCTTTTCAGGCAGGCAACGGTCAAGATCGTCCACGAAAACCACGAGGCGGTTGGGTTGCACATGCTCCTGGATCAATTCACTGAACCGCTTTTGGAACTGCTCGAGAAATTGAATCTGCTCGATATATATTTTAGTACGTTCGCGCTGGATCGCCGCCGTCGCGTCGTCCACATTCTTTGCCGCGCCCGATTGCAGTTCCTCGACGAGTTTAGTGAGCGTCGAAAGCCCAGGAATAAAGGACAGGGTTAGCTGGGCAAGGCTCTTTGCGGCGACCCCGCCAATTTTTGCCAGATCAATCGTCACGCCCCCGACCTTTTCGATTTCCATTTCACGATACAGCAGGGATTGGAGTTTTTCAAATTCATCCACGGGCTTTCCCTGCAAACTGGCTCTCTCTTTCAAAGCAGTAAGAACACAAAGCAGGAATGCGCGCCACAAGGAATCTTCCTTATCATATTTCCACGCGTCGAACCACGCCACCGTGAAATCATCGGGCAATTGATTCTTCACCATTTTCATCAGCGAAGTCTTCCCCGATCCCCACGTGCCGAACACGCCGATGGTCAATGGCGTGTTGCCCGTCTGGATGATATCCGCGAGGGTTTCGACGTAGGGTGTAAAGTCGAGCGCGTCCCTTTCGGTCGGCTGGTCGTTGACGATGTAGGTTTTTGAGTCGGAGTTGGGCATGGAGGATTTCTCCTGTAATTCTCATTGTATACCTAAAAGACGTTATTTTGCATAAGGTACAATTATATTCACGAGTCGGAAGATTCACGGCATCAAGTTACAAAGGCTATCGCATTGAAAGAACGAATAAGAAACCTTTTCCTTGAAAACAAACGCCTGCACAGCGCGGAAATTTATCTGCTGGCTGTCCTCCTGATCTTCGGCGTTGTCGTTTGTTTTTTACTTCCCATCAGCGCGGGCTACGATGAAGAGACGCATCTCATGCGCGTGTGGCAAATGTCTGATTACACATTTTTGCCGAACGAGGAGAAGACGCCGTTTCCCGCCGTCTATTGGGAACTTTCGTATCGCAGGCAGTTCATCGTCCGCGCGGTGGAGCCGGGGCTGTGGGAAAAATACGGAAGCCTGCCGATGGACGCGTACGATTATGTCTACGGCACGGTCGAGACGCGCTCGGTCTATTCGCCTCCGTTGTTATTGCCGCAAGCGATGGTCATGCGATTTCTCGGACGAAGCGAAAGACTGCCCGCCCTGCCTGTCTATTATCTCATTCGCCTCATCGGACTTTTCAGTTACGCCTTGCTCGCATGGCTGGCGGTGCGCTTCATCCCCTTCGGCAAATGGATTCTCGCCATCCTCGCCGCGTCGCCCGTCGCCATTTTGCAAGCCTCCACCATCAGCGCGGATGCAATCTCGAACGGCATCGCGCTCCTCTTCATCGGCGGCGCGATCGCAATCGCGAATCAAAAAGAAATTCGTTGGAAAGAGTGGGCTTGGCTGGCGCTTTTATTTTTCATTTTGTTTTTGGGGAAAGTTAACATCGTACCACTTGCGCTTCTTCCATTTTTGATCATTCGTCCCTCGCGCTTCAACATGCGATTCGGCTATCTGCTCCTGCTCGCAACGACCGCCGCGCTTTTCGCAATCGAAGTCGTTGGCTGGAATCTGCTCGCCTATTCACAACTACTCACCGCGCCCGAAGGGACGAACCCCGCGGGGCAAGTATCGTTCATCATCAACAATATTCCCGATTTTCTATCCATCCTCACGCAAACGATTCGCGGCAGATGGTTCAGTTATCTTTTAGATTGGGTCGCCATCTACGGCTTTGCCTACTGGCCCGTCCCCGCATGGACGTTTTATATTTTCGCCGTCGCGTTGATCGTCGCCCTGTTCATCAACACTGATTCAGTTCCAACTCGAACACGATTCGGATTGTTATTTGTCTTCATCGCATCGTACATCGGCACATATATTCTGATGTACGTCACCTTCAACCCAGTGGGATTCAAATCAATCGAAGGCGTGCAAGGACGTTACTTCACGACGGTCATGCCGCTTCTTTTCGTCGGGCTGGCTGGGTTGCCCATCCTCAAACGGATTCGCATCCCCAGCGCGTTTCCCGTCATCCTTTCCGTTTTGAGTCTCCTCTTTTACACAACGGGAATGTATCTCTCTTATCACGTTGTCTGCGGATCGCAATTTTATCAAGCGGGGTTGTGTTATCAACCCAACTACAAAAACTGGGCGCCCGATGAACAATATTCAAATCCCGTTTCCACTCAACTGACTATCAAACAAGAAATTGTTTTGGAATGTAACGGCGCGAGCGAGATCCGCGTTTGGGTGAACGCAAGCAAGGCGAATCCACCTGGAGCGACAACGTTTATTTTGCAAGATGTTGATCAAGGGCATGAGATTATTCAAGAAACTGTGGGCAACACAGAGTTCCCCAATGGAGATTGGTTCACGCTTCACTTTGACCCCGATTGGGAATCGCTCGGCAAATTCTATTTGCTGACCATTACATCCGATACGACTGGTCCCCAAATTGCATACTCGCTGAGAGCAGAATACCCCGCAGGGAAATTATACGAAAACGACCAGCCCATGCCCGAAGACATGATCTTTCAAACGGGTTGTGTCGCAGGCTGGGACGCGCCTCGTCACACCAACGCGCCTTGACTACATCAACAATTTATTCATCTTTCAACTCTTTCAGTCTCATTACCAATTCATTTTCTATATCTCGATACTCCCTTTTCCCCGCGAGGTTTACCAATTCATACGGATCGTTCACAAGGTCATATAATTCCTTCTCCCCCGTGACATACTCAACATATTTCCATTCCATCGTTCGCGCCGAATAAAACTCGGGGATCATCGAACCAACGCCTTCTTCGGTGGGCCAATGCTCGAGCAGAATATCCTCGCGCCATGTAACTGGCTCGTTCTTGAACAACGGAAACAGGCTCAAGCCGTCAATGCTTTCAGGGATGGAGCCTCCGGCAATATCAATGAATGTGGGGGCGAGATCAATATTGGCGATGAGACGGTCTTCGCTTCGCGCTTCAAAGAAGGCTGGCGCGTACACCACGAAGGGAATCTTCACACAAGCCTCGTATACGCAATTCTTCGAAACCCCAAAACGATGATCGCCGATGGTCGCCCCGTTATCGGAGAAAAACACGACGATTGTCTTTTCCTTCAATCCCGTTTTATTCAACGCGTTCAACACAGATGCGACCCCATCGTCCACGGAGAGAAGCGAGCGTAGGATCCGCTTGTGCGCCGCATCCAGTTCCCCCAGGGAAAGAGGCGAGATGTCGTTCAGGTAATCAGGCTTATCACGAATATCCTCCTCGTTGAAATTTGGCGGGCGATACTGGAACCAATCCCAGCCTGTGCCTGAGCGGAAAGTTTCGGCATGGCGTGGCGCAGCCATATAAGGCGAATGCGGGTTGTAATAACCGATAAAGAGGAAGAACGGATCGTTTCGCGCTGAATTAATAAAATCAACCGATTTTTGTGTTACCACATCAGCGCCGAAATTAACCTTCTGACCCCGGTATTCGATGATCGCGCCGTTTTCAGACATGCTGAAGTTTGAATAGTATTGAAGATTACCCGCATCCTCATTTTCGCCGAGGTTCTTGCCGAGGAAGACGCCCCACTCATCCCAGCCAGGCGGGACGTATCCGCTGGGTTCGAGAGCCTCATAATCATTCAGATATTTTCCATAATACGCCGTGCGATATCCCGCATCCTTCATCCAAGTAGCGATGGTGATCGCGTCATTGAATTTCAACGCGCCGCCCATCGGCATTCGATTGGTCAGCACTTGATGATTGTGCGCATATTCGCCTGTCAAGATGCTGACACGACTCGGGCAACAAAGAGGCGTAGTGGCAAACGCATTCGTAAAATTGACTCCGTTGGGAATCAACTCGGTAATGACCGTCGGCATGTACGCCATGGTGTGAAACGGCTGGTCGTCGGTCATGATGACGATGATGTTCGGACGCGAGTCGCTCAGTCGTTCCTGCGAGGCGGTTGACTCAACGTCAATATCAAAGATCGTCGGAGTGTAATTGGCTGGCGGGGTGAACGCAATAGGAGGTTGTGGAGTGAATGTGGCAGGAGGCGCGCACGCGACAAACAGGGCTATCAATAAAAAAAGGAAAATGATTTTTCGGCGCATTACTCTCCAATGCAAAGGCAGGCGTATATAGATCCGCCTTTACGAAATCATTCTTGCGAAATATTCCCCACCAGCCCCAACTCAGGCGCGATCTTCCTCATTGCCGTAATCACATTCCCCACGTGTTCCCACAACTCGATGCCGAATTCCTGCGCGGCGTGTTCCATTTCTGCTCGTGACGTTCCCGCCGCGAAGGCTTTATCCTTCCACTTCTTTTTCACAGAAGATGCTTCAAGATCGTACAGCGACTTGGACGGTCTCACCAACGCGACGGCGGTAATCAACCCCGTGATCTCATCACACGCGCAGATGGCTTTACGTCGAATCGTATCGCGCGGAAGGTTGAGATGATCCGCGTGACTCAAAATATCCTGAACGATATCTTCGGGTACGCCGCGCTCGCGCAGCATCGGCGCGCCATCTTGCGGATGTTGTTCGAGTGTCGGGTGAATCTCCCAATCGAAATCATGAAGCAGACCGATCAATCCCCATGCCTCGGGGTCCTCGCCGAATTTCTCCGCGTAAAAACGCATCGCTGCCTCCACCGAAAGCATGTGGCGCACAAGTCCTTCGTTTTTCACATATTCACGAACAAGTGATAATGCTTCATTGTGGGTCATCAGTCCTCACCTATAAACATCTTTACGATGGCGAATTCGAATAATTTCGATCACCAATCTGTTTTCGTAAATATCATACAAGACCCGATAATCACCCACTCGAATACGGAATGTTCGATCAAAGCCAGAAAGCTTCTTGACTCCTGGCGGATGCGGATCGTTAGCCAATTCCTTGATCGCCGCAACAACTCGGACGATCATTTGCCGAGGCAACTTTTCGAGTTCTTTGGATGCGGAAGGCTTGATCTCAATCTGGTAAGATGCCATCTCTTTTCAACTTTGCAACGACTTCGTCAAAAGGGATGGTCAACTCATCGCGCCGTTCGAGCAAGACCGCCATATCCGCGATGTCTTCGAGCAATTCCTCGAATTCTTCAATGGGAAGAATCACCGCTGTCTTTTTCCCCTCTTCATCGGTAACATATTGGGCTTGTAGCTCTCGGATTGTATGTGTCATATTTACTCTCCAATCCAATTATACATGCGGAATTATAGACTCGTCGAAGTTTCCAAACCGTGCTGCGTGGCGAGTTCGTCGAGCAATGCCTCCACTTCATCGAGGAAGTGATCGAGTCCGCTCACGCGCTGATCGAAACCTACCCAGCCCAACCCCAATTCGCCGCAGGCAGAACGCCACGCTCCCAACTCATCATCAGACAAAACGTTTGCGGCAAGAGTCCACGTATGAAATAGGGGCCACAGCGCGCAAACGGGTTTTTCACTTCCGAGCATCGCCGCGAACGCCTTCTCGTAATAGTTCACGCGCGTCGCATGGATGCACACATCCGCGCGATGATTTTGCATCGCCATTTCAAATGCGGATTTCCACTCGGGGACCCACGCCTCCAATTTGGACGACTCCAACACGGACGCGCCCATCAAGCCGACGAGCGCCGCGTCCATGCCGGGACGTGAGGCTGTCTCTGCCCTCGATGCGAAATCCAACATGACGCGTCTCTCCGCCAACGGCGGACCCGACAACTCTGCCACCGCGTTGACCGCGTGATACAACGAATTCATGTACTGCAAAACATCTTTCGGTGTGACTACATCCTCGATCTCAAGTAGTTCTCTCCACATGCCACGCGCGTCTTTCAATAAAATTCTTGAGCGTTGTAATGCGGGCGCGGGCGCGTTGAATTCAAAACCCGCCCGCAAGCCTGCTTGCACGAACTCAAAAAACTTCTCGCGTTCGTAAAGCAACATCGGATCGTACATCTCCCATCCCAGCCACGGATCCAATCTCAACTCGCGCGGACGTTTGAACTCCGCCTTCGCGCGGTGACCAATGTCCACGTGGAAGTCGGGAGTCAACTTCACGAACTCGCGTCTGTGCTTCGGCTCGCTCGCGTGGACGAGGATGATGTCAATATCTGCCGTGCCGCCGAGCATCGGGTCGGTCTCTTTCGAGACGAGCGAACCCGTCAGATACGCGGCGATGATGTCGCGGTCATTGAAGGCGCGCTCTTGCGCGGTCTCTTTGGCGATGCGGATGAGGGATTCACGTGTGACGCGCATAATTTATGGTTTGCTTTCGGAGCGCGGACTTCAGTCCGCCCTTGCTTGTAATAGCAGACTGAAGTCTGCATTCCGAACGGGGTCTGCTGAAGTCTGCATTCCGGACAAGGTCAAGGCAGGGGCAACGCTTGTTGAAACGGAGGCAGGCTGAGGCTTTGTCTGATGCGTTCTTCCACCTGCTTCAAATGCTCGGGGTTCTGGATGATGTTCAAGTCGTTCGAGTCTATCGTCAAGACAGGCGTGTGATCGAACGGCTTGGAGAAAAAATCGTCATAGGCGAGATTCAATTCATGGATGTAGGCGCGTTCCATTTGTCTTTCATACGGGCGGTCGCGCAAAGCAATGCGTTGCATGAGCGTGTCGGTGGTGGCTTGCAAGTAAACAAGCAGATCGGGCTTCTGGATTTTTTCCGCGAGCGCTTCATGCACTTTGTGATACATATCGAGTTCATCACCCTTGATGTTGATACGCGCGAAAAGCGAATCTTTGGCGAAGGTGTAATCGGCGATCACATTCTTGCCCGTTGACACAAGGTCTGTGATGGTGCGGCGTTGCTGATGATAACGGCTCAACAAAAAGAAAATTTGCGTTTGAAACGCATATCGTTCGCGGTCGGAATAAAAATCGGACAGGAACGGGTTCTCTTCAAAGACTTCCAGAATAATTTCGGCGTCGAACGCGGGTTGAAGCAGGCGGGCGAGGGTCGTCTTACCAACTCCGATGACCCCTTCGATGGCAACGTACATGCGGCTCTCCAAAATTGAGATGGGGCAAGGATACCATAGAACGCAGGTACACAAGTAGACAGGTAGACACGTAAACAGGGCGAGAACGCGTGTACTTGTCTACGTGTTTCCGTGTTTACCTGTTTCCGTCTTTACCTGTTTCCGTGTCTGCATGTATACGTGTTTCCATGTTTACTCCTTTCCCTGTATACTCACGCCATGGGACTCACCCTCGAAAGCGTTTATCTTCTATTGTTCATCGCGACGCTGGTAGCGATCGTGGCTCAGCGCGTGCGTATTCCATACACGGTGGGTTTGGTGATCGCGGGAATCGTTGTATCGTTCCTCCCCTTTACTCCCAAGATCGAATTGAGCAAGGATTTGATCTTCACCGTCCTGCTCCCGCCTCTGATCTTTGAAGCGACGTTGTTCATCCGATGGCGCGAGTTGACTCGTAACCTGCCCGTCATCCTTGTGTTCGCAACCGTCGGCGTGATTCTTTCCGCGGCGCTCACCAGCGCGGGGATGGTCTATCTCGCGGGCTGGACGTGGCAAGCCGCGGCGTTGTTTGGAATCCTCATCGCGGCAACTGATCCTGTTTCGGTCATCGCCGCATTTCGGGAGGCGGGCGTGCATGGACGCTTGCGTTTGCTGGTGGAGGCGGAGAGTCTGTTCAACGATGCGGTGGCGGCGGTGGGATTCACCGCAGTGATCGCTTTTGTTTCGGGAGAGGGCATCTCCATGCAAGCGACCCTCTTGAATGCGTCATGGTCCGTCTTTGGCGGTCTGTTGATCGGCGCATTGTGCGCGGGGATTGCATTGCTTCTCACCAGCACAACTGACAATCATTTGATCGAACTTGCGCTCAGCACGGTTGTTGCGTATGGTTCGTTCTTGATCGCGGAGGATTTTCACGCCTCGGGCGTTCTTTCCACGCTGACGGTTGGAATCCTGGTTGGCAACTTTGGTCTCCCGCGCGCCTACTCAGACAAAGGACGCGCCTTCATCATGGACTTCTGGGAGTTCATGGCGTTCATCGCCAACTCGATCATTTTCTTTCTGATCGGTGTGCGCGAGGCGAATCAAAACTTGTTGAATTCAATATTGGTTATAGCGATTGCGGTCATCGTTGTAACCATTGGGCGCGCGGCGGCGATCTATCCGTTGAGTCTGTTGTTCAGTAAATCAAAACTAAAGATCGAAAGAAATCATCAGCATATTTTATTTTGGGGAGGTCTGCGCGGCGCGCTGGCTCTCGCGCTCGCGTTAGGCTTGCCAGAAGAGATTGAATACCGCGAGCAGATCATCACTGCCGCGTTCGGCGTCGTCGCTTTCTCCATTTTCGTGCAGGGATTGACCATGACTCCGCTGTTGAGGAGGCTGGGAGAGATAAGGGCGGAAAAAGTAGGCACGGAAACAGGTAAACAAGTAGACACGTAGACACGTAGACACGTGTGTACCTGCTTCCTTGTTTACCTGTCTACCTGTTTACACACAATTAATTATTTCCGAAGGAGACTATTGTTTCTTTCCAAATACTCCTCCACCTCGATCATCGGCGGGCGGGCGCGTTCGGCGATCTCCTCCACCTCCAGAAAATAGCCGCGATTGTCGTGGCGGATCAACTTCATCGAGCGGTTCACATCCTCGAGTACCTCGCGCCCAAATCGTTTTTCCAATTTGTGCATCACGGTTTGGATGATGGCGAACGACATCTTGCTCAACGCCTCCAAGTGTTGATTGTGATGGATGCGTTCCAGCAAATCTACTTGCGCGATGGCGCTTAAGCCGTAACGCTCATAAATATCAATCAACAAACCGGTCTCCACGCCGTAGCCTGAATAAAACGTCGCCTGTTCCAGCGCCTCGCGCCGCCCGCCATATTCGCCTGAAAGCGGTTGGACGACGCCCGAAAGCTCGGGATAAAACAAATTCAACAACGGACGCGCCGTCAACTCGGTGACTCGTCCGCCGCCGCCCGCTTGCATCTTCGTGCCAACTTTCAACGGGCGGCGGTAATAGCCCTTCACAAATTTTATATCTGGATTTCGCAACAGCGGACCAACAATGCCATACACAAAACGCGGATGGATGTTCACGATGTCCGTGTCAATCCATACGATGATGTCGCCCTTCGTCACCAGCAAACTCTTCCACAACGCGTCGCCTTTGCCGTGCCGCGCGCCGAATCGTTCCAGCAATTGCTGATGAATATAAACAGGCGCGCCCTCCGCCTCTGCGATCTCGCGCGTGCGATCCGTCGAATTGGAATCGATCAACACGATCTCATCGAGCAAAGGCACGTTCTGCATCAACTCTTTTTTCATCATGCGGATCACATTGCCCACCGTTTCTTCCTCGTTCAACGCGGGCAAAGCCAGGCTGATGGTGAGTCCCTGGCTGCGTTTCAACTCCACTTCTTCGCGCAAGCGGCTGAACTCGTCGGCATGGAAGGTATTTTCACCGAACCATTTGTCCACGAGGATCGAGATCGCGTCCACTCCCGCGATTTCATCATAGACCTCATACGGAAACGGTCTGCCGCTTTTCACTGCGATCACCGTGCATTTCGCTTCATGCAGGATGCGGTCTGCCACCGGTCCCAACGAAACAGAACTCGTGACGGGTTGCAAGGTCGTCCCCAAAATGATGACATCCTTTTGCTGGGCATGATCCAGGATGACCTGCGCCGCGTCATCCGTGACTTCAAACTGCTTCTCCACCTCGGGCATTTGACGCAACACCCGCTCCAACCCCTTGAACGGCGCGTCCGTATCCGCTTTCGGATCGCCCGGTCTGCGGATGTGGAGAGTCGTGACGCCTTTCGATTCGAGTCCCAGCCCCACGCGGAACGCCAACTCCGCGTGCGGCCCGCCTCGCACCGGGACCAGCACCCGCTTCGGCTTGGTGGAAATTTTCCCCTTCACCAACGCCACGTCGCACGGCGGACGCACGAGCACGTCGCTCAAAGAGACGCGCAAAGCCGCCAAATGCGAATCAAATTCAAGGAAGAGAAGATCGGGCTTTTCATCCTGCACCAATTTTGAAAGCCGGTTCCACGGTTCGTAATCCACGATCACCTGCGATTTGGAAGTCACGCGCGGATCCCTGCCGAAGATTCTCAGCAAACGCCGCAGCGCGCGCGCCGAAGCCGCGCCCATGCTCAACGATTGATCGGGCGGGACAACCACAACGCCGACGAGGATGATGTCGGCGTCGAAGTGTCGCGCCGAATCGAGCGCGTGGATGCCGGGACCTTCGTGAACCAACGGGATAAGAATTTTGCGAATGGGAGTAAACCCAGTTTGTTTTTGCATTGCATGTCCTTTCAAGTGAACAACATAACGCGACCCTTCGATAAACTCAAGGCAAGCATTCATGTCGGCCTTCATCTGTGACATATTGCAGATGAAAGCCGAGCAATCCATTTTGAACCATGGAGTAACACCCTGACACGATCGGTCTGCTGTGTCCTTCTGTTTTACCATATTCATCAAACTAGACACTGAGTCGCGGGTTTTTTTATTTGGTTTTCTCTGTGTTCCCGCGTCTCACCTGTCCCGATGCTCTTTCGGGAGTGGTAGGTTTTCGCGCCTATGGTGAAACCCAACCACATCCTTCTAGCGCTCCCCGCTTGATGCCTCAATCCCGATAATTGCCCATAACGATTACAATTTGCCATCGTATGTTTCATCGAATCCGAACGTCCCTCCGCGAAGACAACCTCTTCCGCCGCGTCGTCGGCAACAGCCTCCATCTTTTCAGCAATAACACCATCGCCTTGGCGTTGAGCGTCTTGCAAGGCGCGTTGGTGACGCGCCTGCTCGGACCTGCGGGCTATGGTTTGATCGGCGTGATCATGGCGTATGCCTCCACGGTCAACAGCATCTTTTCGTTTCGGATGGGCGAAGTGGTGGTGAAATATGGCGGGGCGTATCTTGAACAGGGTGAAAAATCCAAAGCCGCCGCGTTGCTGAAAGCCGCCAGCCTCACAGAAGCCGTCGTTTCATTGCTTGCCTTTATCGCTGTCGCGCTGACTGCCCACCTTGCGGAAATATACAACGCGAAAACCGCAGGCACAGCATGGATGTTCGTCGTCTATGCGATTGGGTTGCTCGCCAATTTCAACATGGAAACCTCCCTGGGCGTGTTACAGGTAACGCAAAAAATCAAATGGCAGGGACGCATCAACTTAATTCAGAGCATTGTCACAACAGTCATTATTCTTGCGGCGTTCTTTTTCAAAAGCGGTTTTGAAACGATCCTTTTTGCTTATTTACTCAGCAAAACGATTCTTGGCTTGGGCATGTTCATTGCCGCGCAGATTCAATTGCGACATGTGTTGGGCGTGGATTGGTCTCAGGTTTCGTTTTCCGCCATCGGCGAGCGGAGCGAATGGCGCGAGTTGATTCGCTTTGCGTTCAGTTCCAACATCAGCGCCACGATCATCAAGATCTTCCGCGAGAGCGATTTGTTATGGGTGGCGTTCTTCCTCACGCCCGAAGCCGCGGGCTATTACAAACTGGCGTACACGCTGGCAGGCTTCCTCGCCATCGTCAGCGATCCGTTCATTGCCACGACCTTCCCTGAGATCAATCGTCTCGTGGTGCAAAATGCGTGGGCGAGGTTGAAAGATTTTCTGAGAAAGATCACCGCGTTATCGTTTACGTACAACTTCATGATCTTGATCGGCTTCATTGTATTTGGTCAATGGGGCATCACCGTCTATAGCAAACCAGAATTTCTCCCCGCCTATCCCGCGATGATCGCGCTCGTGGTCGGTCTCGCGTTCAATTACACGTTGTTCTGGAATCGTCCGCTGTTGCTTTCGCTTGGCTTGCCCGAATATCCGATCAAGGTTACGCTTATTGTCGGCATCATCAAGATCGCGTTGGCGTTCGTGCTCGTGCCGCGTTATGGCATCGTCGCGGCGGGCGCGTTGTTGTCGTTTTATTATGTCGCGTCGGTGGGGGTGATGGCATTGCGCGGACAAAAAGAAATTTTTAACCGCGAAGCGCGCGAAGAACGCCAAGGTTTTTAAATGGTTTTCTTCGCGAGCTTTGCGGTCTTAGCGGTAAAAGTCTTATGAAAATTGCGTTGATTACCAATTCACGGATTCCATCTCTCACCGCCAATTCGATTCAGGCGATGAAGGTGGCGCAGGCGTTGATGCAACTTGGGCATGACGCGCGGATGTTCGCGCCTGCGGAGACTGAACCAGTTTCGCAACAATTACTAATTACTCATTACGGAGTACGCCTCATTCCGCCCCTCGAACTGCTCCCGTCCATCAGCGGACTCAAACGCCTCGACTTTATCGTCCATGCCCAACGCGCCGCTCAAAAGTTTGGCGCAGAATTAATTTACACATGGCTGCCTCAATCCGCCGCGCTTGCATTGTGGATGAAGTATCCCGTCGTCCTCGAAATGCACGCGGATGTGACGGGTCTCATGGGCGCGTGGTGGCTGAGACAGTTTTGGAATGCGAAGGGGAAGAAGACGATGACCGTGACCACGTCCGCGTTGAGAAATGTTTTAGAACGCTCGACCAAATTGAAATTGGAGAATGAAGCGGTGATCGTCGCACCGAACGGAGTCGAGTTGGAGCGATATGCGTCACTACCGAGTCCATCAGAGGCGCGACGTCAATTGAATCTGCCCGATGGACTCACCGTCGGCTTTACGGGTCACATCTACCCTGGGCGCGGCGCGGAGTTGTTGTTCGAGTTGGCGAAGCAAATGCCGCGCGTGAATTTTCTGTGGGTCGGTGGGACGCCTGAACTCGTGTCGTTTTGGAAATCGAAGTTGGCGCAGGGCGGCGTTGCGAACGTGACGATGACGGGCTTCGTGGAGCACAGCCGCATCCCGCTCCATCAAGCCGCGGCGGATGTTTTGCTGATGCCGTATTCGCGGACGATTGAGGCGTCGAGTGGGCAGGATATTGCCGAAGTGATCAACCCGATGAAGATGTTCGAGTACATGGCTTCGGGGCGGGCGATTGTGTGCGCGGATATTTCTGTGATCAGAGAAATTCTGAATGATAAGAATGCGGTGTTTGTGGAATCAAGTGGTGGTCGAGTAGTCCTGAGCGGAGCGGAGCGGAGTCGAAGGATGTATCGAGACCACAATGTTGGAGAATTAGAGAATCAGAGAATTGGAGACTGGAGACTGGCGATTGAGGCGTTGCTTGCCGATGAACCACGCAGGCTCGCGTTGGGCGCGCAGGCGAGGAGGGATGTGGAACGGTTTTCGTGGGTAAAGAGGGAGGAGAGAGTATTGGAGGGGATTATTAAGTAGCGCGATATGAACCTTGCGCCTCGGCTATTGCCGAGGAAATAATCTCTTCCTTCACGCCTTTCTTTTTCAAACTTTCGATCAACGAGGAAATTTCCACGCCGTTATCGAGGCGTTCAAGATCGGCGCGCAATCCCTGACCGATATACGCCTTGATCAACGCCTGATACCCAGAAAAACCGAGCATCGGCGCGACGCGTTTTAGGTCCTCGATCACATCCTCAGGGATGCGGATGCTGACCATGGTCATGGGGCGGTCTTTTTGTAACCGTTGGGCGAGTTTATTGATTTTCATAAGGCTTATTTTCGTTGGAGCAGTTTTCGTCGGTGAAGAGGGAGGAGAGAGTGGTGGAGGAATTTCAGGAGTCGTTAATCAGTTACTGATTTATCGATGTATTTTTGCAGTTCAGATGGTTCACAATAATCACCAATTTCGGGGTCAAATACAATTCCGTGCTTATGACAATAATACAAACGATTCCATTTTTGTGTTGACTTTTCCCATCTTGTTTTTTCAAGAAGATAATCTTCCCATATCTCTTTTTGGCTATTCTTATCAGCGCGAATAATAAATCTCAGAACAAAAAACAAACTTATTCCACTACCAATTGCTATAGCTATTCCAGTTAACGTAAGAAGCGCTGTAGAGCCCATAAAACTATTTTTTAGCCCTAAAGTTGTAATGAAAACGCCAGCACCTCCAAGTCCAATTAAGAATATTGAAGCCCAAAATGCAATAAAAATAATAAGCAGATTCATATTACTTGGTTGATGGGGCATACGAGGAGAAGCAAGAAAACTTGCTAAGTTACTTTTGGTTCCACCAGTTAATGTGCTGAATCCGCCAAGATTCCCAGTTTTCCCATCTACATCTACAACACCGCTTGTTAGTCCAGAAAAACTTCCTGTTGATGTTCCTCCAGCTACAACAGCAGAGACTTTTTGGATTGTGTTGTCTTTGTTATCTATTGGGCAAGCTAAACTCATGGATTTGCTCCTTACTGTTTGGCAAGATAACAATGGTTAACGTATGCAAATTATATCTCCAATCGAAAAACCACATTTTCGAAGAATACCTACCTGCTATTTTCATTAACCTGAAACAACGTAATCTGCATCCCATCGGGGTCTTGAAGCCGTACGTTGTAATCGCCCCACGGGGTCATCACGGGCGCGTGGACGAGGGTCGCGCCGTGGGCGAGTAACTTCTCCATAGCCGCGTGCAGGTCGGGCACTTGCAGTGCAAAGCGGATCTGTCCGCTGATGCGTTTGCCTGCTTCAAGCGAGTCAATCGTCTCGGCTTGGGCTTCGTCGAAGAGTTCGAGCGTGGCGCGTCCCATGTCCAGCACAAGCGCGTGACCGTCTCCGTTGTTCCAGATGGCGGTGGGTTCGATTCCGAGTCCATCACAGTAGAATTTCACCGAGCGTTCAAAATCCTTTACGGTAAATGCGGCACGCAATTCAAGGATAGGGTGAATGTTTGACATAACGGGATTATATCCCCGTTGCCGGCGCATGAAAGATCGCTCGTTGAAAGTAGACCTACCCTATTGGTAAAATTTTCGTCTTGACTCGCCCCTCCCTCGCCGTTATG
>CASGHD010000150.1 GCA_949319575.1 uncultured Anaerolineales bacterium | reverse complement strand
TCGCCAGGGATGGATTTCGCCAACGGAGAAATGTCGCGCGGATAGTTGTACAAGAATGTCGGCTGAATCAACGTCGGTTCGAGAAATTCGCTGAGCAGGAAGTCAATCAACTTGCCGCGCGTCGCATGCGGATCTGGAGTCTTGTTCGGATGTTTGGCTTTGATCGCCTTGAACAACTCTTCGGTGGATTTATGCTCGGCAATGTCAATGCCGCTGGTTTGTTTGATGCCATCTCGCATTTCGAGTCGTTTCCACGGAGGGGTCAAGTCAATATCATTTTCTTTGTACTTGACCTTCATCGTGCCAAGTACTTGTTGCGCTGTCGAAGAGACCATCTGCTCGGTCAATTCCATCACTTGCAAATAGTCCGCGTATGCCCAATAAAATTCGAGTTGCGTGAACTCGGGATTGTGCTTGAACGACACGCCTTCATTACGGAAGTCGCGCCCGATCTCGTAGACTTTTTCCAAATTGCCGACGAGCAACCGCTTCAGATACAACTCGAACGAGATACGCAAATACATATCCTGTTCGAGTTCGTTGTGATGCGTCATAAACGGACGCGCCGCCGCGCCGCCATACAACGGCTGGAGGATGGGAGTCTCCACTTCGAGGAAGCCTTTGTCATCCAGAAAATTTCGCAACGCTTTGACAATCGCCGCGCGCTTGCGAAACGTCTCGCGCACATCGGGATTCACTGCCAAGTCGGCGTAACGCTGGCGCGCGCGCAGTTCGGGGTTCTCCAACGCGGCGTGGCGGACGACGGTCCCGTCTTCGAGAGTCTCATCCTTCGCGGCAGGGAGCGGACTCACGGCTTTGGCGAGCAGGTGAAAGTCGTGGACGTGAAGCGTGACTTCTCCGCTTTTTGTGCGGAACATCACCCCTTCGGCTTGAACGAAGTCGCCGAGATCAAACATCTTGTTGAAAAAGTCCACGCGTTCTTTGCCCAACTCATTCGCGCGGAAAAATATCTGCACCTTTCCCGCGCCGTCTTCGATGTGCGCGAACGAGACCTTGCCCATCGCCCGCGTCGCACGGATGCGTCCCGCGAGGATCGCTTTTACTTCTTTGCCCACGCTTTCCGCAGATTCAAATTCAGCAATCGCTTCCACGCTGAGATGCGTCCGTTTGGCGCGCGTGGGGAACGGCTCAATCCCCTCGGCGCGCAGTTCTTCCAATTTTTGCAAACGGATTTTTTCGAGTTGAGTGTAATCGGTCATCATGTCACCAAAGAGTTAATAACGGGGGATGTACGCAAGTATACCGGTAGACAGGCGCGCAAGGCAAGCGCATGTCTGTGTGCCTGTCTACGTGTTTCCTTGTCTACGTGTCTACCTGTTTCCGTGTTTCCGTGTCTACTTGTCTACGTGTTTCCTTGTTTCCGTGTCTGTTTGCCTACATAAAACAAAACCCCGCGCAGAGGCGGGGTTATTGTCATCGCTCCTGAGTCTAACCGACTTTCAGGATTTTAACATTATATGTGCCGCCGGGCGTCTCGACTTTCACCGTCTCGCCGACCTTGCGAGTCAAGATGGCTTTCCCGATGGGCGACTCGTGCGAGATCTTGCCCTCGCGCGGGTTAGCTTCCGCCGCGCCCACGATGGTAAATGTCTCCGCTTCGAAGTTGCCCTCTTTGATCGTCACCTTTGAGCCCACCTGGATGGAATCGCCCTTTTTGCCTTTGCCGTTTTCTTCGATGATCTGCGCGGTGGCGAGCAAAAGGTCCAGTTCCTGGATGCGCCCCTCGACAAAAGCCTGTTCATTCTTGGCGGCTTCGTACTCGGCGTTCTCGATCAGTTCCCCGCCCTCCATGGCTTCATGCAAGCGCGCGGCAACTTCCTGGCGTTTTACGGTCCGCAGGTGATCAAGTTCCTCCTGCAGTTTGTCGTACCCCTCTTTGGTAAGGAAATTGGTTGGCATGAGATTGTCCTGCTAAATGAATTTTGCATCCCTTACCGAGATGCAATGATTAAAAATTTCCGGTGGCATCTCCCGGAAAATCGCGCATACTATATCATGATTTATGGGCTGTTTCAAGACCCAAAAAGAGCCGTCATTTTCTCCAGAATGGAACCCCGCCCGCGTTTGAGCAATATTCCTGGAGCGCTTTCCGCGCCCGCGCCGGGGATTTGAACAACATGGGAATCTGGGATTGGTAGGCAAGTACCGCCTCTTTCCACGCCCTCGAGCCGGATCTGCTGACCCGTTCGACCTTTTTCTTCATCCCGGCGGTTTTCGGTTTGAGTTGCGCGCGATAATCGAACAGGTAGGGGATGTCCGCCACGAAATGCAGGGGGCGCCCGAGCCGCTCCGCCGCTCGTCTTACGGTGACATGGTCCACATGTGAACCAACCCCAAGTTGGCAGACCAGCTCGTCGTCCGGTTTGAGGCGGGCTGAAATGGCGGAAGCGATCCGGTCGGGCAGATCCGCTTCGCCGGGCAGGGGCTCCACGAAGATGCTGAAGTACAGCCATTCCCCGTTTTGACCCTGCCTGTAGATGCAATCGAGAAAATCGAAGTGGCGCGCCTTCGCGCCGAGGACCTCCGCCGCGTGTTTATCTTCGATGCGCCGCCCGCTCACCACCTGTCGCGCGGTCTTCATGCCCCATTGATTGTGGAGGTATTCGGCGAAGGGCGAAAGTTTTTTCGTTTTGGGAAAGCCGCACATGATCGTCCAGATTTCGACCGGGATGCCCGCCCGGGTCTGGTCGTAAATCCAGCCTCCGGCGCAGAGGGCGGCGTCGTCGAGATGGGGGGAGAGGTATATCCAGCGCATGGCGGGATATTTTTACCATATAATAGCAATGGAAGTTGCGCATCCCTTCCTGTACACTTGGTCTCGTTATGAGGTCCGATGAAGGAACGACGTAAGCAGGAAAGAAAGAATCTGGCGGCGTACACGCAGGTCTTCGACCTGTACGGCGGGAATCTGATCGGTTATCTCGGCGACCTGACCGTTTCGGGCGCGATGGTCATCAGCGAAAAGGCGATCAAGCCCGAGACCGAGATCACGCTTGCCATCGAACTGCCCGAACTGCCGGGGATCAAGTCTGTGCGCATGGGCATTCCGGCCCGCGTGGCATGGTGTCAGCAGGACCTCAGCCCGCAATTTTTCAACGTCGGTTTCGAGTTCAAGGAAGTCAGCCCGCAGCAAAAGGGGACGATCGAGTCCATCATCCAAAATTACGAATTCAGGCGCGATGCGCCGAAATATCCGGCGCGGGGACCTTCTCCGCTGTCTTAATATCTCATGTTACGCGCTTTTGCCATCCTCACGAACCGTCCACGAATAAAGTCACGAATTCGCGAATGTTGGCGCGCCTATTCGTTTATTCGTGAACATTCGTGAACGGTCACCGACTCATCGGCAGGCGCATTTCCTAACCCAAGGCCATCTTGCGTAAGGTGAGTTAATATCTCACCTTACGCGGTTCAGCGCGGATGATCGTCCCGCGCGTAGTCGAAGGGCAGGCGCGTAAGGCGAGTTAATATCTGTCCCGCTTTTTGCGGGAAGGCGAGCCAATCGCCTTGCGCGCCGTCCCTCGGCGTTTTCCGTTTGAAGCGGTTACGCCGTTATTGTTTCGTCTTCCTTTTTCCTGAACTGGCTCATATATAACTCGTAATAAATTCCGGACTTTGCCAGCAGTTCTGTGTGCGTTCCCTGCTCCACGATGTCGCCGTGATTCATCACGAGGATCAAGTCCGCGTCTCGGATGGTCGAGAGCCGGTGCGCGATGACGAAGGAGGTGCGGTTCTTCATCAGGTTGTTCATGGCGCGTTGAATTAAAACTTCGGTGCGCGTGTCTACGCTGGAGGTCGCTTCGTCGAGGATGAGAATCTTCGGGTCGGCGAGGAAGGCGCGGGCGATGGTCAGCAATTGCTTTTGCCCCTGCGAGATGTTGGTGGTCTCTTCGTTCAAGACCATGTTGTAGCCGTCCGGCAGGGTGTGGACGAAATGATCCACATGCGCCATTTGCGCGGCGGCGATCACTTCTTCATCCGTTGCGTCAGGGCGCCCATAACGAATATTTTCCATGATCGTGCCGTTGTAAAGCCAGGTGTCCTGCAAGACCATGCCAAACATCTTGCGCAGGTCTTTGCGCGTGAAGTCGCGGATGTCGCGACCGTCCACGAGGATTTTGCCGCTGTCCACGTCGTAGAAGCGCATCAGCAGTTTGACCATGGTGGTCTTTCCGGCTCCGGTCGGACCGACAATGGCGATCTTGTGTCCCGGCTTCGCCTCCGCCGAGAAATTATTGATGACCGGCTTTTCCGGGTCGTAGCCGAAGCGGACGTTCTTGAATTCCACATGTCCGCTCACGGTTTCGAGTTTGACGGGGGAGGTTGTCTCTTCCACTTCCTCTTTTTCATCGAGAAACTCGAAGACGCGCTCCGCGGCCGCCGCAGTCTGCTGTAGTACGTTCGAGATGTTCGCCAACTGCGTGATGGGCTGGGTGAACGAACGCATGTATTGAATGAAGGCTTGAATGTCGCCGACGGTGATGGCATTGCGGATGGCAAGATATCCGCCGAGGATGGCGACGCCCACATAACCGAGGTTGCCGATGAACATCATGATCGGCATCATCATGCCGGAGAGGAATTGGGACTTCCACGCCGAGTCGTACAGGATGTTGTTCGACTGGTCGAATTTGGCGATGCTTTCCGCCTCGCCGTTGAAGGCTTTCATGACGATATGCCCGCCGTACATTTCCTCCACATGCCCGTTGACGCGGCCGAGATATTCCTGCTGGCGCTTGAAGAATTTCTGCGATTGTTTGACGATCAGCATGACCGTCATCATCGAAAGCGGGATGACGATCAGCGCCACCAGCGTCATCTGCCAGCTGATGGAAAACATCATGACCAATACGCCAACCACGGTCACCAGAGATGTGATGATCTGCGTCAGGCTCTGGCTGAGGGTCTGGTTGACCGTGTCCACGTCGTTGGTAAAACGCGAGAGGACTTCGCCGTGAGTCGTGCCGTCGAAATATTTGAGCGGCATCCGGTTCATCTTTTCCGAGAGGTCGCGGCGGAAACGATAGGTGATGTCTGTCGAGACGCTTGCCATGATCCAGCCCTGGATGTAGGCGAAAAGCGCGGAGGCAAGGTACAGCCCCAATGTGATGAGCGCGATGCGCCCGATGTAGGCAAAGTCAATGCTGCCGGTCCCGTTCAACTCCGCCATCACGCCTTCAAAAAGTTTGGTGGTGGCGTTGCCGAGGATTTTTGGCCCGGCAATGTTGGCGGCGGTGGATGCCACAGCGAAGATGAATACGATAATGATGAGTCCGCGGTATGCGCCGAGGTATTCGATCAGTTTGCGCATCGTGCCATTGAAGTCGCGGGCTTTGACGACGGGCGCGCCGACCATGCCGTGTCCCATCGGCCCGCGCGCGACCGGTTGTTGATTGGAGGGTCTTTGCATCATGATAATTCCTCCATGTTTAATTGCGAGAGGGCGATCTCTTTATAGGTGTCACAGGTTTCCATAAGTTCGTTGTGCGTTCCCTTGCCGACGATTTTTCCGTTGTCCAGCACGATGATCTGTTCGGCGTTCTTGGCGGTCGAGATGCG
>CASGHD010000149.1 GCA_949319575.1 uncultured Anaerolineales bacterium | reverse complement strand
GAAGCCTGCTCCTTCCTCCCCAACATGGAAACCGCTGTCAACTTGATTCAAGACGCGGCTCCGATTCTCGGTGAGCGCGTTTTAGTTTTAGGGCAAGGAGTTGTAGGATTGTTGGTTGCCTCATTGCTCAAAGAATTTCCGCTTGAGCAACTAGTCACCTCCGATTGTTATGAGTTGCGGAGGAAAGCCTCGAACGAGATCGGCGTAGATGATACATTCGATTCTATTTCACAAACAGACGATCACTCTAATTCGACAGAAAATAAAAATTCTAGAAGCGATGTAGAACCCCAATCAAAACCCCAGTCAGGCTACGCGCAAAACTTCGACTTAACTTTTGAACTCACTGGCTCCCCTTCCGCTCTTGATGACGCTATCGCGATGACAGCCTTCAGCGGACGAATCGTCATTGGCTCATGGTATGGAGAAAAACGCGCGGAGATTGATCTCGGCGGCGCGTTTCATCGTTCACGCATCAAATTGATCTCCTCGCAAGTCAGCACGATCGCTCCAGAGTTGAGCGGACGCTGGGATAAGGCGCGCAGGTTCAATGTCGCGTGGGAGGCATTGAGGCGAATCCAACCGCAGAAGTGGATCACGCATCGCTTTCCGATTGACAAAGCCGAGGAGGCATATCGCCTGCTGGATGAAAATCCGCAAGAGACGATTCAAGTGATGTTTGAATACCAATGAGAGGCGCATAAATGTATACACTAGGCGTTCGTCGTGATTTCATCGCAAGGCATTTTCTCATCGGCGGAGATTGGGGACCTGAGAACTTCCCGAATTCGCATCATTATGTCCTTGAATTGCAACTTGAGGGCAAGGAATTGGACCAACATGGTTTTCTGGTTAACATCGTAGACGTGGAGAAGCATCTCGATGAAGTCGTCGGTCAATACAAAGAACAGACGCTGAATGACTGTCCCTCTTTTGAGGGATTGAACCCGTCCATTGAGCATTTCGCGCGGATATTGGCAACTTCGTTGAGCGAACGAATCCAAGCAAAGAACATCTCTGCGGTGAAGGTTGTGTTGTGGGAGAATGAGTCGGCGTGGGCGGCGTATTCGGTGGAAAGGTTTACAAGTTGAAGGTTGCAGGTTGAACTTGTAACCTTCAATCTTCAACATGAAACTTGGTCTGGTCATCTACGGTTCGTTGGATACGGTCAGTGGCGGCTATTTGTATGATCGAAAGTTGGCTGAATATCTTCGAGCGCAAGGGGATGAAGTTGAGATTATCAGTTTGCCGTGGAGGAATTACGCCGCGCATTTGACGGATAATCTTTTTGATGTCGTTGCGAGGAGGAGCACATTCGTTTCACTCAGTGTAAACTCCGCGACGACGAAGCAATCTCCGCGCAATCAAGGGTTTGACGTTTTGATTCAAGATGAACTCAATCATCCATCATTAATCGCGTCGAACGCAGGGAAACATCCCTACCCCATCGTCAGCCTTGTCCATCACCTGCGATGCTCAGAGTTGAGACCAGCATGGCAGAATTGGTTTTATCGAATCATTGAAAAGAAATACCTGCAAAGCGTGGATGGATTCATTTTCAATTCAAAGACAACAAAGAGAGTAGTGAGTAGTTTAGTAGAGAGTAGTAAACCGTCGGTCGTTGCCTATCCACCCACACATAGATTTGGGGATGGGATTTCCGAGAAAGAAATTATTGAACGTGCGCGAAGTGATGAATTGCGAATTCTGTTTCTTGGAAATGTTATTTATCGAAAAGGACTTCACACATTGTTAGAAGCAGTCAAAAGTCTAACGTCGAAGGTCAGATTGGATGTGATTGGCCCGTTGAGTTCCGAACCGAAATATGCGGACGAAATGCGGCGACAAGTCGCGGTCAATAGTCTAGCGTCCACCGTCACATTTCACGGCGCGCTGGATGATGAACCACTCAGAGAGAAACTCAAGCAGGCGCATATCCTTGTCGTGCCATCGAGTTATGAGGGATTTGGAATCGTCTATCTCGAAGGGATGGGTTTTGGTCTACCCGCGATAGGGACGACGGCTGGCGCGGCGGAAGAAATCATCACTCATGGGGAGAATGGGTATTTGATCGAGCCGAATGACGCGGAATCGCTTGCCAACCGCCTCAGAGAATTGGAGAGAAATAGAGAATTATTGGTGAGGTTGTCTTTGAACGCAGTAGAGAGATTCAAGTCACAGCCGAGGTGGGAAGAAACGGGGAAGAGCGTTAGGGAGTTTCTATACACCATAGCGAGAGGTGAACGCCCGGGAGTAATCTCAACACAAGGACAGGAGATTGCTTCGTCGGCAACGAACGCCTCCTCGCAATGACATGAGCAAAAATATGGAACCATCCTTCCCCAACTACCTTCTCTCCAAACAAAGCGTGGATGACCGCGCGCTCAACAAGGATGTGTTGAACGCGCTGAAAGCAAACCTACCATCGGAACCTTTCCGCATCATCGAAGTCGGCGCGGGGATTGGGACGATGCTCAAGCGATTAATCTGCTGGGATGTGATTCGCAACGTGGAGTACGTGCTAGTAGATGAAATGCGCGAGAACATCGAATACGCGCGAGCATGGATTCCGCAATTCGCGGGCGAGGCAGGTTTGAGGGTGGAGGGAAGCGGACGGGACCGTTTGCGATTGTCTGATAATGAACGGGATATTCGAATCCAGTTGGCGCAGGCGGATGTGTTTGATTTCGTCAAAACAAAACCGCCTCCAGCCGACGTGTTGATCGCGCACGCGTTTTTGGATCTATTGCCATTACCCGAGTCATTGCCAAATTTGTTTTCATTGACAAAGCGGCTGGCGTGGCTGACGATCAATTTCGACGGGGTGACAACGTTCAAACCGACAATTGACGCGACGCTGGATGAAATCATCGAACGGTTATATCACCAGACAATGGATACGCGCGCTACTGGCGGCGATAGCAAAAGCGGACGGCATCTCTTCGGGTATCTGCACAACGCGGGCGCGGAGATTCTCGCGGCAGGCGCGTCGGATTGGGTGGTGTATCCGTTGAATGGGAAATATCCGCACGATGAGGCGTTCTTTTTGAATTTCATTTTGACCTTTCTCGAAAAGTCGCTTGAGAAGCATCCTGAATTAAGCGGCGATGATTTGAGGCATTGGCTGCGCAAACGCCGCGCGCAGATTGAACGCGGCGAGCTGGTGTACATCGCTCATCAGATGGATTTTTTAGCGCGTGTGTGACGAGAAGGCGCTTGCCACAGATTGCACGGATTTCCACTAATTTCTAAATAACAATCCGCGAGAATTCGTGAAATCCGTGGCTGAGATTTTGATGAAGCAGTGTATAATCTTCGCATCAATACTTTTACATCAGCAGTCCACCGCTGTTTTTGACTGAGGGAAATCTCATTCGCTACACGTGCAAGGCTTCTGAAGAACAGGAAACAATTTTGAACTTCACACAATTTAATTTAGATCCCCGCCTCATGCAGGGAATCAACGTCGCGGGGTATGAAACTGCCACGCCGATCCAAGAGGCGGCGATCCCCGCCGCGTTACGCGGGCGCGACATCATCGGCACCGCGCAAACGGGCACGGGCAAGACTGCCGCGTTCGTCCTCCCCATTCTCAACAAACTGCTCGACGGACCGAAGGGGATGCCGCGCGCGCTGATCGTCACGCCGACGCGCGAGCTTGCCGAGCAGATCAATCAGGTTGTGCGCGCGCTGTCAGCGGGGACAGGGCTGAGGAGCGCGACCATCTATGGGGGCGTTGGAGCCGACCGTCAGATCAAGGCATTGCGTCAGGGTGTGGAAATCCTGGTGGCGTGCCCGGGTCGTTTGCTTGACCTCATCCAGCAGAGACATGCGAAAATGAATCGCATCGAAATTTTGGTTCTGGATGAAGCCGACCGCATGTTCGACATGGGTTTTCTGCCTGATGTAAAACGAGTCATCAAAGCCGTGCCTGAACAACGGCAAACGATGCTGTTCTCCGCGACCTTCCCCGCCGAAGTGGAACAACTCGCGGGGCAGTCGCTCATAGAGCCGCAAAAAATTGCGATGGGCATCAGCAAGCCCGCCGTGACAGTGAGCCATGCGTTGTATCCTGTGCCGCAACATTTGAAAACTGGGTTATTGTTGCGCCTGCTCAAACAAACCGATTCGGATTCGGTGCTGGTTTTCGTGCGCACAAAACATCGCGCCGATAAAGTGGCAAAGCAGATCGCGCACGCGGGTCATCGCGTCACGAGTCTGCATGGCAACCGCACACAGGGGCAACGCGAACACGCGCTACACGGTTTCAAAACGGGACACTTTCACATCATGGTCGCCACCGACATCGCGGCGCGTGGTCTCGATATTGACAGCATCACGCACGTCATCAACTACGATATGCCCGACACTGCCGACGCGTACATCCACCGCATCGGGCGCACGGGACGCGCGCATCGCACAGGTGACGCGTTCACGCTGGTCACCGATGAAGACAAGGACATGATTCGGATTCTCGAACGCATCATGGGACAGCCGCTGGAGAAAAAGACACTGCCCGACTTCGACTACTCGCCTCCTGCGCCGCCGAGGTCTGGTCACCAACGCCGTGAAGGGACTCGCCCCCCGCGCCCCGCCCCCACGCCGACGAGGTTTTCGAAGAATCGTTTGGCGCCGAGGAGAAGGTAAAAGAGTTCGCAGTTATCAGTAATCAGTACCCGTCTCAATGAGAGGCGGGTTTTTGATTCAAGGAAAGTGTATAATCACCGACATGAAAAAAAAGAAAAGTGATAAGAGGAAATCAATAGACCAGAAGGAAAAACCCAAGAACAGAGGGCTCAATATATTCTTTGTGAGTCAAAATCTCCTTAATCTGTGGTGGGGTAATTGGTCATTAGAAAGCTCGGGAGCAGTTAAGGTAATAAAAAGCGCCATTGTGGTGTTATTTTCTTTGTTCACACTATTAGTTATTTGGGCTTTCTACTTAATTATTACTGAAAAAAGTACAGCATCAATCCGTACAGGACCTAAATCTGAGGCACCTAAATCTACAGTAAATTTTAATGTACTTATCATCCCCGATGAAACGGGATTCAGGGAATATTTCACATTGACGGGGAGCGTCGAAGAAAATGTTATACCGCGCTTTAATATGGGGTGTTTTAGAAAACTGTTTATTGAAGTCACATTCATCGACATTGGAAAGCCAGAACGAGTTGATAAGTATGATTATTCATTAGCAAATAGCAGTTGCAACACAAACACAAACTCATTAGATGAAGCTACTAATATTCCCGCACCAGGAAATCCATTTCAGCTACAAGACAGCGAGGGCTTTTGGTATGGAAGTTATCCATTTGATAGTCACAAAATACTTATTAAAATATGGTTCGAGGGGTTGACGCCTAGTGGAGAGATATTTTATGAGAAGCCTGATGAATTACATGTCAAGATTAATACGCCAAACTGGACCGTCAAGACAGATGAACAAGACGCGGATATGATACAAGGTGATAATTTAATAAAAGTTCGGCAATTCAGTTTCGACCTACAACGACCTGCAAGCATTAAAGTCATATCTGTTTTACTCTTAAGTTCGATGTTTTTCGTGATCCTAATGGTAGTTTTTGTTCCAGATACAAGCAACGCCCTTGAGATTACGGTCGGCATTTTGTTGGGTTTGTGGGGGATACAGGAAATTATTATCCCACCCAATATTCGGAATCAATCGCCAATTCATGAAGCATTCTTCTTCTTATATCTTTTCTTTGCCTGGGTCATTCTACTTCGTTTTATTTTCATTCCAGCAATCAAGAAACTGGCAACATTCAATAACAACTCGACCAAATAACCCTCAAATAACCCTGATTGGGCACCGACACGATTACCCTCTACGGGGCGTGACCCTTACAATAAGCAGAAGCAAACTTCATGCGCCTCGCCATCTTCTCCGATATCCACGGCAACGACTTCGCCTTTGAAACCGTCGAAGTTGACATCAAAAAGCATAACGTGGATCAACTCGTCTGCCTCGGCGACGCGATTCAGGGAGGTCCACAGCCTGCCACCACAGTCTTCTGTAAACCAGCTGAATCAAAAAACAGCCCCGCGAAACGCGGGGCTGTTTTTTTGTCAACTAGTTCGCCATGGTGACGTTGCTAGCCTGCGGTCCTTTGGGTCCTTGTTCGACTGTGAACTCGACCTTCTGACCTTCCTGCAAGTTGCGGAAACCATCGCCTTGAATGGCGGAGAAATGGACAAAAACGTCCTTGCCGCCTTCGCGCTCGATGAAGCCGAAGCCCTTCGTTCCATTGAACCACTTGACTGTACCGGTAATTCTTTCAGACATTGTATTTGCCTCCTTTGGCAAAAGAAAAGATTTTTAGGCGTCCTGTCCGTTCCATCGGAGGATAAAACAAAACAGCCCACGGAGTCAAACCGTGAGCTGTGGCTGTTCTTCAAACCAACGTAACTTACTGTTATCCTACAACGACATGGTAACAGACTAGCCGATATAAGTCAATCAATTTTGGGGGCAATTCAAAACCCTATTATGCAACTACAACTGGAACCATGACAAAGTTTATAGTCAACCCAGCGATCAGGGCAATTAACCCTAATAAGGCGAAAAAACCGCGTAGTTTGCTTTCAGTGTGAAGCTGCGCGGGCTTTGCGAAAGCCGTGATTTGGTTATAGCAAAGTCAAAACCTTTCAACGCGAATTCCGCGAAAAGAGCGAAAAACGCAAGTTTTTTGCGAAATTCGTCTGATTCGCGCTTTTCGCGTTAAGCCTTTGTACTTGTGCTCTATCGCGGACAACGACTTTGCTACAGCCATAAAAGCCGTGACACACAGCCTTGATTGGCGCCATGTCAGGTGATATAATCCCGCCGCTTCCTATGGAGCCTGTAGCTCAACGGCAGAGCGCCACACTGTGGCTGTGGATGTTGTGGGTTCGAAACCCATCAGGCTCCCAACAAAAAGACTTCCGAAGTCTCAGACACTTCGGAAGTCTGTGTTTAAAACGTGAAAATTCATGAGCTTTGCGGCTACTTTTCTCTGAGCACGGACACCACGTCTTTTAAAAACGGTTACAATAGCCCACATGCCCCAAACTATCAACGTTCTCTTTCTTGCGGCGGAGGCGGAACCTTTTGTCAAAGTTGGCGGGCTGGGCGATGTGGCAGGCACACTGCCGCGTGAACTGCGCGCCCTTTCAGGGGAGGAATTCAAGATCGATGTGCGTCTTGTGTTGCCGCTCCACCCGGTGATCAAAACCGAAACCCTGAAACCCCTGGCGATCTATTCCCTATCGAGAGGCAGGTCTGAGGTCCAGGTGGAGGCGTTTGAGGGGACGCTGGGCGGCGTCCCCGTGTACTTCATCAACGGGGAGCCGATCAAGGCAAGCGGCTCGGTGTATTCATCCAACAACAAACTGGATGCTGAAAAGTATGCCTTTTTCTCTCTTGCCGCGCTGGAATTGCCGCGTCAAATCGATTGGACGCCGAACATCCTGCACTGCAACGACTGGCACACCGCCCTTGCGGCATATGGCAACCTGGTCAAACGCTGGGAGGATAAAAAGAACCGTATCGCTTCAGTGATCTCGATCCACAACCTGCCTTTCCTCGGACCTGACGTTCGCGAAATCCTCGAGGACTATGGATTGCCACTTGCTAACACAGATTTGCCGGACTGGGCGCGCGTGTTACCGATGCCGCTCGGCTTATGGGCGTCGGATGCGATGATCGCTGTTTCGCCCACCTATGCCGATGAAATTCTGCATGAAGAGTTTGGCTCCGGCTTGCAGGATTTCTTCAAGAACCGCACCGATACCCTGAGCGGCATCCTCAATGGATTGGATGTCGTTTCATTCGACCCCCAAACTGATTCAGTCCTTTCGGCCAATTTCAACGCCGACACGCTTCCCCTTCGCGCCAAAAACAAGATCGCCCTCCAGCGCCGGGTTGGCTTGCCTGAAGCGCCGGACACTCCCCTGCTGGGAATGGTCACGCGCATGGATATGCAAAAAGGAGTGGATATTGCCCTCAAAGGCCTGCGTATGTTGAAGAAGCAAAACTGGCAATTCGTTTTGCTCGGCGCAGGCGACCCCAAGCTCGAAGCGATGGCTAAAAAATTACAGGAGGAAATGCCAGCGCGCGCGCGCGTGGAAACCCGCTACGATGCCAATCTCGCCCGCCAGATCTACGCCGGGGCAGACCTGTTCCTCATGCCCTCGCGCTACGAGCCATGCGGCACTTCGCAAATGATCGCCATGCGCTACGGATGCGCCCCCCTCGTGCGCGCCGTTGGCGGACTGCACGACACAGTCACCGACGGCGAAAGCGGGTTCGTATTCGTGGATACAAAGGTCAAATCGTTCAACGATGCGGTACGGCGCGCGTTGCAGTTCTTTCCGGATCAATCTCGTTGGGCGGCGTTGCAAAAAGCAGGCATGGCAAAAGACTTTAGCTGGCGCGCCTCCGCGGAAAAGTATGTCAACGCGTATAAAAAACTGATCGCCGAATCAGCTGTCCCGGCGCGTGACGCGTATCAACCCCCCGCAGAAAAGCCGCGCAGGCGCATCCGTGAAGAGCAAGCCGCAAACTCAATCGTCCATGGCGAGGCAACATGAAAACACGAGCAGTTATTTTAGCGGGCGGCGAAGGGTCGCGGCTGGGCGCACTCACCGTCAAACGGACAAAACCCGCCGTCCCATTCGCGGGCAAATATCGCATCATCGACTTTGCCCTCTCGAACTGCGTCAATTCAGGGATATTCGACTTGATGGTGTTGGCGCAGTATCGCCCGCAGTCCCTGATCGAGCATATCGGCGTTGGAGCGCCCTGGGATTTGAACCGCGACTTCACGGGCGGCATCAAAATCCTCACGCCGTACAAAGCCCGCAACGAATCGGATTGGTACGCCGGCACTGCCGATGCCGTGCAACAAAATTTCGGTTTCATCAAACAAGGCGCGCCAGACCTTGTGTTGATCCTCTCCGGCGACCACATCTACACCATGGATTACGAGCCGATGATCTCGTTCCACCTCGACCATGAGGCAGACCTCACCATGGGCGTGATCACTGTCCCAAAGGCGGAAGCGTCGCGGTTTGGCATCCTTGCCACCGACGACAAATATCGCGTTACCTCGTTTGTCGAAAAGCCGACTGAGCCGCCCTCCAACCTAGCCAACATGGGCGTATATCTTTTCAGGCGCGAAGTGCTGGATAAAGCGCTTTGGGAAGACCGCCAGCGAAAAGGCTCGTCGCACGACTTCGGCAAGGATATATTGCCGCGCTTGATCAAATCAAAAACGCGCGTGTTCGCCTATCCCTACAGCGGTTACTGGATGGATGTCGGAACCCTGGCATCGTATTGGCAGGCGCACATGGATTTGCTCGCGCCCTCGCCTCACTTGAAACTGTACAACCGAAGTTGGATCATTCACACACGCACAGCAGAACGCCCGCCGGCGCGTTTCCCTGCCAAGGGCAAGGTGTATGCCAGCATGATCTGCGACGGCTGTTTCATCGAAGAGGGCGCAACGGTCGAAAGTAGCGTGCTTTCACCGGGCGTGATCGTGCGGTCTGGCGCGGTTGTGCGAGAATCGATCGTGCTGACCGATGCCGAGATCAGATCCGGCGCGGTTGTGGAACGCTCCGTGCTGGACAAACAAGCGCGCGTGGAAGAACACGCTCGCGTGGGCTGGGGCGTGACCGATCAAAACATCCGTATCGCGCTGGTGGGCAAGGGTAGCGTTGTGCCATCGGGCTACGTGGTCGAACCCGAAGCCGAGATCGGCACCGACGTAATCCAAAGCGACTATCCCGATCCGACCATTCGCGCGGGTCAAGTTATTCAAACAAAAAGACAACCAAATGAAATTTGAACGCGCGGGCGGAATCTTAATGCACCCCACCAGTTTGCCGGGCGGGTATGGCATTGGCGATCTCGGCGAGCAGGCATACGCCTTTGTGGATTGGCTCGCCGGCACGGGTTGCAAACTCTGGCAAATCCTTCCGCTCGGGCCGACAGGCTACGGCGATTCGCCGTATCAATGTTTTTCCGCGTTTGCGGGCAACCCTTATCTGATCAGCCCCGATGTTTTGATTCAAGATGGATTATTGACTCAAGAGGACTTAAGCAACGCGCCAACCTTTCCCGCCTCTCGCGTGGACTTCGGCCTGCTCATCCCGTGGAAACTGAATCTACTCTCGAAGGCTTTCTCTCGTTATGTCACCCTGAGCGCCAGCGAAGGGTCTTCCCTCCGCGATGGGTTCGATTACTTCTGCGCCCAACATGCCGCCTGGCTGAATGATTACGCCCTCTTCATGGCGTTGAAAGATTCTCACGACAGCCAGGCATGGAACACGTGGGAGGAAAGCCTCCGCGCGCGCGAACCAGCCGCAATGGAGGCGGCGAAGCGCGAGTTGTCGGATGACATCCATCGCCATTCGTTCTATCAGTTTTTATTTTTCCGTCAGTGGGAAAACATCCGAAAGTATGCCAACGAAAAGGGACTAAAAATTATCGGGGATATGCCGATCTTCGTCGCCTACGACAGCGCGGACGTGTGGTCGCAGCCTGAATTATTTTTTCTCGATGAAGCGGGCAATCCAACAGTGGTCGCAGGCGTCCCACCTGACCTGTTCTCCCCCACCGGGCAACTATGGGGCAATCCGTTATATCGCTGGGATGTTCATAAAGAAAGCGGATACGCGTGGTGGTTGGAGAGAATCAAATTCGCGCTGAAAACGTTAGACATCCTGCGGCTCGATCACTTCCGGGGCTTTGCCGGTTATTACGAGATCGCGGCAGAAGAGAAGACCGCCGAGCATGGACATTGGGTTCCGGGACCCGGCTCGGATTTCTTCCGCGCGGTTGATTCCAAATTAAGCGACGGGGTCGCCACTTCCGAACTTCAACTTCCGATCATCGCCGAAGATCTGGGGCTGATTACTCCCGACGTTATTGCCTTGCTGGAGGAATTTCAACTGCCGGGCATGAAAGTTTTGCAATTTGGTTTCTCCGATCCAAAGAATCCCTTCCTCCCCCACAACTACGTGGAAAACTGCGTTGCATACACCGGCACACACGATAACGATACCGCCCGCGGCTGGTACGAATCAACGACAGACGAAGAACGCGAGTTTGCGCTGAAATATTTGAATATTAATCCTTGCGAAGGTTCAGAACCTTCGCAAGGATTTGCATGGAATCTAATCCGCGCAGTATGGTCATCCGTCGCGTCAATTGCCATGTCGCCGATGCAAGACGTGTTGAATATAGGCGGCGAGGCGCGGATGAATTTTCCCTCGAAATTGGGCGGCAACTGGGAGTGGCGGATGGTTGAAGGGGATTTGACCGATTCATTGGCTGATCGCTTGAAAGAATTGAATTGGTTGTATTTGAGATAAACAAAAAGACCTCACAGGTCTGTGAGACCTGTGAGGTCTGAACTCATCTTATTTCGTAAACAACGAAGCGTACTCCCCGTA
>CASGHD010000148.1 GCA_949319575.1 uncultured Anaerolineales bacterium | reverse complement strand
TGCTCGCCTGCCCCGATGTTTTTCGGGGTCCCGACGCCTGTCCTGAGCCTGTCGAAGGGAAGCAATCTCCCGGCGTTGGGGGACTGCTTCGGCAAAACCAAGAGCGCCTCGCAGCGACATGTTCCCAGGCTGAGTAGTTACGAATTGGAACCTTATTGCCATTTTTTCGGATAAAAATAGTCCAATTGGTGATGTATAATATTTTGTATGCCAGATTGGCTAGGCAAAACGATCGGCAAAGTACGAATAGATAAATACCTCGCGCACGGGGGCATGGCTGAGGTTTATCTTGGCACGCACCTTACCCTAGACCGACCAGTCGCTGTAAAAGTATTGCATAGCTACATTGAGGAAAACCAGGATCTTCTGGCGCGCTTTCATCGGGAGGCTAGAGTCGTTGCGGGGTTGAGACATCCCAATATCGTTCAAATCTATGATTTCGACGCGGTGGACGGGCATCCCTATATTGTTATGGAATACCTGAAAGGACCGACGCTTGCATCCTATCTGCGTGAATTGCATGGGCGTAACGAGAGGATTCAACCTCATCAAGTGGCAAGGCTCCTCAAGGCATTGACCGCCTCGCTGGATTATGCGCACGAGCAGGGCGTGATCCACAGAGACATCAAACCGGGGAACATCCTCCTCCATAAAAAGGCGGGGGAGATTCCTCTTGACCAGCCGCTCACGAACGATGTCGAAGCGATTCTTACCGACTTCGGGCTGGTTCGCATTGCCAATTCAGCTTCTCAAACCGCCTCAGGCATGGTCAGTGGGACGCCCGCCTACATGTCACCGGAGCAGGCGCGGGGCGATTCGATAGACCACCGAACAGACATCTACTCGCTGGGCATCGTATTGTATGAAATGCTGGCGGGGCGCGTTCCATTCGAGGCAGACAGTTCATTAACCGTGATCTACAAACAGATCAACGATCCGCCTCCGCCCATAACTGGAATTTCCCCAGCCGTTCAACAAGTGATCAACCAGGCGCTTACCAAAAAGCCCGAAGACCGGTATCCGACATCGCGCAATATGGCAGTCGACTTTTACCTGGCCATTGGCATGAACAGAGAGGCCGAGACGATCATCGGCGCGCTTCCCGAGGAAGCGAAAAGTATTCATAGCAAAATGTACGAATCGCCGCCTCCCGTTGTCGCCGCGCAAGCTCCAAAGCCAGCCGCGCGAAAGACAGTGCTGATCGGCGTGGGAGTTTTTGTTGTACTAGGATTGATCACGTTGTTAATCGGCGCATTCTTCATATTCTCGCGGTTCACTGGGGCGGTGTCACCGCTGGATGGCGCAACTCCCGGGAATATTGAAACCCCAGTGACCGGACCTGCGTCTGAAACAACGCAACTTCCCAGCGCGGAAGGGATGGTGGAGATTCCATCCGGCACGTATGTAGTCGGCTCTTCGGCTGGAGATGACTATCACAGCGCTCCCAGGGAAGTGTCCTTGGGTGGGTTTTGGATCGACAAATATCAAACCACGTATGACGAGTACGTACAATTTTTGACAGCCACAAACGGGCAGTCACAAGAAATACTCGGCGACGGGAATCGCCCGGTCCGCGGCGTGACATGGGATCAGGCATTGGCATATTGCGCCTGGATGAACAAGCGCTTGCCAACTGAGGCAGAATGGGAGGCGGCTGGACGCGGGTCTGGGTCGAATCCACAACTGTATCCCTGGGGTGAAGATCCAACCGCGGGCGGTAAGGTGATAGACCTTCCCAGCCAGGATACTTATGAAGTTGGGTCTATGCCCTTCAATCAAAGTCCATTTGGGGTGTATGACTTGGCGAGTAACGTCTGGGAATGGGTGGGGGAGCCATATGCAGAAGTTCCCGCTGGGTCAAAGATCCTGCGAGGCGGGCGTTTCGGGTTGCCGATCCTGGACCTGGCTTATCGTTTATCGGTTCTGCCCGATGATGAGCGGTATGTAAAGTTTGCCGGCTTTCGTTGCGCTTCTGATCAGGTTAAGTAACGGAGTACTACCATGATAAAAAAAGTATATTTCAGGTTTCCCTGGCTTTCATCGCTCTTGATCATCGCATTATTCATATCGAGTTGCTCTGGGGGAGCGACGTCTGAGGGACAAGCCACAGAAATCTCGTCGCTGACTCCAACGGAAGAGGTTGTAAGCACGCCTACGCATGAGGATGAACATGGCGCGACTGTGGCAGACGAAGATGTTCTTTACCATGATGATTTTACAAACCCCGCCACAGGTTGGCCCGAGGAAAAGTTCGATAATTTCTTCATCGGGTATCACGAGCCGGAGTATTACCACGTTGAAATAACGAGTCCAAATTACAAGACGACCGTATTCGAACCCGAGAAGCAAAGTTATGGCGATGTCACCATCGAGGTCAAGGCATTCTCCGCGTTGAGCAGAACCGCTGAAACCGGCGATTTTAGTTTCGGTCCGGTCTTCCGGCGTTCGGGGGATCAGTATTATGCCTTTGTGGTCTCACAACGCGCCAAGAAGTGGTATGTCCTCAAGAGTTCGCCAACCTCATTGACAGTGTTGGCGGAGGGGACAGACGAAGGCATCCATGACCCGGACGTGGAGGATGTATTGCGAGTGGATGCGCAGGGGGCGAGTTTCACGTTCAGCATCAACGACCAGGTTGTCGGTCAAGTGACCGATGCGGATTACGCCAGCGGCGAGGTCGGGTTCTTCGTTCAATCGTTCGATGTGCCTGCCGTGCATGTCCACTTCGATGAGTTAACGGTTCGTAACTACGCTGGTCCTGCCTCTCCCGATTCTGAGGGCGCGCTATATCATGATGACTTTACGAATCCCGCGACGGCTTGGCCCGAGGAAAAGTTCGACAATTTTTTCATTGGGTATCACGAGCCGGAGTATTACCACGTCGAAATAACGAGTCCAAATTACAAGACGACCGTATTCGAACCCGAGAAGCAAAGTTATGGCGATGTCACCATCGAGGTCAAGGCATTCTCCGCGTTGAGCAGAACCGCTGAAACCGGCGATTTTAGTTTCGGCCCGGTCTTCCGGCGTTCGGGGGATCAGTATTATGCCTTTGTGGTCTCACAACGCGCCAAGAAGTGGTATGTCCTCAAGAGTTCGCCAACCGCATTGACAGTGTTGGCGGAGGGGACAAACGAAGGCATCCATGACCCGGACGTGGAGGATGTATTGCGAGTGGATGCGCAAGGGGCGAGTTTTACGTTCAGCATCAACGACCAGGTTGTCGGTCAGGTGACCGATGCGGATTACGCCAGCGGCGAGGTCGGGTTCTTCGTTCAATCGTTCGATGTGCCTGCCGTGCATGTCCACTTCGATGAGCTGACGATCAAACCCCTTATATTGGCAGTCGCTTGCGATGTCAGGGCGCAGGTATTGCGTGTGCGAAGCGGTCCCGGGACCGATTATTCATCCTCGGTCTATTTGAGGTCAGGGGAAACAGTTCAGCCCATCGGCCGTTCGGCTGATGGAGAATGGCTCTTGATCGCTGTGGGCGCCGACAATAACAAAGGCTGGATTTTCAGTTCGGCAGAATTTTTGACCTGTAATGATGCTTTAGGTGGGCTTCCGATTGTATCTCCATGACCCTCTGATGACGTCCATTGGCAATATATGGAGCGCGGCGGCGAGTCGTCTACTCTCCTGTTGATGATGAGCGCATCGTAGTGATTGTCCGTTGCGGGGATCATATGACACAACCAAGACCTCCGAGTTCTCTAAGAACTCGGAGGTCTGTTATTCACTATGTCCCCCTCCCGAAGGACATCAGGACGAGGTGAGCGATAGCGAAGGGTCTCTTAGACTTTATTGGTAATAAGCGAAGAAAATTTTTTGGACGCTGAAAAACGCTGATTTTCGCTGATTCAAAAAAGAAAAATCTGCGTTTCACCTGCCCTGGCGGGCGGCGCAAGGGTCCGCGTGAATCAGCGTCCCGATTTAATTTCCGATAAAGTCTCTTATATCATCGTGACGGAGATTCTTCGCTCGCTCAGAATGACATGCGTCGAGGAGTCGATACACTATACTCCCTGAAATCAGCGCTGAATCGTTTTATGATTTTCGTCCCTTACGCACTTTCCCATCAACAAGTATCATTCCGCCCATGCCCCATAAAAAAGCGGAACATAGCGACCTGATGCAAAACCGCGCCTCGTTGACGCGGTTTGCGTGGCTATCCATTGGCGCGGCGTTGGCGACCATCGCATTGAAAACGGGCGCGTATTATCTGACTGGTTCAGTAGGTTTACTCTCAGACGCGATTGAGTCGCTGGTGAATCTCGTCGGCGCGGGGATGGCGCTGGGCATGTTGATCATCGCCGCGCGTCCAGCGGATGAGAGTCATGTGTTTGGGCATAGCAAAGCGGAATACTTCGCCAGCGCGACGGAGGGCTTGCTCATCCTCGGCGCGGCGGCGGGGATCGTCAGCGCGGCGATAACGCGGTTATTGAATCCGCAGCCGTTGGAACAGCTGGGGCTGGGCTTGGGCGTATCCGTCCTGGCGTCCGCGATCAACTTCCTAGTGGCGCGCAAATTGATGGGCGAGGGGAAGCGACGCAAGTCCATCTCGCTCGAGGCGGACGGGCAACATCTGATGACCGACGTGTGGACATCCGTTGGCATCATCGCCGCAATTGGAATTGTCGCGCTCACGGGTTGGACGATTCTCGATCCGTTGATCGCCATTCTTGTGGCGTTGAATATTATTTGGACGGGATTCCAACTCGTCAGCCGTTCGGTTTCGGGGTTGATGGACGCTTCGTTGCCTGCCAAAGAATTAAAGTTGATCGAAGATGTGATGACGAAATATCGCGGCAAGCGCGTGACCTTTCACGCCTTGCTCACCCGTCAAGCCGCGGCGCGGCAGTTCGTTTCGGTGCATGTGCTCGTGCCAGGCGATTGGACCGTCCACGACGCGCATCACATCGCGGAGGATTTCGAAGCGGATATTCGCAACGCGCTCGGCGGCGCGGTGACGGTCTTCACGCATCTCGAACCTGTGGAAGACGAGCTTTCGATGGAAGATATTCATTTGGATCGTTGACTTACTAACACGCATATTCACCGCGAAGCCCGCAAAGAAAATCTTTTTAACTTGGCGATCTTAGCGCGCTTTGCGGTAAAGATTTTTTTACAATAGAGAAATCGTTGAAAAAATTGGAGGTATCCATTGCCGCAATTTATCACTGACAGTTTGATCGCTGGAATACTCGCAAGTTTTGCCTGCGGGCTTGGCGCGCTGCCGCTTGCCATCAAAGGACTCGATGTCCAAAAACATACCGGCATTGCTTACGCCGGCGCCGGCGGACTGATGTTCGCCGCTTCGGTATATAACTTGATCCTGCCCGGGCTGACGCTCCACACTACGTCCATTCAAGCGAACGAAGCCATCACGGTGGTCTTCGGCATTTTGCTCGGCGCGTTATTTTTGTCGCAGGCTGATCGTTATTTATCCCCCGAAAGACTCGAGCAGGCGAATTGGAAAAAGTTCGGGAATAAATCGCAACTGTTGATCTTCATCGCCATGGCAGTTCACAGCATCCCGGAGGGCGTGGCGGTTGGGGTCGGATATTCCTCGGATGCCGTGTATTCAAACGATCTCGGCAATTACATTGCCCTTGCCATTGGAATTCACAACATCCCCGAAGGACTCGCGGTAGCCGTGCCGATGCGCGCGGCGGGCGCCTCCATCTGGAAATGTTTTTGGGCGGCGTTTTTCACCAGTCTGCCGCAACCGATTGCCGCAGTACCCGCCGCGTATGTCTCATGGCTGTTCCAGCCCATCATGCCCGTTCTGATGGGGTTCGCCGCCGGGGCGATGATCTTCCTCGTCACCCTTGAGTTGATCCCCGAAGCGCTGCACTCCTCCACGCCAGTCAAAGTGGCATGGTCGTTTATCATCGGGTTCTGCGCGATGATTTTGGTGCAAGTATTGTTGTAACGACGAGATACAGCCTTGTTAACCAAAGACCGCATCTACTTCCCCAACCTCAACGGATTGAGATTCGTCGCCGCGCTGCTCGTGATCGTCCATCACATCGAGCAGATCAAATACATTTACGGACTGCCGAATAATTTCTCATCATCGTTTATTCAGATCATCGGCGAGCTCGGCGTTATTCTCTTCTTCGTCCTGAGTGGATTTCTCATCACCTATTTGTTGCTCGAAGAAGAAAATAGAACGCAGACCATTGCTGTCAAGAATTTTTATCTGCGAAGAATCCTGCGCATCTGGCCCCTCTATTTTTTCATTGTCATTCTGGCACTGTTCATCCTCCCGAATATTTCCCCGTTTATTCTTCCCGAATACGACAAAGCGACAATTTACGAAAACCTCCCCGCGAAAATATTTCTATACGTTTTCTTTTTGCCGAATCTCGTCTCGCCGCTTCTCGGCGTCGTGCCATACGCGTCGCTGACTTGGTCTATCGGCACAGAAGAACAGTTTTATCTCATCTGGGCTCCCCTGCTCAAGTTCGTCAAGCGATATCGAATTGCATTGATGTTCGCCATTGTGTTCGGATATTTATTTTTTGCGCGCGCCTTGTATTCAGACCGCACGAATTTTCTCGTCTACAAATATGAGATCAACGCTTTCTGGCAATCGTTCAACATCCCCAGCATGGCAATCGGCGGATTCTTCGCGCTGTTGCTTCATTCCAATCATCGCGCGCTCAAATTCTTCTTGAACAAATATCTTTTTTATTTCGCGCTCGCGTTCACATCCATCATGCTGTATCGCGGCGTGTATTTTCCGCACATCACGGTCAACGATCTTCCATTCCCCTATCTCTACAAGGAATTTTATTCGGTCTGGTTCGGGGTCATCATCCTCAACTTTGCCGCGAACAAAAACATTCTTATTTCTTTGGAACAAAAGCCGATTCGCTATCTTGGCAAAATATCGTACGGACTCTACATGTACCATCCCATCGCCATCGTCCTTGCGCTTCATACGACGGGTTGGCTTGGCTCGCCCTCGGACGCCTTTCTCTACCCCCTCACCCTCGCGCTGACGATTCTATTCGCGGGATTGTCGTATAAATATTTCGAATCGTATTTCTTGAATTTCAAATCAAATTACACCAGCATCAAAAGCGGAGACGTGTCACCCTGAGGGAGCGTTCCCCAGAGACCGAAGGGTCTCGTATGTCACTAGACTCTATCCAAAAAAATAGGACGCTGATGAACGCAGACAACGCAGATTCTTCTCTTTAAATCAGCGTGAGTCAGCGTTTATCTGCATCCGACTTAGATTTTCGACTGTTGTGGATAAAGTCTATTTTAGAGATTCTTCGCGGAGTTTATCCTGAGCCTGTCGAAGGGCTCACGCCGTCCCGAAGCGGTGTCCCTTCGGGAGAATGACATGGAAAAGAGATTTTCAAATCCCGAAGGGATGAAAGGATTGTAGAACTTTGACGAGCCGCAACCAAATCCCGAAGGGATGGCATGATTCGTTTGTTCGTTATGACACCCCTTCGGGGTTCAATAACAAATTTTTTGCGATCAATAATCATTTGACCCCTTCGGGGTCATAAGGAGAGAACATGCCCAATCAATTCGACATTCTCATCAAGAACGCGAAGTTACGCGGAAGTGAATCGCTGACCGACATCGGCATTGCGGGCGGGAAAATTGTCAGCGTGGAAAAAGGCTTGGGAGGCGAGGCAGGCGTCACCGTGGATGCCGAAGCGAATCTCGTCACCGAGTCGTTTGTCAATCCGCATCTGCATCTGTGCAAAGTCTACACACTGCAAATGATGGACGAGGACGCGCTCACGGCGTATCAAGGCGAGGGGATGGGTAAAGCGATGAACGCCATCGAACTGGCGGCGCGCGTCAAAGAAAAATATGACAAGGCGTGGATCATCGAAAACGCGCGCAAAGCGGTGACGCAAGCCGCGCGGTTTGGCAACACACACATCCGCGCGTTTGCCGATGTGGACAGCAAAGCGCGGCTGGAGGGAGTCAAAGCGTTGATCCGCGCGCGTGAGGAGTTCAAGGGAATCGTGGAGATTCAAGTCGTCGCGTTCGCGCAAGATGGCTGGGTGCGCGAACGCGGCACAGACAAATTGATGCGCGAGGCAATGGAACTCGGCGCGGATGTTGTCGGCGGCATCCCATGGATCGAATACACCGAAGCAAACACGCAACAACACGTGAAAGAAATTTTCGATCTCGCGATGGAATTCAACAAAGATGTTTCGATGCTCGTGGACGATGCGGGCGATGCGGGTCTGCGTTCGCTTGAAATGATGGCAGTGGAAGCGATCAAACGCGGCTGGCATGGACGCGCGCTCGCCCATCACGCGCGCGCGATGGCGTTGTATCCCATGCCGTATTTTCAAAAAATCGCCGCGCTATTGAAGCAGGCAAACATGACCGTCGTCAGCGATCCGCACACGGGACCGCTCCACGCGCGGGTGAAGGAATTGCTCG
The DNA here is from genome assembly GCA_949319575.1 of uncultured Anaerolineales bacterium. GTDB lineage: Bacteria > Chloroflexota > Anaerolineae > Anaerolineales > Villigracilaceae > Defluviilinea. Next base: position 9,112 of record CASGHD010000148.1, on the reverse strand, counting down.
CAGAAGGCGCGTTCGTTTGTTTGGGGCAGGATGATATTTCCGATGCGTACTATCCGTTTGGAAGAAACAACATGCTCGAAGTTGCTTTTCTCGCGTCGCATTTGTTGTGGATGACGACACGCGCCGAAATGGAAACGCTGTACGACATGATCACGGTCAACGCGGCGCGGGCGATGAATGTGAAAGACCATGAATTGAAAGTTGGAGGGAATGCAAATCTGGTCGTGTTGAATCAACCGAATGTGCTGGAAGCCCTGCGCGAACACTCCGCGCCGAGGGTTGTGATAAGTCATGGAAAATTAGTTGATCAGATGAAAATGGAGTCAATGTGGAACCAATAAACTGGGACGAATTCACCAAAGTCGAACTCCGCGTGGGAAAAATTATTTCTGCCAAGCCATTCCCCGAAGCGCGGAAGCCCGCTTACATCCTCGAAGTGGATTTTGGCGAGGAGCTTGGCATCAAGAAATCAAGCGCGCAACTTACCGCGTTGTACAAGCCTGAGGAACTCGTCGGCAGGCTGGTCGTCGCGGTGGTAAATTTTCCCAAAAAGCAGATCGGACCGTTCATGTCGGAATGTCTTGTCACTGGATTCCACAACGAAAACGGCGAGGTGGCGCTGTGTGTGCCTGATAAACCTGTCCCGTTGGGGAGTAAGTTGTTGTAGAATTGGACGAAGGAGATAGATTATGGTTCGCGTTCCTACTAACCGCATCCCTACCCATCCAGGCGAAATGCTTTTGGAAGAGTTCCTCAATCCTATGGGAATCAGCCAGAAGGATTTGGCTGACAATATTCAGGTTCCATATCAGCGGATCAATGAGATCATCAACGGTCGTCGGGGTATCACACCAAGCACCGCTTTACGGTTGGCAAAGTTTTTCGGCATGTCCGCCGATTTCTGGATGAATTTACAACTGCGCTGGGATTTGTTTTTTGCCCAACAGGATGAAAACAAAGTGTTGGAGAAAATTCATCCGTATTCGGCGCTTGCGTAATTTATTTTAAACGGCGGCGAGGGTGCGCTGTGCGTGCCAGATAAGCCTGTCCCGTTGGGGAGTAAGTTGTTGTGACCAATAACAGAAGAAACCCAAGCCATGCTTAATCGTAGGCAGTTAGGAAACGTGGAAAATCAGTCTGTTGGTTTGCTGACGCTTCGAAAGGAATAATATGAAAACAGGCAGAAAATATGAGCCTGCCAGGGAAACAAGAGGTTGGTATTATGTTGAGTACCAGCCGCCTCCAATTGGCAATAAATATGCAGTGCTAAATCTGATAATTACTGAAGTTCGTCCAAAAATTGAAATTGTTACCGCAATGGAGAAGGAAATGGAGATGTGGCTCACTCGGTATCCGGTTCCGATTTTTGCTTCGGCATGGAATGACAAAGAAGATATTTATGACCTCAGCGAAATAAAACCAAAGAATCATTTGATAGGTTTCCTTGCTTCCGATAATAAGATTCGTTTACGTTGGGACACTGTAAGAGAAGAAGAAATCCCTGATATGACCTTGGATCAGGAATACTTAGACAATTTATATTCCGATTTAGATTTCAAAACTTATGTCGAATTAGATGTTGAGCGACAAAAAAGAAGAAAGGCAATAAGAAGAGGTCGTTTCTTAATCTTTATTTGGCTCGTGGTAATTCCAATGACCATCCTTATTTTCGAATTCTCTAACGATTTCCTTTCTGCAGTTATGTTTTTGTATAGTGTGTCGATAGGAATAGAAACCTGGCTGGAGCTTTCAGGTAAATTACCAAAATCAAGGGGAGAAAAAGAAAAAGCAGAGGAAGAACGATTGAAAAATTATTATTATCATCATTGTCAAATGAATCCAGAAAGCTTTAAGCGACTAATGCTAGAAAATCTTGATAAAATGGCAAAAGATCGAATAACAAAAGAAGCAGGATCTCTCAAGATAAGTAAACGTTAGACCAAAGAGTTGGTTTTCTCCCGAATGTTATCAGTCACCCTAAAATGACTCTGTAAACTTCGACACCTCAATTCCTTCTTCCCCAGCACCTGTATCGCCGAGACTGCCAGGGCACATGCTTCTTCGATATGTTGCATCACTGCCCCGACGCTACCAACTCGAACCCCTACTTATTCTTCCACACCGTAAAATCTTTCAAAATCGAACCGCCGAGAAACTCGCGCAACAACGAAGTCTCTGGCACGAGATACATACGTTCGTCCAGCAGTTCGATTTGCTTAGCAAATCGTGCTGGACGAAAAGTTACTTATTCTTCCACACCGTAAAATCTTTCAAAATCGAACCCCCGAGAAACTCGCGCAACAACGAAGTCTCTGGCACGAGATTCAAATCGAGCGGCACGAACCACTCTAAAAACGCGAGCAGGCGTTTGGCTTCGATGTATTCAGGCGCGCCGAATTGCACCTGCCTGAGCAGCGGCTCGGCGAGAGGCTTGAGCGCCGCCATTTCATAGACCAACGCAGAGTTGAACATCACATCCGCATTTTCTTGATTCGGAAAAATGTATTTCGCTTCGCCGCGCCGCACCGACTCCCAGCGTGAGATGGTTTGCGTGGCGGTGTAGCCGCGCTCGCGCGCGTCGCGCACGATGCGGCGGAGTAAACGCGTGTCGGTGGTGGAGACTCGGTTATGGCGATCCAGATTCAACTGCGTCAGAGGCGAGATGTAGATGCGGAACGCCTCGCCGCTTAAACTCTTGGGGATGAGGCGCGGGTCGAGACCGTGAATCCCTTCGAGGATGATCGGCTGTCCGCGCGCGAGTCGGATGACCTCCCCCGCCTCTCTCTGCCCGGTCTTGAAGTTATAGCGCGGCAGTTGGACTTCATCGCCGTGAATTAATTTTTGCAGATGATCGGCAAGCAGCGCGAGGTCGAGCGCCTCGAGCGCTTCAAAGTCTGGTTTGCCGTCTTCGCCAAGCGGAGTCTCATTGCGCGACAGAAAATAATTATCGAGTTCGAGCGGAAACGGCGAAATGCCGAGCGCGAGTAGTTGCACGGTGAGTCGCCGCGAGAATGTTGTTTTACCCGCCGACGATGGGCCCGCAACGAGGATCACGTGCGAACGATCAATCCGATCTGCGATCTGACGCGAGATCTGCGCGAGCCGTTGTTCGTGGAATGCCTCCGAGACCAACACGATCTCATCGCCATGACCCGATTCAATCGCGTTATTCAACGCGCCGACGTTCGAGATGCCAAGTTTTTCAAGCCAGTCGCCGTATTGCAAAAAGGTCGCCAGTAATTTCGGGTATTCCGAAGTCGGAGAAAGTTCATTCGGGTTGCGGCGGCTCGGATACAACAAGGTAAATCCATCGCCCGCGGGGACCAGATCAAACCACTGCAAATATTTCGTAGACGGCACCATGTACCCATGGTGATAGTCCATACGCTCGTTGAGACTGTACAGCGTGAGATAGTTTTTCTTTCGGTACTTCAACAACTGCACTTTATCTTCCTCGCCGCGCGCCAGAAAATAGTCCATCGCCTCTTTCAACGGGACTTCCTTGCGCGCAAACGGAAGATCGTCCTTGACGAACTTGCGCATTAAGACCTTCAACACCCCCAGCTCAGAAACAGACAACGGCTCGCGCCCTTTCACCTCGCAGTAAAATCCGCCCGTCGCGACCGAATGATCAATGAACAACGTCGCCAGCGGATACATATCCGCGAAGACCATTTCAAGGAGGAAGGTCAGCGAGCGTCGGTAGATGCGCGTGCCGTCCGGCGTGGACATGGTGACCGGCGTGACGCGCGAATCCATTCCGACGGGGAAAGTTAATTCACGCAGGTCGCCGTTGATCACCGCCCCAACGAGTTGCGAATCGTGCGGGATGGCGGACAGAAAATCCCCCACCGCCGCCCCGCGCGGACCGGACAGCACGCGCCCATCCGGAAGGTGGATTTCGACTTCGAGTCTAGGGGACACAAGATTGAATTCTTTCATCTTTCTTCTTTCATTCCCGTCAAAGGTCGAGGGTCAAATGTCAACTCGACCTCTGACCCTTCGGCAGGCTCAGGACACCGCTTTCAACTTTCGACCAGATTTTCTCAGGCTTCTTTGCAAATTCCTCCAGCGGAATTTCTTTATTCACCAACGCGAGCAATGTTTCGGTGAGCATTTTATTCACCGGCGTCGGCGCGTGGAATTGTACGCCCGCGCGGACGACTTCGCCATGCAGGTAATCTACCTCGCTTTTGCCGCGACCGGAGCGCAGGTCAATATGAAAGGAGGGCATTTTGTTTCCGCGCCCCGCGCCTGCCGCGCGGCTGAGGAACGGCTTGGATAACCACAACGGCAACTTCGTCGCAAACGCCAGCGCGCGGACGGGCGTGCCGGGCAGGTCAACAACTTCGATGCCCTGCGCCTTCATCACCGCGAGGCATTCGCGCAACATCTCAACTTCCAATTTGTATAATTTTCTATTCGCAAGGATCTCGGCGGCGGTCATATCGAGAATTGCCGAGGTGGGGTTGGCAATGAGGTTGGTCAGCAGTTTCGACCATTTCATTTCCATCGCGTCGTCGAACAGGCGCGGGTTGAGCAGGGCGTTCTCGAAGGCAACGAACAGGCTTGCCACAAGGGGATGTCCCTTTGCAATGCCGACGCCGCGCAACCGTTCAAGGACAATATCGCCCGGTCCGCGCCGCCCAACGGCTGTAGTCACTGTGCCGTAGATCACTTTCTCCTTGCCGGCAACTCTGGCGATCGCCTGTTCATTTGAAATGCCGTTGGATAAACACAGAATGGGCGGCATTTTATCCGCGTAGGGTTTGAGGGTTTCGAGCGCGGCGGAGGTGTCGTACGATTTCAGGGCGAAGAGAACCAGGTCGAACGGTCCGTAGCGAAGCGCGTCTTCCATCGAAGAGACGAAAACAACCGAGGAGGAGTCCAGCCGAAAAGCGTCTTTCGTCTTTCTTCTTTCATCCAACGTCAAATCCAAGCGCAGTCCTCGCGCGCGCAACTCCTCTATTTTGGCGCCGCGCTCGAGGAAGACCAGTTGGCTCCCCGCCAAAGCAAGACTGCCGCCGATGTAGGCGCCGATCGCGCCCGCGCCAAAAACCAGGACTTTCATACGCGCGTTGATGTGGATTGCAGTATCGGGAGTGGCCAAAATGATTCCTATTTCAAATTCTGCGCGTGTGCGCGGTCGTTGAGCGCGTCGATCGCCCAACGATGCTGGTCGGGACGATAGATCACGCGCGCGAAGGCTGTGTTTTCAAATCGGAAGCGCACACCCGAAGGGTCGGCATGATGCGCCACACCAACAATGGCATGCATCAATTGATTGAGCAAACCGCCGTGCGACACAACGAGATAACTGCCCGCCGGGCGCTTCAACAAATTATGCAACGCCTGCCCCGCTCGCAGGAATAATTCCCAATCGCCTTCGCCGTCGCCGCCGATCGAATTAAACGGCGTGATGTACGGAGGGCGCGGCTTTTCCTGGACTTCCTCAGGGGTCAACCCTTCCATATCGCCGATGTCGCGTTCGAGCCAGATCTCGTCGAATTCGAGTGTCACACCCAGGGCGGAGGTCACAATCTCAGCCGTTTCCTTTGCGCGCTGTAACGTGCTCGAAATGGCAAGATCAAACTTCACGCCCTCCGTCTTCCAGCGGCGGGCGAGCGCGGTTGCCTGTGCCCGTCCGCGTTCGGTGAGCGGATAATCGGACTGCCCCTGCCAGCGCGACTCGGCATTGCCGGTCGATTCACCATGACGCAAGAATACAAATTGATATACTGGTTTCGGAGTTGCGCTCAAGCTACTCCCCTTTCTTCAATAAATAGACGGGTCTGCGTTTCACTTCCTGAAAAATATACCCCACATACACGCCGATAAAGCCTAACAATATCATGATGATTCCGCTGGCAATGAGCAGAACCGCCATGAGCGAACTCCAACCGGGGGCGATCACCTGCTCGGTGTTCCTGGTGACAGACAGCCATACCACCCAGCTCAACTGCACAGCCGCGAGCGCAAAGAACATCAGCCCCGAACTCAGCCCAATATACAGCGGGATCAATGAGAAGGAAAAGATCGCGTCCGATGCGAGACGGAACATTTTGCCCAACGAATATTTCGAATGCCCCGCCACGCGCGGCGGCTGGTGATACGGCAGGATGACGCTTTTATATCCCATCCACGTGATCATGCCGCGTAGAAAACGATGAAACTCGGGCATGGCTTTGAGCGCGTCCACTGCCTGGCGCGTCATCGCGCGGAAATCTGCCGCGCCGGCAACCATGCGCGTGCCGCTGATGGTGTTGATGAAACGGTAGAACGTGTCTGAAGTCCACTTTTTAAAGAGAGTCGGCTGCGTCTCTGTGGCGCGTTGTCCCTGCACAATATCGTACCCCTGACGGATCAGTTCGATCATTTCGGGGATTAACTCCGGCGGATGTTGGCCGTCACCGTCCATGCTGATGACGATGTCGCCGCTGGCGTGATCGAGCCCGGCGGTGAGCGCCGCCTGGTGACCGAAATTGCGACTCAACGCGAGCACGGTCACGCGCCGGTCAGCCTGCTTCACCCACTGGAGCGACTCCGCCGTCCCGTCGTCTGAACCGTCGTCCACGTAGAGGAAGCGAAAGTCGTGCGGAAGCGCGTCCACCACGCCGCAAATCTGCGCGTGGACCTTCTCGATCACGCCCGCTTCGTTGTAGACAGGGATGACCAAATCGACTTTGTATGTGCGTTTCCTGGAAGGCATCGGGTTGATTCTACCCCATGAAATCAATCACGTTTGCACAGGGATTCGGCGAGGAGTTCGCGGTCGTATTCGGCAGGCGCGCCATGCAGGGCTTTCAATTGATGGCAAATACTCTGATACGCCTGTTTGTCCACGCGGATCAATAATGAAATTCGTTTGACCATTTTTGTATCGTCAGTATGAATAAACGCTTCGAGCGCGGGCAACCACTCAGTAACGTCCCTGGGTTCATATCCCAATCCGATTGCCTCACGCGCCAGTTCTGCGGCGCGCGCCCAATCGTTCTGCTGGCGGGCAAGATCAATTTTTTGAAAGTAGTAGCACCAGTCGCGCGAGGGTTCGTTCCCGAAGATCTCCCCCGGCGGGATGGCTCCCGCGTCCGATGGGCGAATCAAGCCAACATCCGAATAGGAGGCGATGCGTTGCACGTCGAGCCGCTCGGTTACCGTAAGTTCAGACCTGCTTCCATCGATCACGTGCAGGCAGGAATACACCGAGGGCTGTGTCACGAGCAACAGTTTGGCGTAGTCGCGCTTCACCAAAACCGTCCCACGCACCAGCCGTTCCTCCTGCGCGCCGAGGGCGGCATCCAACCACAGTTTATCGTGCATCACTTGCCCTGCCAGTTTCAATTCCTCGTCGGAAGGGTAGACAAGATTTAGCGGTCCCCATATTTCATATTCTTCCGCGAGCGCGTACTCGCCGGGTAGGACGAGGACAAGCGTCGCGCCTTCTTCGATCTGCGGCGCGCGCCATGTCAGTTGCCACATGGCGTTGCTTTCCACCCGCCAAAATCTTCGGTAATAATTTGCGGAGAAAAATTGAGTGAGGATGCCGCTCATCAACAGCAGACAAAGCGCCGCCCAGCGTAACCGTCCTTTCAGCCCATAAAAGATGATACCGCCCAGGAACAACGCCACGCCCGTCGCCGATTGATAGGTATATCGGTCCCACTGGACGCTGAATATAACGTTGCGCCCCGCGAGAATAATGGGCAATGTTGTAACAACAATGAAGATGGCTCCCAACCACAACCAATCGCGGCTCACGGCTGGATTCTCCTCTGCCCCCAACCTATTCGATACCTGGTCCCGCATCAAAAACGCGCACAGCCATGTTAGCGCAATGGCAGTCAACCCCAGGCCGATTGCCAGCGCTGTTATGCGCGTGTCGCCTACGCTGGTCGAAAATTGGTAGTAAGGCACTTCCCATGCCAGCAAGGTGGTCTCGATCAAGTCGGTGACGGTTTCCACCACAATATGAAGGATACTGTTGATGGATAGAGGACCAAAATTGTTCAACACAATGCCTATGTTCGTGGCGCGTCGCGTGCTTTCGAACAGGAACACGCGCCAGAACACAAACATTGCGGCAAAGATGAGATAAGGGGCAACGGATGGAAAACTCTTGCGGATCAATTCCCTCCCCGACAATGCCTCGCGGCGGCTGACAAAGTAGAGAACCAGTACCAGCCGCACTGCCTCAATGCCGATCAGCGCCTCATAAATGAATATGTAGAGAAGAGCAAGCAACAGAGAGGTAATCGTCCAAACGATCTTTCCACTGCGAGTCTCCGCCTTGATTGCCTGGATCGCGCACGCCAGCGAAGCCATGGCCGCGCCATAGGCAAGGATCAAATTCTTGAATGTCGCGGCGTTCGGTTGCTGGTAAAACCCCGGGTATACGACAAAGAGCAATGTGATTAGGGTGGTCTCGAGTTTTTGGTCTTGCCACAGGCTTCTCAACAGCCAAAGAACCGCCAGGGCGCTCAACACTTTGAAGAGCAATGCGTAGAGATGCCAATGCAGCGGGCTATTCCCCAATAGGTTGTAATCCAGCGCGTAGAGCCACCCGATGAACGGGCGGTCTCCCTGAAAGAGATTCGTGATTCCCTCCGCCCCGCGCGCTTGCGCCGTCCAGATCAGGTACCAATCGTCGCGGTAAAAACCGAGCGAGGGGATGAGTGGAGCGTACGTCAGCAAGGTGATGCCAACCACAAGAGCGGCTGAAAGCCAACTTTCAAAACGGGGGGAAATCTTCGGGAACTTCATTAATACATTCTCCTCGATCAAGCCAGGGTTCTCAAAATTAAGCCAGTCATTCTCTCTGCTCGATCATCGTCGCAATGATGATCGTTGAACAGATTGACCACTTCCCCTGCCAGCGACTCTGCCACCGGTGCGCGCCCCTCGGACATGATCCCCGCCAGTGAGGCGTAATGCGAGCTGGCAAACAGCCCGTTTGCAACAACCACATCCATGATCTGCTTTTTATTCTTCACGCGGATATTGAATCGCCACGTTTGATATTGTTCCCGCAATTGTATCTCCATCGGCAGGCGGGTTGTGTAGATTGCGTTCAATCTTCTCTTTTGGAGGAGCGACAATTCCAAGCCGACCTCGA
>CASGHD010000147.1 GCA_949319575.1 uncultured Anaerolineales bacterium | reverse complement strand
GGATTCGTCCCTTTGCTTCGCAACTCGGCGCGTTGCTCGACGCCGAAGCGATGTTGTTCGTCAATGACCACAAATTGCAAATCTTTAAATTGTACGTTCGGTTCGATGACGGCATGTGTGCCAATCACGATTTTGATTGTGTTGTCGGCGAGTCCGTTGCGGATGGATTCTTTTTCCGACTCAGTTGTATCGCCAACCAGCAAGCGAATCTCTTCGGGCTTCAAAACATCTTTCAGGAGATTCGTGAAGTTACGATAATGCTGTTCCGCCAAAATCGAAGTCGGAGCCATGATCGCGGCTTGGGCGTCGTTGCTCGTGATCACCGAAGCGGCCAAAGCCGCTACTACGGTCTTTCCAGAACCCACGTCGCCTTGCAAGAGTCGGTTCATGGGTTTGCCCGAGTCGAGGTCGGCGCGAATGTCTGCGATGGCGCGTTCTTGCGCGGACGTCAGGGTGAAGGGCAGGCTGGTCTTTAGCGAATCAAGTTGCCCGTCCGAAAGAACGAAGCGGCGCGCATCCACAGACTGCCAGTCGCGGCGTTGGCGAAGCACTCCCATTTGCAGATAAAAAATTTCATCGAAGGCGAGTCGCTCACGCGCAGCTTTCAGTTTATCCTGCGAGGATGGAAAATGAACTTGCAATAACGCCTCGCCGAGCGGCATGACGCGCGCCGCATTGCGAACACTTTCGGGAATCGAATCCACCACCGCGGGCGCGAAATATTCGACGACTTGCTTCATCACATTGCGCAGCCATTTTTGCGTGATGCGTTCGGTCAGCGGATAGATCGGCACGATGCGATTCGTGTGCAGGTTTTCGACCTCCACCGATTCCCAATCAGGGCTGTTCATCACGAGGCGACCAAGATATTGATCCACCTTGCCCGATACGGAAATTGCATCGCCGACTTTGAATCGATTCGCAAGCCAGGGTTGATTGAAATACGAAAGACGCAACGCGCCCGTGCCATCGCCGATGACGACCTCGACAATCGAGGATTTGCCGCCGCGTATCTGCCGCGTATGCACGCTTTGAATCGCGCCGATCACTGTCACCTGTTCGCTGTAAAATAAATCTTTGATCGGTTTGAGTTGCGAGTAATCGTCGTAGCGGCGCGGATAGTAATACAACATGTCGCCGAGCGTGACCATGCCGAGCTTGGCAAACGTCTCCGCGTTTTTCGGACCGACGCCTTGAAGCACGGTCAACTTTGCATCGAGCGCGGCAGGCGTGGCGGATGTGCGCGCGCCCGCAACGGATTCGGATCGCGGTTGCGCTGGTGGACGCGGTCTTTGTTCGTGCCGTTGTTGATGTTGCGGATGCGATTCTTTTCTCGGTTCGGACTCAGGTTTGGGCTGATTCTGATTCTGCTGAGGCGGACGCGGCGTCTGTTGAGGCTTCTGCTGCGCTTCGGGATACGCGTCCCCGATGCGCTTCCATAACCCCTTCAACGCGTCGGCGCGGGACTGGGGGCTGAGTCCGTCGTAGGAGCGGAGTCTCTGCACGACGGCTTGGATCACCTCTTCTTGAATCCCGTCGGCGCGCGCTTCCCCTTCCCAAAAGTTGAGCATCTCGGCGAGCCCGCCGATGATGGCGGTGTTGGCGTATCCGTTCTCATGTTCGAGGCGGAAGAACTTGCGTAGTTTCTCCAATGAGGTCTGCATGAGAGGTATTTTATCATGGGGAAATTCAACTCTGACATTTGATACAATCTCCCAACACCCTGCTTCAAGAGAAACTTATGGCAAAACCAACCTTCAAATGGGACGACCCCTTCCTGTTCAACGACCAACTCACCGACGAAGAGCGGATGATCCGCGACACGGCGCGGGAGTATTGTCGGGGTTAGCGAACACTCTTCCATTGCGAAAACTGCATTTGTCCAATAAGATTGACGCAACCATGTTCCAAGGAGATCGAATGAAACACAAACTACTTACTTTGGTTTTATTAGCCGCGTTCGTTGCCACCTCGTGCAATTTGCCGGTCAGCGCGCCGGAAGCGACGGCAACGCCTCCATTCACCGAAACGGTAGCGTTGCCCAGCGACACCCCGGCGCCAACCGGCACACCCCTGCCCACCGATACGCCGTTCCCTACGCTGACCTTCACCCCCAGCGTGCCAACCATCACCACACTCGATAAGCCGGTGAATTGTCGGCTGGGTCCCGGCACGGCATGGCTGGCGACCAGCGCGCTGAACCTCGGGCAAAGTTCGCAGATCGTTGGGAAAAATTCAGACACGAGTTGGTGGCTGATTCAAGACCCGCTCAGCCCCGGGCGGAACTGCTGGGTTGCCGCTAGCGTAACGAGCGCGTCGGGCAACCTCTCCGGCTTGCAAGTGGCGCAGACTCAAGCCGCCTCAGTAACCAACGTGACGATCAAACTGGAGCCTAAACTCATCGATCTGGTTCTGCTGTGTATCGGCGTAGTCCCTCCGGTGAAATTCACCGGCTCCATCGAAACCAACGGGCCAGCCGAGGTTAAATGGCATTTTGAGACACAGCAAGGCGGGGTCCAATCGAACAAAAGCGCTGACTTTGACGCCTTCGGTATAAAAGAAGTCTCCGGTGAATATACTCATGTGCTGCCGGTTCTCGCCGGAAAATACTGGGTGCGATTGGTGGTCACCAGCCCGAATAGTCTGGTTGCAGAAGCATTGTACGAGATTGATTGCACGTAATAGACTCAATCGAAAATAAAAACGAGGACGCAGAAAAATGCTGATGCAAAGAAAAAAATCTTCGTTTTCTGCGTTCAACAGACCCAAAATGCTTTGTTCGGCCTATTACCGATAAATCCCAATCAATAGTATGACTTACGCAGTTGGCGGGCAGTTGTACTGCCGCCGCGTAGGGCAACTTCGACGAAACGAGCTTAACCGCGTAACTCCTACAATAGTTTTCGCTCGTTAGAAAGTCAAAGAGCAAACATCCCGAAGACGTTCTTCGGGATGTTTTGTTTAAATCACCCTATACTTTCGCTCTTGACATACTGTATACTATACAGTATCATGTGACTATAGGTGACATATGGAAAATGACGAACTCGTACAAAACATGTTGTTGGAACTGCGACGCGGCAGTCTGTCTCTTGCGGTGCTGAGCCAGTTGGGCAAGGAGCAATACGGTTATTCCCTGCTCAAGGCGCTCTCTGATCAAGGCATGGAGATTGACCAAAGCACGCTCTATCCCCTGCTCCGCAGGCTCGAGTCGCAGGGACTGTTACAGTCCGATTGGCGCATCGTGGACGAAGCGCGTCCGCGCCGCTATTACGTGATCAGCGCGCAAGGCAAGGCTGTGCTGACAAAACTCAAACGTGAGTGGTCTGTCATGACAGAGACCATCACGAAAATGTTATCGTGAAGAACGCGTAGTTGACGTTCGCCAACGTCAACCTGCAAAGAAACTAGTTAAGGAGAACAAAATGAATCTGATTGACAAATATGTTGCCGAGGTCGGCAAACACCTCCCGCTTCTCAAAGGGCGCGCAGATGTAGAAAAAGAATTGAAATCCACACTGGAGGATATGCTCGAGGATAAAGCGGAGCAGGCTGGGCGTCCGCGCGATGAAGCGATGGAGATCGAACTGCTGAAGGAATACGGTTCGCCGCAGAATATCGCCTCCAGTTACAACCCGCATCCGTATTTGATCGGTCCGCGCATGTTCCCGTTTTTCCTGATGGTCTTGAAGATCGTCCTGGCGGTCGTGGTGGTTGTCATGTTTGCGCTCGCTTCGATAAAAGCAGTGGCGGCTTATCCACTATTCGCGACAGACTTTATGCAGATCATCATGCAAGGATTTGGAAACGCGCTGTCCGCCGCCGTCGCGGCATTCGGCAATGTGGTGATCGTCTTCGCCATCCTCGAACGCGTCTTGCCAGATAAAGAGATCGGCGACTTTTCCAACGAAAAGGGCTGGGACCCCGCCTCACTCGCAAGGCAACCCGATCCCGATATGGTGAAACGCGGCGAACTAATCGCGGAAGTGGTCTTTACCGTGCTTGGGCTGGCGTTCTTGAACGGGCTGTTCAACCTGCCCATCTTTACCAGTGAGTTCTCGAAATTCATCCCATGGATCAACGCAGTATTTCTCGCCGATATCGTTCTCGATATATATTTGCTCTTCACCGCGAAATGGAACGCGTTGGGGCGGGTTGCAAAAGTGATCATCGAAGCGGTCGGCATTGCAGTCACCGTCATGCTCATACGCACGCCTGACATCACCCTCTTCACGAGCGAGTCGCTATTGAGCTTCATAAAAATTTCGGGAGAGGCTGGTAATGTTGCGCTCGCCGCTCACTACACTACCTCGATCACCCTGATCGTCATCCTCATCATTCAGGGAATCGAACTGGCAAAAGCGCTATACAGGTTGTTGAAGATAAACTATAAGACAAAGTAATTCAAAAAGAACTCCGAGCAAATCTCGGAGTTCTTTTTTGCAAGCGGGTACAATTCGATGATGCAATGGATTCGTATTCATGGACGAATCACGGAAGGCTACCGCGTCGCCTCCGGACCTTCGGCTGATTACCCCTATGGAGCCTTGAGCCGCCAGCGACCTCTCTTTGCCTCCCGCGGACTCGACCTCGGCAAGTACTACAACGGCACGCTCAATATTAACCTCAGCCCGCGCGCATTCAAACTCATCAGACCTGAATTCACTTTTTACAACATCGCATGGACAGACTTGCATCCCCCCGAACACTTTTCATTTTCTCGTTGCAAAATTGTCTTCAAGGAAGTTGAATATGAAGGCTGGGTGTATTATCCGCATCCCGAAACGAAACTGCGGCATTTTCAGAACCCATCCCTGTTGGAAGTGATCGCCATGGGAATTAAAGATATCCGCTATGGCGACGAAGTGGATGTGTCGGTGAACGCCGAAGAAATTTCAATCGAGAGTTGACCTTGATGAATCGCACAAAACTTTTACCTGTTTTTCTGTTTCTCCTCTTGCTCGCTTGCCAAATGCCGAATGTTGCGGGCTTGCCTTTTTCCCCAACATCCACACCCACCGCGACCCTCGCGCCAACGCTGACCGTGGCTCCGACAATCACTGCCACAGCGACCGAGACATCTGCGCCGACAGTTACATCCACGCCCGCGCCCCTCGCCCGCCGGGTGTTGATCCTCTCCATTGACGGACTCCGTCCTGAGATCATTTCACTCGCGCCCATGTCGAATCTGCTGGCGTTAATGCAAAACAGCGCGTACACCTTATCCGCGCAAACCGTGTACCCAAGCGTGACGCTGGTCTCACATTCATCCATGTTGACCGGGCTATGCCCATCCAAACACGGCGTGGATTGGAACGATTACATTCCCGAAAAAGGAATCGCGCAAGGCGTTGACTTATTCGACATCGCGCACGCGGCGGGCTTTCAAACCGTGATGCACGTGGGCAAGGAAAAACTGCGACAGATCACAGACCCATCCAGCCTCGACATCTTCACCTACGTCAACGATCGCGACCTGGTCGTTGCGAAACGATTGATCGCGGACTTTCCTGAAAATTTCGGCGTGATGTTCGTTCACTTCCCGCTGGTGGATGGCATGGGACACGCTTTCGGGTGGCTTTCGTCGCCACAACTCAGCGTTGCCTACCGCGCGGACGAGGCGTTGGGATTAATTCTTGCCGAAGTAGACGCGAGAGGTCTACGCGGCGAAACGCTCATCATCGTCACCGCCGACCATGGCGGGCATGATACGACGCACGGCTACTCGCTCCCTGAAGATATGACCATCCCGTGGATCGCGTCGGGGGCGGGCATCCAGCCGAAGGTGTTGACGACGCGCGTTCACACGATGGATACGGCCTCCACAGCCGCGTTCGCTCTGGGACTGCCCATCCCCGCCGAATGGGACGGAGTTCCCGTGTATGAAGCCTTCGGCTTGCCGGCGGAAAAGACATCCGCAGAGTGCCCATAGTAAACGCGTTCCTGCCGCAGTATCACTGCGGCGGGAACTTTTGATTGCCCATAAACTATGAGTAAATGCTCATTCGGATCGTGGCTCAAACGTTTGTTTATCGTAGGGGGAACGACAAGCATGGTTTACAGGCTGATGATACAGTTGGGCTCTCTTCTCCTCCTTTTGATACTGAAAGAGCCGGGCTTGGAGCGCCTGGCTCTTTCAGTTTAAGCAGTTATCGAAAAGTACTTTAACAGGATTTTCGCTTTTACTGTTCTAAGACGGTCTGTGACCGTCGTTTCGCTGGTAATTACGGCGGTCACACGTGTGCCTTCGGCTCAGCGCAGGCAGACCGCCTGCGAGCGAAAGCCTTATTAATAGTAAAATAGCCGAAAACAATGTCGTTGTGACGCGTTGTTGTTCACCTACCCGGAGCCATCCCAGTTTCATGAGGAGATTGCTTCGTCGGGCTAAGGTCATCCTCGCAGCGACATATTCAAGGAGATTTCAATGCCAGAAAATTTCGATGTGATCGTTATCGGCGCGGGACCGGCGGGATATGTTGCCGCCATCCGCGCCGCGCAACTGAAGCAGAAGGTTGCAATTGTAGATAAGCAGTGGCTGGGCGGCGTGTGTTTGAACGTGGGGTGCATCCCATCCAAGTCGCTGTTGAGGAACGCCGAGGTGGCTCACACCCTGCGCGAACGCGGCAAGGATTTCGGTTTCTCGTTCGATAATTTGAAGCTTGATTACGGCGTGGCTGTCAAACGCTCGCGTCAAAACTCTGACCGTTTGGTGAAGGGCGTTGGCTTTCTAATGCGAAAGAATGCCATTACGGTCTTTATGGGGGAAGCAAAGTTTAAATCGAACAACACATTGGCTGTGACCGATGCCGATAAAAAAGTGACTGAATTGCAGGCAAAGAATTTTATCGTTGCCACGGGCGCGAGCGCGGCGGTCCCTCCAGTGTGGAAAGTGGACGGCGAGAAAGTTGTCACCTATAGGGAAGCCATTTTGCAGGAGAAACTTCCGCAATCGGTTGTCATCATCGGCTCGGGCGCGATTGGCGTTGAATTTGCAACCGTGTGGAGTTCGTATGGCGTGGAAGTCACTATCGTGGAAATGTTGCCGCGTCTCGTTCCGCTCGAAGATGAGGAAGTATCGAAAGAGTTGAAGAAGGAGTTCGAGAAGCGCGGAATTAAATGTCTCGTCGGGCATAAAGTCGAATCGGTGGAAGCGACGAAATCGGGCGTGAAGGTGAAAGTTTCGGTTGAGGGGAAGGAAACGACACTCGAAGCGGATCAGGCGTTGGCGGCGATCGGGTTCCGTCCCAATTCCAAAGGATTCGGGCTTGAAGATATTAACGTCAAAATCAGCGAGCGCGGCTTTATCGAAGTCAATGAAAAGATGCAGACGAACGTCCCGGGCATTTGGGCGATCGGCGATGTGACCGGCAAACTCATGCTGGCGCACGTCGGTTCGGCGATGGGCATCATCTGCGCGGAAAACATCGCAGGCGCGGAAACGATCACGCTAGATTATGAAATGATGCCGCGCGCGACATATTGCTACCCCCAGGTCGCGTCGTTCGGGCTTACCGAAGCGCAGGCAAAGGAACGCGGCTACAACATCAAAGTGGGCCGCTTCCCCTTCCAGGCAAACGGCAAAGCCTTGGGGCTCGGGGATTACATGGGTTTTGCGAAAATCGTCATGGACGAAAAATACGGCGAGATTTTGGGCGCGCACATGATCGGTCCCGAAGTGACCGAGTTGCTCCCCGAGCTCACGCTCGCGCACCTGATGGAGTTGACCCCGCACGAGATCGCGCGCAACGTCCACGCGCACCCGACGCTTTCAGAAGTGTTGATGGAAGCCGCGCACGGCGCGGAGGGAAGTCCGATTCATATCTAAAAGCCTATCCGAATACCGGATTGCGGACTTTAGTCCGCCTGAAGAGCGGACTATTGGATCTTGAGAAATTAGTCAGGCAATAAAATTTCTGCCGCAGAGCCACAGAGTCGCAGAGTTTTTTTATTGTTTTTCTCAGAGTCTCTGCGTCTCTGTGGCTAAAAACATTTTCCCTATGGCTCGATTTAATTGTTAATCTGCAAAAGTCCGCGTTCCGGAGTTTTTCGGACAGATACTAAGGTTAACGGGCTAATTATCTTGCGCAATGGTTTTGGGACGCAGACTCTTCTACCGTGCGGCTTAAGCCGTACAAGGGTCTGCGGGTTTCTCGGTTAGCGTCACGAATTTGAAAGTTTTAGGTAATCAACCGGGCGGTATTATTCTGCTCCGGAGCATACGATGACCGAAGAGAAAACTTATACAATTTCCAATACCTTCGCCAAAGCTATTGACGAGCGACCCGCGAAGTAGTACTTTTACGGTTATTCTCCAAGGTTTTACAGGCTAGCAAAATCCTTTTCGGGAGTTTCTGGAGACAAGTAGTCAAGTAGACGAATTAAAATACCCTGCGCCCTAGCCCACAAGTAATTTTAATTGCCTGTGGACTGGCTTTTAGCCGCAAATTAGGCTACTTGAGCTTCAAAACGCCTGCTTTTATGTAGAAGTTGGCGAAGGTATAGAATTTCGCAAGCGCATTACCAATTCGCGGTGGATTTCAGCAACCAGACTTGGGAATTTCTCGAACGAAAGAACCGCACTCGCCTGGAGGATATCCGCATGGTGGATTTTGCCTACGGCTCGCTCGCGCACTGGCGGTCGGTTGGCGGAACCGTGAGACAGCAACGCGGCGAATGGCTGGTCTCGCGCGTCCACGCGGTGTTGGGCAAGGGGGGTCCCGCGTTGAAGCGCGCGCAATTTTGCTATCAACTGTTGGAAGACAATAAAAGCGAAATGGACGATGTTGACACCGCCTTTGCGTACGAAGCCGTCGCGCGCGCCTACGCGGTCAGCGGGGATAAAAAAGAGTCGTTGAAGTTCCTCGAAATGGCGAAGAAGGCAGGCGAAGAGATCAAGAACGACAAAGACTGAGCTAATTTCTTTGCGGAGTTGAACGGCGGGGATTGGAACGGCGTGAAATAGAACAAAGACCTCCGAGTTTCGGAGGTCTTTGTTGAAAACATGAAACGATATTGTTCGCGGCGGGAAACGCGAGGCATACGGGGAGTTAATATTTTGCAACCATTCCCATTCCCCATCTGACCAGATAGCCTACGGCAAAGCTCGCAACAAGCGCGGAGAGGATGCCTGCAATTATCCCAAATTGCAGACTCACATATTGATTCGCATACATTCCCGCAATCCCGCCAAGAGCAGTTACCAGCAAAAGGGTAATGAACAAGATCAGAATATCTTTAGTATTTTCCGATATGGGTTTTCAGCGTTCTTGTGTTTCTTTAGAATGGATGAGACGGAGATTGCGAGGCTTAATAAGAGGAAGAGAACACCTAAAACTGGCATGAGGGTGGGAAGCCGCCATATCGAAAACAGCATCGCTACAAGAAGTAAAAGAGCAATCAATTTCATGCCAAAGCCTTCCTTCATCAATCACGCTACGGTTCTTCAACAGGCCAACGCCAGAAGGGAGAGTAACCGCCGTCAAGAAGTTTCGTCACTTCACCAATATTCACGTTGACTTTGAAGATGGAATAATATTTTGCCCAAGATCCTGCATGGGTATCTACAGGATTGGTGTTATGCGCGTGATATACAAGCCATTGCCCATCTGGCGACCAAGAAGCGATCGGAGGATAATATTCTTTAGCAGGGTAGTATTCATATACCGGGACCGGAACCGAAATGCTCGGTTCCGGACTTTCAAGATGGACCAATAGCCTAGGTTCCGCTTTCAGGCTATTTTGAACGATATAGATTCCATCTGCCCAAGTATATGCCAGCCACTGTCCATCGCGCGACCAGACCGGAAAATCCCCCACCACTGGCAATCCGCGACAATCCCTCCTGCATGTGCAACATAAACATTTCCCACTAATCCTGAGTTGTCGGCATTTGTGACAATGAGTGTCTCACCATCGCCCGCAATCGATGAAAAGAATAACAAAGAATGGCTTACGTTTGATGCGAATGAGATCTGATTTGCCGCGCATGGTTTCCCTGTCGAATGAATGAAAATGGATAATGCGGCAACATTGTAGCCGCGAGTTATATCATTTATATCAACAGGCTTGTTAGGAGTCTTTACTATCAGGAAAGGAGTCAAGCGAATACATTAACTGCCCAAAAAGTGGCTCTCTGAGAGTTGCCGTGATTCTGGCACACGGATTACGCGGATACTTCGACAGGCTCAGTACAAGTTTCACGGAAAAACCTTTAAGTCCCATTCTTTCTCCGTGTTTTCCGTGACTTCCGTGTACCAAAAAGGTTTAATTACGGCGATTCCTAATGAGCCCAAAAAGAAGAAAATCACTTCGCCAGTGGGACATGAATAAAAAACGCGCTCCCCGGCAATTTTTCTTCATCGTGACCGGGGCTTTCCGCCCAAATCTTTCCCTTGTGCGCTTTGACGATACCCGCCGCGATGGCAAGACCCAAACCGGGTCCGCCGCCTTTGAATTTGGTGCGACCCGAGGAGTGCAACTCCACGTCGCCGAGTTGATAGAGCTTCTCGAACACCATCTTGTGATCGGCGGGGTCGATGCCGATGCCGGTATCGCGGACGCAGATCTCGCACATGTCCCCGACACCGCTCTCATGGACCACTGTCGCGCTGACGGTGATTCTTCCTCCATCGGGAGTGAACTTGATGGCGTTGACGATCACGTTGTCGAGCGCTTTTTGCAGGAGTTCGCTGTCTGCCATCAACGGAGGAGCGGCTGAGATGGACGGATCAAGCTCCAATGTGAGTTGACGCGTTTTCAGGTCGGCGGCGTAATCCTTTTGGACGAGTCGCAGGATGGGACCGAGCGAGGTCTGATCCAGATGCGGGTTCAGCACCTGGTTCTCCAGCCGCGCCACATCCAACATGCTGTTGACCACTTGATGCAGGCGCTCGCTCCCTTGCAGCACGCCGTCTACGGCTTGGGCGAGTTCGGTATTGGTCTTAACAGCGGGCGCGGCTTTGACCATGCCCATGTAGCCTTTGATGACCGTGAGCGGCGTGCGCAGTTCGTGCGCGGCGACATTGATGAAGTCGCTTTTGTTCTTGTCGAGTTTTTTGAGCGTGTCGTGCGCCACGCCGAGTTCATCCACGCGTTGTTCGACCATGCGCTCCATCATTTCGTTGAAGCGCGTGACCTCGTCGAAGAGTTTTGCGTTCTCCAGGGCGATGGAGGCTTGCAGGGCGAAGGTGCTGGCAAGCAGGACATCGTCGGGGTTGAACGCGGAAGGGTCACTGCGGGTCATTGTCAACATGCCGACGAATTTCTTTTTCGATTGCAGCGGCACGCTCAGCACGGAACGGTCGAGCGGAAGCCATTCCGATTGCCCCCAGCCGCGCGTTTGCTGTATGTCGTTGACCAGTATCGGGTCGGTCTGCTTGGCAACGAAGTGCAGGATGTTCGTGCCGTTGATGTTGTAATTCAGTTCCTCGATGGGCGCATTTTCAGGAAAGCCGCGATGTGCGACAAGTTCCATGCCGTTCACCGCCTCGAGGAACAGCGCGCAACGGTCGTGCGGCACTACATTGGTTAATTGTTCGACGATCTGCGCCGGCACCTCGTCCACCTTGCCCAGCGAGGAGATCAGGCGCATGGCTTTGGTGAGCGCTTCTGCCCCGCGACGCCGGGCTTGTTCGCTGGAGTACAGTTTCGCGTTCTCGGCAGCGGTTTGTTCGGACCATTCCTTGGCGATGGAAAGTTCGATGGCGCGATCCTTAGATTCTTTGAGCAGGCGTTCCACCTCGCGCTGTGCCAGTTCCTTTTGTTGCGAGAGCATCACGCGCAGGAGCGCGCTACTGACGAGGTTGCGCACGCGCACGTACACCTCCCAGTCGCGGGGACCCATCTCCACCCACATGAATCCGAAGCGGTTATGCGCCAGCGAGAGAGGCATGATGACCGCCGTGTAGCGCCGCCCCTCGGGAGTTTTTCCGCGCGGCACCAGTTGACCGGTGCCCACGAAGGTGCGCTGTGATGGGACCTCGAACTTTGCGCCTTCATATTGGAACAATAGATTATAGTTTTCAGGCGGGGCGGAGGAAACCAGTTGCGGCGATGAGGTCGAATCGCTGAAGAACATCACGTACCAGCGTTCGATGCCCATTTCGGGGAAGCGTTCTTCAATTGCCGCGCCCAGTCGATCCATGCTCATGACCGGCGCCATCGAAAAACTGAACCCTTGCAGAATATGTTCTTGTTGTTCGAGCATCAGGCGACGGTATGCCTGCGAGCGTTGAGAAAGTTCGCCCACCAGCAAACGCGCCTGTTGGAACATATTCTCGGCGAGCAACTTCGTGTCGTGTTCTTTGATGCCGCCCAGCGCGTACCGCCTCATAACAGAGATGACGCTGTGCCATGCATTGGCTGGTAGATCGCGCTTTTCCATCAATTCGATCATGGAGTTGACGGCTTTGAGGAAGTCATCCCCGTTTGTGTTTTCGCGCAGGGCAGAAAGGAGCGTATCCCAGGCGAGGCTGAATGAATCGCGGAAGGAGGCCTGCGCCGGGTCGTTCTCCATCACACCGGTGGAAGCCATCAACGCCCGCAGTGCGGCTTCGCGCTTATTTTCCAACCGCCCCGTTTTTGCCACTTCGCGCGGCGCTACTGCCGCCTGTTTGATGTTTTCCGGGAGACACCCGCACGACCAGCGGATCAGCAACTGCGTTGGGGTAACAGTCACTTTTTGAATTGTGTCGCCGTCGATCCGCTTGATCAACGCTTCGAATGCCTGTTTCCCCGCCGTGTAAAACGACTGTCGCACGGTGGTCAGTGAAACCCCGGTGCTTTGCGCCTCGCGCAGATCGTCGAAGCCAGCCACGGCAATCTCATCGGGCACGCGGATTCCACGCTGTTGCAGAATTTCGAGCGCGCCAAACGCCATGCGGTCGTTTGCTGCTACGAGCGCCTCGAACTGAACTTTGCGCTCGTCGAGCAATAGTTGAATTCCATCCCGCCCGCTGTCAGGCGAGTAGTCCCCGTCCACCACGAGGCGTTCATCGAAGCGGATGCCTTGCGCCTTCAGTTCTTCCTTATACGCGTTAAAACGCTGTTCCGCGTCGATCTGCCCGCGAATGCCGCGCACAAAAGCAATGCGTTTGTAACCGTGCTCTTCGATCAGGTGACGCACCAGCGAACGCATCCCCTCCGTGTTATCCGGAATGAACATGGAGGCGTTATCCAGGTCCACCGATTGCGTGACGAGAGGCAATTCCCCAAACATCTCCCGAAAAATTTTCAAGTCTTCCGCGCTTACGCCGAACGCGGTATCCCCGGTGACGATCAAACCGTCCAGCTGTTCGGCGCGGGCAAGATCATAAAACCCGAACGACGGCTTGGGTTGGATGTATAGTTTGAGCGTGCCGCCGACAAAATACACAACATTGATATTGTTCTCTTCGCCGGCGTCGTTAATACCCGCGAGGAATTCCGACCCCCAGGCGCGGCCCACCTGGGAGACAAAGACACCAATCGTTTTGCGTTTCGTAGATGTTGGCATATGAGTTAGGATTGCCGCAGGCGGCTTATCTCGCGTGGAAAGTATATCGCTTCACGCCCAGCCAACCCTGATTCGGCTCTTTACAAATTTCTCAGGTGGAGGCGGCAAGCGGGAGGCGCATCTGCCATTGCGAGAGAGGCTCGCGCTCGAAGCAAGCGCGTTCGAACACCGCGCCCAGTTCCTCGGGGTAGATTGCCGGCACGTGCCATGTTTTACCGGGGTGATTGGCGATCACCTGCTTCAACAGATCAGCGCCATGATGGTTTCCGCGCGCTTCGGGCTTTACCAACAGGGACCACACCACCACGTGGTTGGCGCCTGGATCTGAAAGCACAATGAGCGCTGGACCTTTGCAAAAGGCGCGCACAGGCGGGGTCAGTTGGGAGATGGTCTCGCCGGCTAACTGCCACGGCAGATCGGATAACCCGAATTGTGAGATCAGCGCTCCCGCGTCGCGCGCGTCGATCTCTTGCAACGCGCCGTCTTCGAGCTCCACCGCCTCCCGGCGGATCATACCGATTAACCGTCTTACGATCTGGAACTCGAATTTTTCATAAAGGCGCACCGCCGGATCGTTTTGCTCGATGACTTCAAGAGTCATCGCATGGTCGCCGCGTTCGCGCGCTTCGCGGATCAACTTGTCCATCAGCCATGAGCCGGCGCCTTTGTTGCGCGATTCAATGGCGATGCCCATTGCCGCGAGGCGGCTCGTCCAACCTCGCCGCGCGATCAAGGCGACTCCTACCGTTTGATCGTCTGTGAATAAAACACGGCTCGCGGTCAGGTCGATGCTGTCTTTACGGACCATGCCGAGGAATTGCGAGAGGTTGAGATGGATGGGGACGGGATATTCTTCAAAGCCGCGATTCAGCGTCTGGACAAGATCAGGCAGGCGCAGGTCTGAAGCGGGCCGCAGGTCGAAATCCATGCGCCGAATTTTACCCGCATCCCATGTATAATCCGCCCGTCCAAAGTGGTCAATTTCATGACAGACTACAGCGCGTATCGCCGTCACAGAATGCTTCGCGGAGGACGGCGTTGAGAACAGTAAGGAATTTAAATGACAGACTTCAATCGTATTGCTAAAAAAACAGTGTGGGTGTTATTTCTCGCGCAAAGTTTTGCGTCGGCGGGATTCATCGCCGCCGCGGCGATCAACCCTATCCTCGGCGCGAAACTCGCCTCAGACCGCTCATGGGCAACTCTGCCGACCGCCGCGTATTTGTTGAGCGGCGCGCTTTCGGCTTCGGCATGGGGCATCATCATGGATCGCATTGGGCGGCGCAACGGAATCGTGTCTGGTTTGTTGATCGGCATTCTTGGAAATATTTTAGTTTTGTTCGCCATTCAACATGCTTCGTTCTTGTTGGTCATCCTCGGCTTGATGATGATGGGCGCGACCAACTCGGCGGTGCAGTTGGGCCGCTTTGCCGCGGCGGAAGTCAATCCACCGGACCGGCGCGGACGGGCGATCTCGATGGTGGTGCTGGGCGGCGTGATCGGGACGATTCTGGCGCGCGTTTCCGCCGTGCCGATGAGCGGGTTCGTTGTTTCGCTTGGAATGGATGAACTCGCCGGCGCATACGCAACCACCCTAATTCTGTTTGCTATTGCCGCCGTTCTTGTCTTTGCCGGTCTGCGCCCCGACCCGCGCGATGTGGGCAAAGAAGTGGCAAAGCAATATCCATCCGAGATTCCGCATGGCGAGGCGCGTCCTATTTTACAGATCCTGCGTCAGCCCGCGGCGGTCACCGCGGTCGCCGCGATGATGCTTGGGCAAGTGGTGATGGTCGCGATCATGGTCATCACCTCGCTGCACATGGAAGACCATCAGCACGCGCGCGCCGATATTTACACCGTGATCTCGGCGCACACGTTCGGCATGTTCGCGCCTTCGATCATCTCCGGTTGGTTGTTGGATAAGATCGGACGCGGCAGGATGATTTTTATCGGTTCGTTCACTTTGCTGTTATCCTGTATCACCGCCCCGCTTTCTCCGAATGTGTTGCCATTAGGTATTTCGTTATTTTTACTTGGCGCGGGTTGGAACTTTTGTTTCGTCGGCGGCTCGACGCTGCTTTCGGATCAACTCTCACCGGTGGAGCGTTCGCGCACGCAAGGCACGAGCGACTTCCTCGTGGGGCTGGCTTCGGCGATCATCAGCCTCTCCAGCGGATTCATCTTCGACGCCTCGAGTTACACGATGATGGCGGTCATTGCGGGAATTTTGGCTCTCGTGCCGTTGTTTATGGCGTGGTCATATATGAGGGGGACGCGGATGCAAGTGCAAATGTAGACAGGTAGACAGGTAAACACGTAGACAGGGAAACAAGTAGACAAGTAAACAGGTAAATACGCAGATCGGCAAAAACAAAAACAGGTACACAAGGAAATTCTTCCTTCCTTGTGTACCTGTTTACTTGTATCCGTGTATACGCTACTTCCGTATCATCGTCAACAACATTTTAAAACGCGTGGCCGCTTTCACCGCGTGCGGCGTATTCGCAGGCATGATGATCGCGTCGCCAGTCTTTAAGTGGAACGGTTGACCGGCAAGCGTGATCTCGACCTCGCCGTCTAACACATACACGAGCGCGTCATACGGCGCGGTGTGTTCGCTCAACTCTTGCTCTTTATCAAACGCAAACAGGGTGACGTTGCCAGCCTCCGCTTTGGTGATCTGGCGGCTGACGACCGAACCGTCGTTATACGCGACAAGGTCAGCCATGTG
>CASGHD010000146.1 GCA_949319575.1 uncultured Anaerolineales bacterium | reverse complement strand
CTCAAACTGTCGCGCTGGGCAGACATCCTTTCGTGGGTTACGCTCACGATCTATGTGCTGACTTGGTTGTTTCAAATTTTATTGTTCCTTTCCCAATATACCAACGGCATGATGGGAGACAAAGGCATGGGTTTCTTGATGGGCTTGAACATGATGTCCCCATACCTCACGCAACTTCTTCCTGGCGTATTCTATTTCTTCGGCTTGCAGGCTGTATCCAAAGTGTTGCTCATCATGTTGGATGTGGAAGATAACACACGTCGCGGCGCGCGCAAATAACGCGCGCAAATAAGGCTTGCCCTAAAAATCTTGCCATGCTACAATACCGCCCGCTGGACAGGGCATGAAAATCCCCTGAAATTGGGGAGTCGTCCAACGGCAGGACACATCCCTCTGGAGGATGGTATCTTGGTTCGAATCCAGGCTCCCCAGCAAGAAAGACCCTCGTGCATGAGGGTCTTTTCGTTTCAAAATAGGCATATTCTTCGGAAGGATTAATCCAAAATACGAAACTTTCGAGTACAACGGGGGTTTGCGCATTCAGACTAGTAAGGAGCATTGAAATGACACTTGAAGCAACAAAAACAGAATCGTTTTATGACCGCCCAAACATTACAAAGGGCGTAATAGACATTGGCGCGGGTATCCCGTTCGGGATGGAGCCCGTCAGCAACCCTTCCGTGGGTATCGGCGGCGTGTATGGAACATGGGGAGAAAGTTTTAGTAATGAAAACCTTCACTTCTTCATCGAAGAGAGGTTGGGGCGCCCGCTTCCTGCCGCCGAGAAATTGAATCTCTCCGATCTGGGGTTTCGCAGCCGACACCATATTCCGCTTAACTTGACTCCCGATGAACATTCCCGCCTCGAGATCGAAGTGGGGGCGAAATTTCTAAGCGAGGCGATCAAAGCCTGCAACTGGGAGCCTTCCGAAGTTGCGGGAGTTCTCATCGGTATGAGCGCGCCGCTCTCGTCTGATTACCTTAACCAGATTTCACGAGCCGCAGGGATTCCGGAGAGCGCGCTCAAAGTAGCCACTCATAAAGCGTGTGATGGGTCCACAAGTTCGTTGCATCTGGCGTTGAACCCGACATTGCCTGAGAACCTGCAATTGCATCAGAACATCGCTGAATCATTGTATGGGAAGAAGGTGCTGGTTGGGGGCATCGAGGGCTTGAGTCGGTTCGTCGGCTCGTCGCACGACGCGAACGCGTTGCAGTTATTTGGGAATGCCGCCGGCGTGGTGGGGGTTATCCCGGGTAAGACCATGAGATTAATTGCCGGTAAATCGCATGAAGCATTTGATGAAGACGGTGTTCTGCAAGTGCAAATGTATTATCCCCATTCCAAACAAAAAGCAGATGGCTATAACGTGGATGTAACCGAGCCATCGGCAAATAATATCCGTGTGGCGGGTTTGATGCACGAACCTCACGATGGTTCGTCTATTGCTATGGCTGGACCGATGGGCATGGTCAAGTTATTCGTGCGCACAGGCGTGCAGGTCGTGCGCGACGTGTACGCGGCATACCAGACGCGGCTTGATGAATTGGGCATGGCTGGGAAGTCGTTTGCTGTGGCGATCGTTCATCACGCCAACTACAAGATCAATAAACTCAAAGAAAAACACCTGCAAAAAGACGGGATTATCCTGCCGATGCCGTGGTTGTTAAGTGATTTTGGAAATGTGAGCGCGGCTTCCAACATGATCGCTTTTCTCAGGAAATTGCCGCAATTGAAGCCATTCGACCATGTCTTGATCGACGGTTTTGGCGCAGGCACCTATTACGATACGCTGGCAGTGGAGTTGGGGGGGTAGATCAGCCAACCGCTGGTGGGGCAGTTGTCCCTGCGAATGACGCGTTGTCGTCTCTCAACATCCCGCCGAAAGACTGGCGGGATGTTGTTGTGTAACATCTTCATATTTCAGGCGTCCTGTTAGCGGTATGCATATCTAATGATTCAAGAGCACGCGCGGACCATGTATCGAACTAAGCCGAACCAGGATGTTGTCCGGTTACTACTGCGGTTGAAGTCCTATGAGGAGAAGGAGTATCCGCCACCCATGTTTACCGTGAGGCGGACGACATTTCGTTCGCTTCTGTTGAGTATTTTAGTGTGGTTGCGTAGAAGGTAAAAGGACGCCGAATGGCGTCCTTTTGGTTTTGTTTTACCCGGCGATCGCTTTGGGTTTGAACCAGTTTTTCCACTCCTGGTTTTCCCATAAAACGAGAATGGGGGCGGCGATGAATATAGACGAATACGTTCCGCTCATTAGCCCGATCAGCAGAATGGATGCAAATTCCTGAAGGGTGGCGCCGCCGAACAAGATGAGCGCCAGCAGAAGGAATTCGACGGTCATCAACTGGGTGTTGATCGAGCGTTGCAGGGTTTGCACGATGGAATGGTTGACCAGCGTTTCGAAATCCAGGCGGCGGTAGATGCTCATGTTTTCACGGATTCGATCGAACACTACGATGGTGTCTTGCATCGAGAAGCCGATCACTGTCAGGAGGGCGGTAAGGAAGAGCGCGTCGATCTCCCAGCCTAATAGAAGACTGCCGTAGGCGGTGATGGCAAAAATGATCGCCACATCATGGATCATGGCAAGGATGGCGCAGACCCCGTACCGGAAGGCGTTTTGCACGCCTCGGAACGACCATGCAATAAAAAGCACCACAAGGAGCGACGAAACGATGACTGCGAGTGTTCCGCGCGAGGTGACTTGTTCGCCGATGCTTGGTCCCACGCTGTCGAACCGCACGATCTCCAGTTTGCCAAACTTGTCTGTGAGCGCGGTAAGAACGGCGTCGCGGGTTTCGTTTTGCATGAACTCGGACCGAATGATAAAACTTCCAGTGTCGCTGGTTTGCACCTGCGAGTCTTTGATACCGGAGGCGTCGTATACATTAAGGATGTCGCCTGGCGCCGGTTGCGCGGTGTCGAATTTCACTTCGAGCAGGCTCCCGCCTTTGAAATCGATGGAAAGGGGAATCCCACGGGTGAAGAGAACGATCAAGCCGGGGACGATGATCAAGAAGGACAAGCCAAAAAGAATGTAGCGTTTGCCAAGAATATTCATGAGTAATTCCTAGATGCCAATCGAGCGTTCATAGTTTGTCGGTTTGACGATGTTGAACAGAAGCGCCAGAAAGGCTTGGGTGACATAAAGCGACGAGAACAGACTGATCATCACGCCGATGGCAAGCGTGAACGAAAACCCTTTGACGATCGTTGCGCCGAAGGAACTCCCGAACCAGAACAGGATGACCGCTGTGATGAGGGCGGCGATATTTGAATCGCGGATGGAGGGCCAGGCGCGCCTCCATGCTTGGTCGAATGCCTGCCTCAAGCTTCGCCCGGCGCGGAGTTCTTCTTTCAGCCTTTCGAAGATCAGGATGTTCGCGTCTAAAGCGGAGCCAGTGCTGAGCATGATGCCGGCGATGCCAGGCAGGGTGAGCGTGACGCCGATTAGTTTAAAGATGGCGTATAAAACGGCGGCGTATGCCAAAATCGACAAGACAGCCGAGAGACCGGGCAGGCGATAGTAAATGATCATGAACAGGGCAACAATGATGAAACCGACCAATCCAGCCACGAGACTTTTCTGGAGAGAATCTTCGCCCAGCGTGGGTCCGATGATCCGCGTTTCGACAACTTTCAGCGGAATGGGAAGCGAGCCGTAACGTAGTTGGACAGCCAGCGCGTTTGCCGATTCCGGCGTGAAGTTGCCGCTGATGGAACCCTGCCCACCGGTGATGGCGCTTTCGATCACGGGCGCGCTAACAACCTGCTTGTCGAGGACAATCGCGAGATACTTTCCGATGTTCGCCGATGTGTGTTCAGCAAATATGGCGGCTCCCTCAGAATTAAGAGAGAAGTCGATCGCGGGCGCTCCTGTTTGGGTGACGCTCACGTTGACGCCTTGCAGTACTTTGCCGGTCATGATCGTGTGGAAGATCGTAGCGCCGTCTGCGGGAGTTTGCGGGGTGGAAGCGCCGGGGACGAAATCGGTTTGCAGGGTGCTTCCTTCCGGAGGGGCGTAATCCCCGGTGGCTACAAATTCAAGCAAGCCCGTTTGTTGAATAATATCGAGGATCGCATCGGTATCTTCCGCGCCGGGGAATTCGCCCACGATGCGCCGATCGCCTGCCAATTGGATGACGTTTTCGCTGACACCCAGGGCGTTGGTTCGGTTTTCGACGATGTTGCGGGCGGTTTCCATTTCATCGCGCGAAACCTTTACATCCTCGGCAAGGTCGGCTTCGAGCAAAACTTGCAAGCCGCCTTGCAAGTCGAGACCGAGCCGAGGCTTCACATCAATTTGAATAAGAGGGGAGCCGTCGTCTTTAAAAGGGTTGGGGATCTGGATATCTTCGTTTGCGTCTACCCAGATTGCGAGCATAAGCACAAGGGCAATGAGTAACAGTCTGTTGGTTAGGTTGCGAAGCATGCGGGTGTTCTCTCCATCCAAGAAAATGTGGCGCACTCGCCGTCTCAGGCTTGGTCGCCACGCGGCGGTTATTATACTACCATCCGCCTACGGGTATACCCACTCGTTGAAAATAGCATCCAGTTCACAGGCGCAGTTTTTTTCGGCGAGCGATTGAAGCGTTTCGGGTGTGGAAACCTTCCATGTGAGAGATTGTGTATATTCTTTCAGGAACGCGTCGAAGGACGAGTCGCCCATCGCGTCTCTGAGCGCGACGAAGAATAACGGTCCGCGACCGTAGACGATTCCGCTGTAGGTTGCGCCATCGTAGTCCTCCACGGGCAAGCCGATCGGGATATTCTCGCGCGCGATCATGTCCCAGCGAAACTCGAGCGAGCTCTTGAACCCTTCGCTTCCAGCGAGTCCATACGTGTCGATAAAATATTGCAATGTGATGAATTGAGTCAACGATTCGTCGAGCCAGGGATCGTCCAGTTGATCGTCGCCGACGAGGTTATAAAACCACTGATGCCCCACTTCATGCGCGACCGTCGCCTCAAGGTATTCGTTGGGGGCAACATTTTCCATATCGTAGATCCACGAGGTGATGGCGATCATGCCGGGGTATTCGATGCCGAGCGCCAGCGTGGGGGTCGATACAAAATCGAGTTCGGTGTATGGATACGGCGCGTAGCGCGCGCTGAAAATTTTGATCGCGCGCGCGGCGGTTTCAACCAGATACTGTGAGCCTTCACTAAAGTTTGCTGTCGTGTAACTGCGGATCAAGACGCCATCCGCGTTGATGGTCGTTTCCACATATTTCGGACTCGCCGCCAGATAAAAATCCCGCGCGGGACCGCTCGCAACAACCACCGATTGCGTCTGCTCAGCCTCCGTGAAGCCGACTCGCCGCCCGGAGGCGACCACCGTCACTCCTTTTGGCGCGGTAACCCTGACGATGAAGAACGACGCATCGGCATATGTCACATCACCTTCCTGCGGCGGGATTTCCGCATTCCAACCTTCCTCATCAAACACAGAAACCATCGGGTAGGCGTGCGCAAGAGCGAGCACATCCTGGTCGTAGGCGAGCACGCCGTAATTCAACTCGACCGTGCGTGGAACCTCCACCGAAAAATCCATACGGATCACCACGCTTTCCCCCGGCGCAAGCGGCGCGGCGATCGGAACGATCATCAAACTGTTTTGCAGATCGTAGCGAGGCGTGGCGGTCGTATTATCCACAAGAAGGTTGGAGACCTCCATCTTGCCGCCAAGGATGTTTGGAAACAATCGAAAGCGTACTTCATTCAACGACTGACTTTCCGTGTTGGTGTAACGGATTTTCTCGGAGCCGTTCACGTGAGAGAGATTGTCTGCAATCTCCAATTCGACGTGATAGACCGTTGCGCCGCCCAGTTCGTCCAACGCCCATTGCGCGGATGAGACCAACCCATCTTTAAAGATGGAGCGATCATCCCACGGGGTGTCGAGCGGATCGGGAGTTGAGGAAACTTCAGGAGCGGGAGTCGGCGTGGGCTGGAACAATGAGCAGGAAAGGGCGAACAGGCTGAAAAGGAGGAGAGAAGCGATGCGGGGCTTCATGAAGGCGTCCTGTGGAGGAAATCCAAAACGGTTTTTAAAATTTCGGCTGGGGTTGCTTCATCGGTTTCGATGAGGAGGTTGGCGTGTTGGCGCGCGTGGGCGAGGCGACGGAGTTGTTCGATATGATCTTTTTCGAGCCAATCAAGGTTTCGGCGCGCAGCGCTGGTTTCAAAAGAGGCGTGGAGGTAGATCAGAATATCCGGTTTGGCGATAATCTGCCACATGGCTTGCGCGTAGGAATGTTCCTGCGCGATGTGCCGGCAGGTGAAGCCGTGTTTCTCAAGCCCGGCGATCAAGGTTGATTTGCCCGACCCGCACGGACCAACAACCCCAATCACCGGGCGCTTACTTGGAGGCTCCATAGCGGCTAAAAATCTTACCGAATTTTTTCATGTGGCAACTCCATTGATCGGCAGTCGAACCGTCATGCGGCGAACGTTATCCCCGATATTCGATGAAAATTTCAACACTAACACGCTGATGTCGTCCGCTGGGCGATCGTCGTCCAAGCGGATCGCGTGAACGAGAAGCGAATCAGCCAGCGATTGCGGGCTGGGATCCTGGTCCTCGAGCACAGACCGAATCGCTTCGCCGACGTCCATTGGGTTGCCTCGCCGTTCCCCGGCGTGAGTCAACCCGTCGGTGTAGATGACGATGGTCAGCCCGACTTCGATTGGCAGTTCGGTGATGAGCGGGCGCACATCGCGGGAGGTTCCCAGAGGAATACTTTCCGCGTCGACACGATCAATTGTTTCGCCTCGGCAAATATAAAGCGGGGAGGGGTTGTTGCGAGTCAGGACGATGGTGCGGCTGTACAGGTCGAGCGAGGCGATGTTGAGCGTGCTGATGACCTTCCCTTGTTTGTCTGTGAACAGCGCGTCGGATGCGGCGCGCGCCGCCGCGCCATCGCGGACCCCTTCGGCGAGCAAACTAATCACCTTGCGGACAACCAGTTGCGAAACCGCTTTGGCGCCACGTCCTGATGTTTGCCCATCGGCAAGCACGACGGACAGCCCTCCGTTGGGGCGTTCGACGATTTCGAGTGTATCCCCGCTTTCAGATATAGCGTATTTATTGACCTTGGCGACGGCGATCTGAAACTCCATGCTTTGATTTTACTATGGAGTTCATCACGGCTTGTTATTTTCTGTCTTTATCAGCGGAAGCGTCGCGACTGCGGTCTCCTCCGCGTTGCTGTGGCGCGCCATCGTGGCGCTGGCGCCCGGTGCGCGACCTGTTCATGGAGATTCCGATGATAGCCATCACGATCGCGATGAGTAAAATTATGATAAATGTTGTCGACATCGTCCCTAACTCCTTGTGTGATTTTATTTCTCTTGACCGATCACGCTTGAATTATACGATGAACTTATGTCGAGGCGGGCTTTGTGGTCGCGCGAAATCCCTTACAAAAGGCTTTCATATTACCGCAGACTGGCAGAACGTTTCTTGAGAAAGCCATGTCCTTGCAATATGGTTTTTCCAAAGTCGCTTGACAAAAACCTCTGTGGGTACACGGAATAACACGGACGACACGGATCGCGGTCTAAAACGCGAAGTATTCCGTGTTTTCCGTGAAATCCGTGTACGAAAATTATTCTCCCGACTTTGGAAAAGCCGCCTCCCATGTAACATCCATCCTTGACGCTCCTACCTCCACCCGCTATAATCTGCCCGCTGTCGTCAAAACCGTAGCGCCAACCTGGGTCGGCGCTACTGAATTTATCAAGGAGAAAGACCAATGCCTCCACATCCAAAACGCAAGCACTCGAAGAGCCGTCGCAACATGCGCCGCGCGCACGATGCCTTGCAACCCCGCAACCTCACCTCCTGCGCAAATTGCAGTTCCCTGCGCCTGCCGCACACGGTTTGCCCGAACTGCGGATTTTACGAAGGGCGTGAAGTTGTCGAAGTAAAAAAAGAAAAGAAAAAAGCTGAGTAAGGGCGAGGCGCGCTCGCCCGAAACGGGTCGTGACCATCACGACCCGTTTGTGTTTTAAACGCTATGAAACTCAACTCTCAAACAACCGCATTCCTGTTTCCCGGTCAAGGTTCGCAAGCCGTTGGCATGGGAAAAGACCTCGCCTCGCAATATCCGATTGCCCGTCAATACTTCGACGAAGCCGACGCGCTCTTTGGTTTCTCTCTCTCTCAATTGATGTGGGATGGACCGAAAGAACAACTGGACGAGACAGTCAACACCCAACCGGCGTTGTATCTTCATTCGGTTGCCGCGTGGATGACCTTCACGCATCTTCACGCGGAGGCTCAACCTGCCGCGCTGGCGGGACATTCCCTCGGCGAGTTATCCGCGCTAACCGCCTCCGGCGCGCTACCGTTCGCCGATGGTCTCAAACTCGTTCGCGCGCGCGGCGAATTGATGAAGCGCGCCGGCGAATCGAACCCCGGTGGCATGGCCGCAATCCTCGGCGTGGATATTCCCACATTGGAAAAAGTTTGCGCCGACTCCAGCACAGCCGATGAGATCGCGCAGGTCGCCAACGATAACTGCCCAGGGCAGGTGGTGATCTCCGGTCACAAGCCCGCGTTGGAGCGAGCCATGGCTGGAGCAAAAGCCGTCGGCGCAAGACGCGCGGTAGCGCTGGCAGTGAGCATTGCGGCGCACTCTCCGCTGATGGCTTCGATTCAATCCGAGTGGAACGCGGCAGTGGACTCATGCGCGATGACCGCCCCCAAAATTCCTGTGATCAGCAATGTCCACGCAAAGCCAATGACCACCGCCGACGAGTTGCGCGCCGACATCAAAGCGCAAATGCAATCGCGCGTGCGCTGGACCGAATCGGCGCAGGCAATGATGAGGAGCGGCATACAGGCATACGTCGAGGCGGGAAGCGGGGACGTCCTGCTGGGGTTGGTCAAGCGAATCGATTCTGCCGCGCAACGATTCCCGCTGGGCGCTCCGCAAGATTTTTCCGCGCTGGAGTCGTCGTGACCGATATAAAAACCCGCGTGGAGAACGCGAAAAAAATAGTGACCGGCAACGTGTCTATGCTCGACATGCTCGAGACAGAAGCCGCCACCGAGTTGATGAATTGGGGTATCACACTGGCGGCGCAGATCGCGCAAAACACAAACGGCTTGGACGACACAGCCGCTGGGCAAAATATGGAGCCGCGCATGAAAGCCCTGCGGCACTTTTTGCGCGGCACAGGCAATTGGGCGGCGGGGAAGTACGATGCCGCCAGCCGCCCAGACTTGAAAAACAAAATAACAGAGCAATGGAAAACGATGCTGGGCGTCGAAGCGCCTGCCGATCTGATGAAACTGCTGCATCTCGTTGACGACGCGAAGAACACTCCCCATCAATTGATCTTGAAATTAAAAGAAACATTAACCCTCACGAAATAGGCATTCATGTCGAATCGGCGCGGGACATCACAACGTAAAACGCTGGGAACGCTCCTCGGATTAATCCTGATCGTCATCATCGGATTCGTCACAACCCTAACCGGGTACGATGCGGGGAATGTGCCTTTGCCCGGCGCGGAAAATGCGACGGGACTCCCGCCTCAATCTCCCAGTGAATTTGCTCCTCCAGCGGATACATCGATCGCCCCTCTGCCGACCGCGCAACCCCCAGGCGGTTTGTGGTGGGAAGTGTATTTCACCGACCGCCTGACCATCAATGATCCGGCGCAGTGGCAGAACTCGATCGAAGGCGCGCTGATCCAACAGATCAACGCCGCGCAGAATGCCATTCACATCGCCGCTTTCGAATTCAATCTCACGCCTGTTGCTGAAGCCTTGATCGCCGCCCGCCAACGCGGATTGGATGTGCGCTGGGTGACCGATGACGAGTATGGGCTGGAAGCGGATGACGAGCCGGGTCGCGGTCAATTCGCGGCATTGCAAAATGCCGGCATTGAAATTCGCTCAGATAATCGCTCGGCATTGATGCATAACAAATTCATCATCTTCGATTATCAAACCGTGTGGACCGGCTCCACCAACCTCACCCAGAATGGAATCTTCAAGCAGGAAAATAACGCGCTTGTACTACACTCGCCCGAGGTGGCGGCGATCTATGAGCGCGAATTTCAAGAAATGTGGGATGGGCAGTTTGGGCCCAAGTCGCCTTCGCAATTGAGTGAACAATCGGTTAACGTGAATGGAACGCAGATCTGGGTGGTGTTCACTTCGGAGGATGCCGCGCTGGCGCAGGCAATCATCCCCATCGTGAACTTTGCCCAGTCGAATATCCGCTTTTTGGCATTCAGTTTTACCGACTACCCGCTTGCCAGCGCCATGATCGAGCGCGCCCGGAATGGGGTGAACGTGGCGGGCGTGTACGAAACCGTGGGAAGCGACACCGACGCGGCAGAGTTTGATACGCTGATATGTGCCGGCGTCCCGGTTCGGCGCGATGGAAACCCCGGTTTTATGCACAACAAGGTTATCATTGTAGATAGCCGCTTCGTTATCACCGGCTCGTTTAATTTTTCCACCAGCGCGGAGGAAAGCAACGACGAGAATATCATCATCCTCGATAACCCTGAGATTGCCGCCTTGTACATGCGGGAATTCGACAATATCTGGTCGCGGGGGGGTAGACCCGGCGCCGGGGTCGATCCCCTGCCCGTAGTTTGACAGGTTTTGATAGGATGAAACTCAATTCCCCGGTAACGAGACGGTGTTATGATTAAAGTGAGGAAACTTCCTTCGATACCCCTGATGAACTCCTAATCTTCGAGGTGACTCTATGAGCAAAAAAACAAATGGAAACACTCCAGCCGAAAATGCCGCGTTGACTCGCCGCGCGGACTACGACTTGTCCAACCACAGCATCACTGGCTTGCGAACCGCCTACTGGAATCTGCCCACCGAAGGGCTGTACGAGGAGGCGGTTTTTCGTGGTGAAGGCGCAACGACAAAGGGAGGCTCATTCGTTGCTCATACCGGTAAACACACCGGTAGGTCAGCCAACGACAAATTTGTGGTCAAGCATGTTGATTCTGAAAATATTGTTTGGTGGGGTGGAAACCGCCCGTTCGAGGGCGCAAAATTCGACGCGTTGTACAACCGCATGACCGACTATCTCAAAGGGCGCGATGTCTTCGTGCAGGATGTGTACGCCGGCGCCGACCCCAACTATCGCCTGAACGTCCGCTTCGTAACGGAGGAAGCCTGGCACAGCATATTCGTTCGCAATATGTTCATCCTGCCAGACACTTCGGACGAAATCAAAAAATTCATGCCCGGCTTCACCATCGTTGATGTGCCAAGTTTTAAAGCAGACCCTGCCAGCGACGGGACGCGGTCTGAAACGTTTATCCTATTGAATCTCGAGCGCAAATTGGCGATCATCGGCAACACGCGCTATGCCGGCGAAATAAAGAAATCTATTTTTACGCTGATGAACTATCTTCTGCCACTACGGGGAGTGATGTCCATGCACTGTTCGGCGAATGTAGACCCGAACGACTCAAACGATGTGGCGTTGTTCTTCGGCTTGAGCGGTACCGGCAAAACGACTCTCTCTGCCGACCCAACGCGCCGCCTGATCGGCGACGATGAACACGGCTGGAGCGACGGCGGCGTGTTTAATTTCGAGGGCGGATGCTACGCCAAAGTAATCGGACTTTCGGAGGCGGCGGAACCTCAAATTTATGCGACCACCCGCATGTTCGGGACGATTCTCGAGAATGTGGTGTTTGATCCGGCTACCCGGGCGATAGACCTCAACGACTCGTCTCTCACCGAGAATACGCGCTCCTCGTATCCGCTGACGTTCATTGAAAATGCCGTCCCTGAAAAGAAAGCGGGACACCCGAAGAACATTGTATTCCTCACTGCCGATGCAACAGGCGTGATGCCTCCCATCGCGCGCTTGTCGGTGGACCAGGCGTTGTACCAATTTATTTCCGGGTACACTGCCAAACTAGCGGGCACCGAAGCGGGCTTGGGGAAGGAGCCAGTTGCCACATTTTCCGCGTGTTTCGGCGCGCCGTTCCTTGTGCATCACCCATCGAGGTACGCGGAGTTGTTGAGGCAGAAGATCGAAAAGCATAATGTGAAATGCTGGTTGGTGAACACCGGCTGGGTAGGCGGTCCCTATGGCATCGGCAAGCGCATTTCGATCAAGCATACGCGCGCGTTGTTGACTGCCGCGCTATCCGGTAACTTGAACGCTGTCGACTATCGCCGCGACCCAGTCTTCGGGTTCGAGGTGCCCGCCTCCTGCCCCGGCGTGCCCGCTGAAGTGCTTGACCCAGCCTCTTCATGGCAGGATAAATCGGAACACGAACAGAAATACAAATTGCTCGCGCAAAAGTTTATCGACAATTTCAAAAACTTTGAAGACCGGGCTGTGAAGTCGGTGATCGAAGCAGGACCGAAGATGTAGATGAAAATGCGAAGGGTTTGAAAAAGAAAAGAACCGACTTTCAAGTCGGTTCTTTTTATGTCACTGGCGGTCCCGACGGGCGAAAATTCCCACTTTCTTACAGTGGAATCGAACTACTTCCGCCCGGTATACAAAAGTCAGAAGCTCTGACAATTTTGGACTATCGAAGAAAACGTGATCTCAAATAGCCATTAACGCAGCTCAATGCAAAGAGCGGCGCTCGCACATTCGTGTGTGGGTGCCGTTTTTTTATTTCACAACAAAGGAGATCGCGCGTATGAACGACAACCAATTTGCACCATCGACATCACCAGGGAGGACACCATGAAAGCATCGGGACCGTTGTTACTAACTCTATTTTTATTGGCATGTTCACTGACCACGCCACCATCGCCGCCAAAAGACATGCCGGTGCAGGTGTCCAACATTACACATTTAGCGACAGCAACGCAAGACCCTGATCCCATCCTCCATACAATGCCCGCTACCTGCACAGTATCAGCGCAGTCCCTGCACCTGCGGGAATGCGCAGGCTTGCATTGCACCGTGCTAGCCTGGCTATCGACGGGCGATGTACTGGACGTTCTGGATGCGGATCAGGACTGGCTCAACGTCATCACCCCATCTGGGCAAACCGGCTGGGTGCATTCCAAATACTGTGGAGGAACACAATGAAAGCACTCTTCAAGTTCGTGGCGCTGGTCGCCTTTCTCGTCATCGGCGGTGGTCTGCTGGTGTATGCCGCCTCCCGTTCGCTGGACTTTGTGCAGACCACCCTGCCGTCCAATGATCAAGCGCTTGGGTATTTCGCGTTGCTTGCCACCTCGGGCGGCATGATCGGCTGGCTGTTGGTCTTCCTGTATCGTGCCGACGGGATCATCCAGCGTGGTA
>CASGHD010000145.1 GCA_949319575.1 uncultured Anaerolineales bacterium | reverse complement strand
TTGAAGTTTTGTGTTGCTCACATGCGCCGCCGATTTCGTCGTCGCCGATTCCATGATGCCCGTCGAAATTGCCGCCATCATCATCTGGAAGTTCGGAAGCACGATGCTCATCATGATGTCGAACCCGCCTCCATCCGCGCCGAGCATGGCCGCTGCGGGAATCATCACGTTCTCAGCCGTGACGGGGCTGGATGAATTTCCGCGCAGACCCAAGCCGTTGAACGGCGCAGGGATGACCAGCCCGCTGGTTTTGGCTGGCACAAGCCAGATCGTGCTCGCTCCATCCGCATTGATCGGTTTGCTCGACCATACATAGCTATCCACTTCGCCTGCCCCCGTTGCAAAACTTTTCTTCGCGTCCAATTGAACGTGTCCGTTGGATCGCATGGCGGTGCTTACGGGCGCCCAGAAGTGACTGCGCGAACCCGCTTCGGAGAATGCGAGCGTGGTGAGATGTATTCCTGCGGCAATCGCTTCGCGAATCTCGCGCGGTCCGTTCGTGCCTTCGATCACCGCGGTTCCGCAATAGTGCATGCACAAGACCATTGCAGTTGAAGCGCACTCTTGCGCCAGTCGTTCGATGACCAGCGTGGCGGCGCGATGCGCCTCGCCCATGCCGCCCACTTCCTTCGCGCTGAGGAGACCAAGCAAACCTGCTTTCGCCAATGCTTCAATATTGGCGCGCGGAAAGATTCCTTTTTCGTCAATCTCCATTGCGTTGGGAGCGATGACATCGGCGATCACTTTTTCTAATGTTTCAAGATAAGATGGAACAGCAGGGTTTGCAGACATGAGTACTCCTTTTGAAGTCGTTAGACTCTATCCAAAATAAAAATGGGGCGCTGACCGCGAAGCGCGCGGAAATCTCAGTTTTTTGAATCAGCGAAATCAGCGTTCTTCAGCGTCCAAAAAAGTTGCTCGGAATTACCACACCACGAGGCAGGTTTCAGTTCGACGGATGCCCACGGCGCCCGCAATGCCTGTGGTTATTCAGTTGCCGAGCGATTGCAGGTCAGGGCTTTCGACAAAAGCGATGATGTCGTAGTGGCCCGTCACCGCATGGACTTGCTTGATGACAGAACCTTCAAGTTCCATGCCCGGCAGTTCTTTCATCAAATCCTGTACACGGGTGGGCTCTGCTTCGATTAAGACGTATGCTTGGATCATTGTTTTCTCCTTGGGCTCCACACGGAAGCCAGAATTTTTATCCTCAGGTAAACGTCATCAGCGGCACGCCGCCTGTTTGATACATCGCTTCCAACTGTGTCTTGACGCGCTCCACAGCCGGCGCGAGCGGAAGGAAATTCTTGCTGACCTGCATATCCGCATCGGTGGACAGCGGATGCCAGAAGATGCCGTCTAAATTAACCGTAATCTCTGGAACTAAATTTCCCATCCCCAATTCGATGCCTTCTTTTGAATAACCGCGTTTTGCCAGCGGGCGGATGAAATGGTCTTCATCGAGAATGCCGATGGAACGATGGAACTCGCAAAGTTTTTCAAGGTGAGCAGAATTGGCTGGCGTTTCCGTCGTGCCAAGCCGAACGCGGAAACCAGATTCTTGCAGAATTTTGATTCCCTCGACGGTTTTTTCCCACGTGCCTGGTCCGCGATAGGCATCGTGGTCTTCGGGTCGTCCGCCATCCAAACTGACTTGAACGATCAGGTTATCGTTGGCAATCGCGCGCAATTTTTCAAGACGCGCGCCGCGCAACAGCATGGCGTTGGTCAACACCGTCGTCTTGATGCGCTCCGACGAATACGCCAGCATGTCGTAGATGTCGTTGAGGAGGAACGGCTCGCCACCTGTGAAGAATACATGCTCGAACTCAAGCGCGACCGCCTCATCCACGAGTCGCTGCACGTTGTTGACTCCCAACGCGCGGCGCGGCACATTGGGACCCGACTTCGCCACACAATACGAACATTTCAAATTGCAATCGTAATTGGTATACAACCACAACTTCCATAACAACGGAGGCGGTTCGGTGGCAAGAGATAGCTCGCTCATAGATCGGCTCTGTAAGGAAGGATGGTCAAATCATAAACTCCAATGCACGCCGCATCCCTTGCATGGAGCGGGCGGCTGGTCGCTGAGCAGGCTGGTACGCCATGCCTGATAACGTTCATCGTTCCAAATCTCATCGAAACTTTTCTCGAACAAATTGCCCATCTTCAGGCTTTGATAATCGTTCGTGGCGAACGGGCTGATACAACACGGCAGACAATTCCCGTTGGCGGTGACGTACGCCGTCGTCCACGGGCGCAGGCATCCCCGCCAGGGCTGGTGATCGCGCAGCATCGCCGCAGACAGGCTTCGGCGCGGGTCGGTCGCGCCAGACGCCCGCAGGATGATCTCGTGTTCTTTGGCGATCAGTTCCGCCTCGGCAATACAGCGATCGGCGAGTTCATCGAAATCATCGAACAGGGCATGTCCCGCATCCATCAAACCTGGCGCGTGATCGTGGTCAAGGTAATAAACCATCCGCTGAACATACACTTCTTTGATTCCCATACGGTGAGCCAGCCGAATCAGGTCGGGAAGTTCCTCGATATTCTCCCGCATTCCCGTCATCCAAATGGATGCCTTGGGCTTGGTGGCATTCATCTTTTGTTGCAGTTCGGTAAATTTTGCGAGGTTGCCAACGATCTTGTGCAATAACGGCGCGCCGCGGATCTTTGCATAGGTCTCCGTTTTCGCGCCGTCAATCGAACAGCGCATCTCGTCCAGTCCGCTTTCGATCAGTTTGCGTCCCCATTCTTCGTTCAATAAAGTCGCGTTCGTGTTGAACAATGTAGTCACGCCGCGTTGTTTCAAATGGGCGATCATTTGCGGCAGGTTCCTGTTGATCAACGGCTCACCGATGCCGTGCAAGACAGCGCGTTCCATTTTGGGGAATTGCTCCGCGATCTTCAAGAAATTTTCCCACGAAAGAGTCTGCGGCTCTTCATAACTCGTGAATGTCCGCGGACAGGTCTCGCACAACAGGTTGCAGTGATTCGTGACCTCGATGAATACGACGCGGGGCGATTCAGTTGCAACCGATTCGCGCAGTTGCGGATCTAAAAACGCGTATGCCGCGGGCAGCGCCTTGTATGTATCTGGAGGAATGGTGGGGATGCTCTTCGATGGGATCATAAGCCCTCGGCGACGATGCGCGCCCGATAAACCTTATCAACTGACTATAACATGCCAGCGAAATCAAAATCATTATGTAATTCTTAACGCCCGACAATTATCTTGCTCGCTACAAGGTGATCTGTTTAAAAG
This sequence comes from uncultured Anaerolineales bacterium, assembly GCA_949319575.1. Lineage (GTDB taxonomy): Bacteria > Chloroflexota > Anaerolineae > Anaerolineales > Villigracilaceae > Defluviilinea. Next base: position 20,109 of record CASGHD010000145.1, on the reverse strand, counting down.
ATTTGGATGTTAGTGGCTTTATCGCGATCATTACAGGCTCTGTAAGATATTGAAATCCAAATAAGTCATACAGATATGAATAAAAAGATTCTCTTATTCATCCTGATCTTGACCGCCTGCCAGCCCGCTACTCCTCAAGCGACGCCATCCGCTTCATCCCCACCCGCGCCTGATTCACCTCAATCAGCCGCTACCTACCTCCCAGCCGAATCACCCCCACGCGGCGCCGAGAACGAATTCACCACCGACTTCAATAAACATTCTGTGCCGTACAGCGAAATCCTTTCGGGAGGTCCGCCCAAAGATGGGATCCCGTCCATAGACCAGCCGCAATTCATCCCTGTGAATGACGCGAGGTTGGCTCGGCGGTTGCGTACTCGCGATCGCTTGATAGTCAAATTCTCGAATTCACTTTCGCCGACGGAAAAATTCTAGTTACACAGACAGGCAGTGAATGGAACATCTTCGGCATCGCCATTGCGGGAGAGCTGAATGGCAAGCAACTCGAGCCTATAGTCTCCATCAATCACTTCTGGTTTTCGTGGGCGGCATTCAAGCCTGAAACCAGAGTCTTTCAACCGTAATTTGAAAACATATTGGGATGAATACTGCCGTGAATCAAAAATCCCCGCAATTTTCATCGCGGGGATTTTTTGTCAGACTGATTCAGTCAATTAGCCTAAAACAACTACGTTCGCGGCTTGAGGTCCCTTCGGTCCCTGTTCGACAGTGAACTCGACCTTCTGTCCCTCTTGCAGGTTCTTGAACCCATCGCCTTGAATGGCGGAGAAGTGCACGAAAACATCGGGTCCGCTTTCGCGCTCGATGAATCCGTACCCCTTGGTCCCATTGAACCATTTGACTGTACCGTTGATACGATCCGACATGTTTGCCTCCTATGGCAATAAAAAATTTGGAGGTAACCACGTATTGCATCGGAATCGCCGCAACGGCGAAAAAACAAAGTGGCTCACGGACGATCCGTGAGCCACCTGGTACTTCCAAAGCAAACTACTGGTATCCTACGCCGCTTAAGATAACATGAGTAAGGCGCGATGTCAATGAAATTGACAATTTATTTTGCCTTCACCAACGTCAATTTTTCTTTTCCAAGCCGATAGTTCCCATTATGTGTCAGCACCTGCTCCACCAAATCTTCGGGGACATCAACAAGCGTGAACTTATCCTCGATGCGAATTTTTCCAATGGTGTAGCCCGGAATATTCGCGTGGAAAGCGATCGTGCCAACGATGTCACTCGGGCGAATTCCACTCGACTTGCCTTTGTTCACCTTCAAGCGGACCATCCCCTCCTCATGCGACGTATCGCCGCGCTGACGTTGCGAAGCGCCCCCGTGGGGCTGCCTGCCTCCCCTCCCGGACTCTCCGCGTCCTTCAAACTTCTTTCCTCTTTCCTCTTTCCACTCTCTACCTTCATCTTTCCTTTTGAAATCGGTTTTCACTTCGCCGATTTCATCAATCGGTCTCTGCTTCTCATCCGCGCGCGCAATCTTGATCGCCGCCGCGGCAATATTCAGCGGATCGTGTCCAGCCGTGATCAGTTCCTGTACCATTTCAAGTTCGCGCTTGAAGCGTCCGCGCCCAAGCCAGACTTTCATCGTCTCGATCACCTGGTTTTCACGGTGACGATGAATATCGCCAACGGTAGGAAGTTCCATCTTCGTGACTTGTTGCTTGGTCAACGCTTCCACTTCGCGCATACGGCGCCGCTCGCGCGGCGAAAGCAATGTGATGGCAACGCCCGATTTGCCCGCGCGCCCCGTCCGCCCGATGCGGTGGATGTACACTTCGGCATCGTCAGGGAGATGAAAATTGAAGACGTGTGAAATATCGTCAATGTCGAGTCCGCGCGCGGCAACGTCTGTTGCGACCAAGACTTTCAATTGATTGGCGCGAAACCTTCCAAGCACGCGTTCGCGCGCGCGCTGATCCAAGTCGCCGTGAATCGCCTCGGCTGGGATGCCGCGCACGACGAGTTCGTTCGCCAGGGTCGCGGTCTCTGCGCGTGTGCGCGCAAAGATCAGAGCGCTTTTGATCGGCTCGATCTCGAAGAGACGCGTGAGCGCGTTGGTCTTATCCGATTCGTGGATGAGATAGTAGCGCTGTTCGATTGCAAGGGCGGTGAGAGCGCTTCTTTTAACTGCGACAGTTTGAGGGTCGCGCATGAAGCGGTCTGCCAGTTTGCGAATCCGCTGGGGCATGGTGGCGCTGAAGAGGGCAGTCTGCCGTTCCGCTGGTGTCGTCGCAAGAATTTTTTCCACTTCTTCGACGAATCCCATGTTGAGCATTTCATCCGCTTCATCCAGCACGACGGTTTTGATTCCGCTCAAGTCCAGAACTTTTCTTTCGAGTAAATCATTCAATCGTCCTGGCGTGCCGACGACAATGTCTACGCCGCGCTTGAGACTGCTAATCTGCGGACCGTACGGTTGCCCGCCATACACAGCCAGCGCGCGGACGTGAAGATGCTTGCCATATTCGATCATCGAATTGGCAACTTGCAAGGCAAGTTCGCGCGTGGGCGCAAGAATTAATGCCTGCGGGTTTTTTTGTTTTTGAAAATTATGGAGAATGGGGAGGGCGAACGCGGCGGTCTTGCCTGTGCCCGTCTGGGCTTGACCGACCACATCCGCGCCCGTGAGCATGAGCGGAATCATGCCCGCTTGGATCGGCGTCGGCGTGGAATAGCCGAGTTCGGTAATCGCCTGCATGAGCTCGTCACGCAGGTTTAAAGAAGTAAATTCGGTTGTCATCGTTTTCCTTTTGCATGTCGTTGCGAGGAGCGGAGCGACGAAGCAACCTCCTCGCACTATTTGCCGATTGTCCACAAGGTAGAGGAGATTGCTTCACGCCTTCGGCGTTCGCAACGACATATGATGGAATGTTCCGACGACTCCGTTTCACTTCCTTCTTGCAAATCAAGCTTCTCTTTTCAGATCAGCCCGCCCAACAAAAAAGCCCGACCAGCGTTCATCGGGCGTTCGGAGTGAGTCAAAACAATTCCCAGATTATTACAGCGGCGGGAGTATAACACGGATTGAACGATACAGGCATTTTGAGAAGGCCGCAGGCCGCGTCCGAGAAACCAAAACCTTGCCACAGATTTCACGAATTCGCACTGATTTTTAAATAAATCCGCGATAATCCGTGAAATCCGTGGCTAAGAATCATCACGCATCAAAATCGCAACTGAAATTTATCTCAAACCGTGTAGAATGGGGCAAACAAGTATGAACATGGACACCCTTCAACCCGGGCAGATGCTTGGCTCCTACCGAATTATCAGTCAGGTCGGCAAAGGAGGCATGGCAACCGTCTATAAGGCGTATCAGTCGTCCATGGATCGGAACGTGGCGATCAAAGTCTTGCCGCGCCAACTGGCGGAGAGCGCGGAGTTTGCGGCGCGCTTCCAACAAGAGGCGCGTATCATCGCGCGGCTCGAACATCCGCACATCCTGCCCGTCTTCGATTTCGGCGAAAGCGACGGCGTCACCTATTTCGTGATGCGCTACCTCGAAGCGGGGACGCTCAAAACAAAAATGGAAGCGGGTCCTCTTTCGCTGAGCGAGATTGACCGTCTCTTCACGCAACTCGCCGAAGCGTTGAATTATGCGCACGGACACGGCATTATTCACCGCGACCTCAAACCCGCTAACGCGCTCATTGATGGGGACGGAAATTTATTCCTCACCGATTTCGGCATCGCTAAACTTTTAGAAAGCGCCTCCCCTCGCCTCACCCAAACCGACGCGATCCTCGGCACGCCCGCCTACATCAGCCCCGAACAAGCAAAAGCCGAAACGGTCAACCAGCGCTCCGACATTTATTCGCTCGGCATCATTCTCTATGAAATGGTCACAGGCAGCGTGCCATTCGTCGCCGACACTCCGCTCGCCGTCATCCTCAAACATATCAGCGACCCATTGCCTCCGCCGTCCATCCTCAAAAAAGATATTCCCGAATCCATCGAACAGGTCATCCTCAAAGCGCTCGCCAAAGAACCAGATAATCGCTATGCCACTGCCGCGGAATTTCTCTCCACATGGAAGCGAGCGCTGGAAGAAAAGGAAACAGCCCCACACACGCCCGAACCGAAATCCACTCCCGCCTCTCCCGCAGGGAGGATTGATTCGGCTCCCCCAGCCGTCCCATCCTCTTCCGGCAGAGGGCGCGCGGGCTGGATCGTTGGCTGTCTTGCCGTTGCATGTCTCATATTTTCCATTGCGGGCGTTGGCATCGTCTATTTCAATTGGCAAACGCCCGCCTTTCTGATTCCCGCCACATCCACTCCATTCCCAACTCAACCTCCGCCGCCCGCAGACACCGCCACGCCGATCAGCAACATCCTCTTGCAAGATGATTTTTCTCAAAACGATCAATGGGGCACGCTCACCGACGCGGATTACTCCATTGAATACGATGGCGAAGCGCTACGGATGAAGGTCTTCCAACAAACAAGTTGGTTCGTATGGAGCACGGCAAACGACGAAGCGTACCAGAATATCCATATCGAAGTCACCGTCACCAACAACGATGGCGAACCATCCACCGCCTTCGGAATTATGTGCCACCTGCAAGACGCGAGCGACTCGTACTACTATCTCGTCATGACCCCCGCCGGGGATTACGCGATCGCCCTCGCAAAAGAAGGCGAGACCGACCTATTCTTAACCAACGACGATCAATGGGATCATTCCGATTTGATCGCGCAAAACAACGCCGCCTATCGCATCGGCGCGGACTGCGGCAACGGCAGGCTCACCCTGTACGTGGATGGTCAACAGATAGACTCCGTCACAGACAGCGCCTTCACCAGCGGCATCGTTGGTCTCTACGCGTGGAGCGGTGAAAATGCGCGCACGGCAGATGTCACCTTTGACGATTTCATTATTACAACGCTTGAATAAATTCGCCTCCGACCGTGTCGCGGTGTTAGCCGCCTTCCTGCTGTTCATCGCCACCGCCGCGTACTACAACATCCCCGAACCTGAATTCCTCAACACTACATTCGGCTGGGAATACGGCAACATCGCCGCATCGCTCGCCCTCGGGCATGGATTCGCCAACGCCTTCACGCCGCAGAGCGGCGCTACCGCATGGATGCCGCCGCTGTTCGTGTTTTTCCTCGCGGGCGTGTTCAAGATATTCGGCGTCAAATCACTGGCTTCGATGTGGCTGGTACTCGTGGTCAAATATGCCGCGCTCGCCGCGTCGCTGTATTTTCTGCTTTCCGTTGCCCGGCAGGCAGGGTACGGGAAATTCAAACACCTTCTGTCGCTGATCTTCATCACGCTGGTCTTTTTCAACCGCGATGCCTTCTTCCGTTCCCTGCATGACGATTGGGTGAATCTGTTTTTTGTGTGCTGGTCATGCTATGCGCTTTCAAAACAGGTTTTTGAATCCTTCGAATCAGCCCGCCTGCATTTATATAGTCTGTCGATACTATTGCCGCTGACCAACCCCGCGCTCACCCTGGCATTTGCCCTCGCGGAGGGATTCATCCTCCTGTCCCGTTCGCAAGGCAGACCGCTCTCCCACCGTTGGAAACCCGCCGCACTGTTCCTCCTGATCGCCGCCTCCACGCTGGCATGGGCGGCGAGAAATTATCAGGCGTTCGGCGCGCTCATCCCCATCAAATCCAATTTTTGGTACGACTTCTATCAGGCAAACGTCCTCGATACCGACGGGCTGACCACCAACGAAACATTCGCCAAATATCACCTCATCAACAAAAACGAGAACCAACAACGCTATCTGGCGGAAGGGGAAGCCCGGTTTACCGCGTCGTATTACGGCTTATCCACCGCATGGATTCGTGTTCACCCATCGCAATGGCTCGCCAACATCGGCAGGCGCGCCTTCAGCGCGTTCGTCTACTCGCATTATGTGGAAGACATTCCGCACACCACGCCCAACGCGCTGACTGGGGAAGACATCCAAACCTTGCAACATGCCGGACTGATCTACATCGACGAATCAAATGTGCCGTATTGGATTTCCACCTCCCTGTCTCAACGCGAATTCGAGGCGCAGATCGCCCCGCTGAACCTTGGCGACCCCTCCGCGGTGGTTCAAGATTGGTCCCGCCAAACAGCCGCGCTCGAGGCTCACAAACGAAGCTGGAAGATCGTCGTGAAAACCATCTTCCTGTCCATCGTCCCATCGCTCTGCATCGTGATCGGATTGCTCATCCGAAAAATTCGCGCAAACCCGGTCTTCTCGCTCGCCGTCCTGCTCTACCTGACCTATCTGGCTCCGTACATTGTCACATCTTTCTATCGCCGCTATCAGACGCCGCTGATCGGCTTGCAATCCATATTCATTTTTCTAGCCGCCTGCGCGTTGCTTGAACAACTATTGCCAAAAACCTCAGCCACAGATTTCACGGATTCGCACTGATTGGCTTAAAAAATGAAATGCGTCCAAAACACACTGTGTAAGGTAATCAGTCCATTGTTATAATTCCCCTCGTGGATCCAAAAACCCTGCGCGTCCTTGAATACGACAAAATCCGCGAACGGCTCAAAGCCTTTTGCGATTTTTCCGCGTCGATGGAACTGGCGCTTGCGCTCGAGCCAACCGATTCATTCGACCTTGCAATTGCCCGCATTGCCGAAACCAGTGAAGCGCGTTTATTATTTTCCACGAACGACAACATCGGCATCGGCGGCGCGCACGACATTCGCCAAGCCGTCGATCTCGCCGCGCGCGGAGGCGTGCTTGACCCTCAACAAGTTCTGGATATCAAGTCCACGCTCATTTCATGCCGCGAGTTGAAGAAATCGCTCGAACGTAAAACGGACGAAGCCCCGCGTCTTTCGCAACTTGCGGCTGGTTTGCCCGACCCCCATGGAATCGTGGATGCGGTCACGCGCATCCTCTCAGACCGCGGCGAGGTGTTGGATTCCGCCTCGCCAAAACTTGCCGACCTGCGCCGCCAGATCAAAATCGCGCACGGACGGTTGATGTCGCGCTTGCAACGTTATCTCACCGAATCCGCGAACAAATTGCAAGAGCCGATCATCACCCAACGCGACGGACGTTATGTGATTCCTCTGCGCGCCGAGTTCAAAGGAACCATCAAAGCCGTTGTCCACGATCAATCCTCCAGCGGCGCGACGTTGTTCGTGGAACCGCTTCCCGTCGTGGAACTCAATAACGAACTACGCGAACTCGAATTGCAAGCCCGCGACGAGGAGCGAAGAATCCTCGCTGAACTTTCCGCACAAGTCGGCGAACACGCGGAGGAGTTCAAATACGGCGTTGAAAATCTTGCCATGCTTGATCTCATCTTTGCAAAGGCGAAGTATGCGGAGGAGTTGAAGGCGAGTGAGCCAATACTGGGTCAAAGGTCAAAGGTCAAAAGTTTTCTGAGGCAAGCGACTTGCAACCTTCGACCTTCGACTTTCCACATATAAATCTCACTCACGCTCGCCATCCTCTCCTCGATCCTCAACACGTCGTGCCGATTGACGTCAACCCGAAAGAAGGCACGCGCGCCACCATCATCACAGGTCCCAACACGGGCGGCAAGACTGTCTCGCTCAAAACAGTCGGCTTGCTCGCCCTCATGGCGCAAAGCGGATTGCACATCCCTGCGCAGAGCGGCTCGGAGATTCCATTTTTTCACGCGGTCTATGCCGACATCGGCGACGAGCAATCCATCGAACAGTCGCTCAGCACATTCAGCGGACACATTACGAACATCATCCGCATCCTCAAGCAGATCGACCATCGCTCGCTCGTCATCTTCGACGAACTCGGCGCGGGCACCGATCCGCAAGAGGGCGCGGCATTGGCGCGCGCGATTCTGAGTCACCTGCTCGAAACGGGATGCACAATCCTCGTCGCGACGCACTACCCCGAACTCAAATCCTTCGCGCATTCCACCGAAGGCGTGGTCAACGCGTCGCTTGAATTCGACATCCAGACTCTGCGCCCAACCTACCACCTCACACTCGGACTCCCTGGACGCTCCAACGCCCTGCTCATCGCCCAGCGACTCGGTCTGCCCCAGCCGATCATTGATTCAGCCAAGGAAGAGATTCACCCCGACGATCTCCGCGCCGACAAATTGCTCGACGACATCCGCAAGGAACGCAACCGCGCCTCGCGTGAACGTCAGAAGTTGGAAAAAACGCGCGACAGGCTCGAAACGCAAACGAAAGAAATCGAAAAGAGACTCGAAAAGATAGAAGACGAGCGCCGCGAAGTCCTTGCCAAAGCCCGCGCCGAGGGCGAACTCGAAGTGGCAGTGTTGAGAAGTAATATTGACTCGTTGAAGTCACAACTCAAAAAAGCAAAGCAACCGCTTGAAGCATTGAAGGCAATTGAAGACAAGATCGAACAAGTTGAAACAAAAATCACCGCTCCCGTCGAAAGAAAACCCGACCAATCTCCAATCGCTAATCTCCAGTCTCTAAATCTCGGAGAGCGCGTCACCGTCAGCGCGTTGAATGCTGAAGGCGTGGTAACAGCCATCACCGAGTCGGATGCGGAGGTGCAGGTCGGCAGTCTGCGCGTGAGGGCGAGGCTGGCAGAGTTGGAGAGGAAATCGAATAACGAGTCAAACGTCGAAAGTCAAAAGTCGATTGACCTTCGACCTTTGACCTTTGGCTCAGGGAAATCGCCCGGTCTCGAACTAAACCTGCGCGGCAAATTGGTGGATGAGGGACTCGATGAGTTGGAAAAATATTTGGAGCGCGCCTATTCAGCGGGGCTGTTGTTCGTGCGAATCGTGCACGGCAAAGGGACGGGCAAAATGCGCGACGCGGTTCGCAACGCGTTGAAGTCGAATGAGTATGTTTCTTCTTTTGAAGAGCCAAAGGATAATGAAGGCGGCGCGGGTGTTACGGTGGCGAAGATGGCGAAATAGACGTCCGACGATGGACCATGGTCTAACGTCCATGGTCTGCGGTCAGTAGTCCGATTTGTGCGGGGCAGAAATATGGATATTCAAGTGTTCGTCTACGCTAAAGACGCGCCGCCGTAAAAGGGCAGATAAAGAATCATTCCTTCTCGCCGCTCGCTTTCATCCACGCCTTCTTCATGTTCAGCGCGTCGTCTTCCATGATCGGGCTTTCGCACAAGATGCGCCCCCCACACTCGAACTCCCTCAACACCTGAAACAAAAAATTGATCTTCAGATCAGATTCCGCCAGCGCCAGGTGATGCTTCTCACCCTTGGGACCATATTCGATTCCCGACAGGTGGATGTGCAAATTCTTCAACGCTTCTTTCCCCAGTGCGGCTTGATACGCTTCGAGCAGTTTGGTCCACTCTTGCGCCGTGTTCATCGTTCCATCGCCGGGGCGGGCATGCAGGTGGGCAAAGTCGAGGCAGGGTTGCACATTCTTGATCGCCTTGCTCATCTCCAGCGTATCTTCCAACGATCCCAACATTGCGGATTTGCCCATCGTCTCCGGGCGAAGGATGACCGGATTGCCCTTCTTTTTTAGTTCATCGGCGCAACCCTTCAAACGCGGGACAGACACTTTCAACACCTCCGCAGGCGGGCGCTCAAAATATGAACCGGGATGAAAAATAATATCCGTTGCGCCGGCGAGGTTGCCGTAGTGGGCCGCATCCATCAGGCGCTTGCGCGACTTGGGCCACTCCTCCTCTGTCGCGTTCAAGTTGAAAAAGTACGGCGCATGCACGCTCAACGAAACGCCCTGCTCCAAACCCGTCTGCTTGATCGCCGCGCAAGTCTCCTCCGAGACGCGCACCGACTGCACCCAGCCCAACTCGAACGCGGTCAAGCCGATGGATTTACTGAACTGAATCGACCCCACCGACCCGCCCGGCTTCTTGGGCGCGCCGATCGGCGAACCGACTGTGCCGAATTGGAAAGAAAGTGTCATAACAATCTCCAGTCTCTAGTCTCAAATCTCAAGTGATCAGTTACCAGTGAACAGTGATATAAGCCGCGCCCACAACGGCGGCCCCAGGATCAACAACCCGATCAACACGCCCGCCAGCGCGGCGATCAACACCGCGCCCGCGCCCACATCCTTGCCGACCTTCGCCAGCGGGTGTTTCTGCGGGCTTGCCAGGTCCACGACGGCTTCGATGGAGGTATTAATGAACTCGGCAGTGAACACCATGGCAATGGTCAACACAAGCACAGCCCAATCGCGCGGGGGGATCTGCAACCAAAAGCTGAGGAGGATCACCATGGTGGCGGCGAGCGAATGGACCCACGCGTTGTGCTGGGTTTTCAGCACATACATCCAGCCGCGTAAGGCATGACCAAAGGCGGCAATGCGGGAAAGGATAAATGTTTTCATAGTACCTACTGCGTATGGCGTGCTACGTAACCCGCAGCACGAAGTACGCGGCAATTACTCCTCTCGAATTTGAATCTTGCCCAAACCCAATGATTCCAAAATCTCGGCTTGCGCCTTCCACATCTTCTTTTTCTCGTTGGCTTTGGCATGGTCGTGACCCAGCAAATGTAACGCGCCATGCACTACAAGCAGTTGCGCTTCTGATTCAAGCGGGTGACCGGCGGCTTGCGCCTGTGCCTTCGCGCGCGGAATCGAAATGAGGATGTCGCCGAGGTAGGGCGAGCCAGTTTCAGGGTCCGATTCGGAAGCGGGGAAGGATAGCACATCCGTCGGCGCGTCGATTCCCAGATAATCCCGATTCAGTTTTTGCAGGCGTTTGTCGTCTGTAAGAACAATGGACAGGTCGGCATCAGCGGATCGCTTTTGATGTATTAACGTCGCGCGCGCCGCGCGTTCAAGAAGCGCTGTAGGAAAGTCAAATTTCGATTCGATATGGATCATTATTTCATGCTCCCGGCGGCGTTCCCGCCGCCGTCCCACGGGGTTGCTTCGCGAAGGATGGCGGCTTAAGCGATTTATTTCCTCGGCGCGGTCAGCACATTCGTCACTGCCGACTCTTCCTTCGGATACGATACGCGCGGATGGTGCGTGCCGCGCAATACATTGACGAACGATTCGGTGATGATGCTCAGGTCGCGCAGGGTGAGTTGGGTGTTGTCGAATTGTCCCTGCTTTTGCGCGGATTCAATGGTGGAGAGCACAACCTTTCGAAGCGCTTCTTCATCCTGTGGGCGTTCGGCCCGGGCGCGGGCTTCGACGCCATCTGCCAGCATGAGCAACGCGGTCTCACGCGAACGCGGGCGCGGACCCGGATAGCGAAAATTTTCCTTATCCACTTTCGACGCGTTTCCGCCAGCGGCTTCGATGGCTTTATTGAATTGGTAGCGCGTGATCATCGTGCCGTGATGTTCGAGGATGAAATCGTCGATGCGGCGCGGCAGGCGATATTGGCGCGCCAGCGCGACCCCATCGGTAACGTGCGCGATGATGGTCGCCGCGGCTTGGGCGGGGTCCATATCGTCGTGCGCGTTCATTTGTCCTTGCGGTTGATTCTCGATGAAGAACATCGGGTTCATCGATTTGCCCACATCATGGAACAACGCGCCGACGCGAGTGAGTAGAGCGTCGGCGCCGATAAGTTCAGCTCCCTGCTCGGCGAGGTTTGCCACCTGCAAACTGTGTTGGTACGTGCCGGGCGCGCTCCGCAAAAAGAATTGCAACAACGGCGAATCGGGGCGCGAGATCTCGATGAGTTGCAATGCGGTGGTGAGACCGACCGTTTGGGCAAGGAAGTATTGCAGTAAAAGGGCGATGCTCGAGGAGGCAAGCCCGCTGACAACGGCGGCTCCGCTGAGTTCGAGCAGACCAGCCCCATCTGTCGGGGTGAACGGGAGGCGGAAGGCGATCAACACGATGATGCCCGCCCAGGCAACGGCAATGCCCGCGCGAAAGAACGTCCACACGCGCCGCGCGGCGCCAAGCACGAGCACGCCGGTCAGCGAGGTGATGAGATAGTACGGAAGCAGGTCAGGCATGTTCGGCAGGGCGTATGGAGCCAGCAACGCCATGGCCACGGAAAAAACAATCCCCACCTCCACGCCGAACATGGTGGCGATCAACAATCCCATGGCGGGCAGTGGAAAGGCATAGGACACCACCGTCTGATCTGGGATCGTAACCCGCACTGCCACGATGAAGAAGATGAAGATCAAGGCGACAACGAGCAGGTTGCGCGCATCGAGTAGGAACGCCATGCGCCGCCGCGAAAAATATAAACGCACATACATGGCAACCATCAACACCAGCGCGCCCGCGCCGAGATAATCCTGCCAGAGGGTTTCCGTTTTGATCAGGCCAAACTGTTCGAGCGCCTCGAATTGCGGCGCGGTGACGATCTGCCCGCGCAAGACAATGATCTGCCCGATTTTATATTCCACAATGATGGGCGCCACCGCTTCCATCGCGGACTGTTGAGCGGCTTCTGTTAATTCGGCATTCAACGCGCTGTTAGGCTTGACGAAGACCGTGATCAATTCGGCAACCAGCGCAACTTGCTCTTCGCTGAACGACAGGCTGACCAATGAAGGCACGCTGCGCCGCGCCGTATCCACATCCTGCTCGCGGATGCTCCGCCGCATGACTTGTTCGAGCGCGCTCAAGGCTTCTTCCTTGATCGATTCCCAGCGTGTGGGTGTGAGCGCAAGAACTTGTTCGATGGTCTCCGGTTGCAGGTTGAGTTCGCTCATTGAATCGAGAATGGAAAATTTTTGTTCGGCGATGATGGTATCGTTGTCGCGGATGAGGGTGATCTGGGCAAGCGCGGCGCGGAGGCGATCGGTCTGCTGGCGGGCGATGGCAGGATCAGGCGACGCGTACACCGGCGCGACAGATTTCATGGCGGCAAGACGCGCATCATCTGTGCGCACTTTGCTTTCAAATTGCAGGGTGCGCGGGGCTTGATAGTTATTCGGGGAAACATCCCCCACTTGTAAGGTGATGGTGGCAGGGCTGATGATCAACGGCAACACAAGCGCGCCGTAGGAGATGATGCTCGTAAGGACAAGCAATGTAACCTGGAACGCGCGGATGCGCGGAGGCGTTTGCCGTTGCCGCGCGGGAATGATCCCCATATTATTACGAGTACATCAGCCGCAGAACGATAGCGACGCGGAGATTTTTTAACAAAAATTCTCCGCGCCTTTCCGCGCGTTCTGTGGCAATAAAAATCGATGTCATGTTACTTCGGTTGGAGCATTTCCTTCACTGCCGCGCTGACCATGTCGTTTGGCGCGCGCCCCGCCACTTTGGGCATGACGGTTTTCATCACTTTGCCCATGTCGCCGGCGCCCGCCGCGCCGGTCTCCGCGATGGCGGCTTGCACGAGCGCGCGCAGATCTTCGGCAGGCATGGCTTTCGGCAGGAAGACTTCGAGCACTTTGATTTCGGCTTCGTTTTCGGCGATCAAATCGGCGCGGTTCGCCTTCTTCGCCTCTTCGATAGCCTCGCGGCGATTCTTGACCTCCTTTTGGAGCAGGTTGATCACTGCCGTATCGTCGAGTTCAACGCGCTTATCCACTTCTGCTTGCTTCACGGCGGCGAGCGCCATCCGCACCGTGCGCTTGCGAATTTCGTCTCCGCTTTTCATGGCGTCTTTCATGGATTCGTTGAGTTGTGTTTTGATTGTCATGGGAAGGATTATAACTTGAAATGAAGATCACTTCTTCGCGCCAGTGAGCGCAGTGGTGATCCCCAGCCCCACATAGACCAAGCCGGCAAAGTATCGCCCTCCTGTTTGGAATCTCCGGTTGCCGCGCAGTGTGCGCGCAAACGAGCTGATGACCAGCGCGTACAGGCTGTCTGTGACGATTGCCAGCCCCACAAAGATCATACCGAGAAGAAGGTTTTGCGCGACGACGTTTCCCCGCGCGGGGTCGACGAACTGCGGCAGAAATGCAAAAAAGAATAATGCCGTTTTGGGGTTGAGAATATTGATCGCCACTCCCTGCCAGTAGATTTGACGGAGGCTTTCCTGTTTGATCTCGCTTTCTGATCCATTTTCAGGCGAAAGCAGTTTGCGGATTCCCAGAAAGATTAAATACGCCGCGCCGAGATATTTCACCACATCGAACGCCAGCGCGGACGATAACAGAATTGCGGAAAGCCCCAGCCCCGCGGCGACTGCTTGAATAAAATTTGCGGTTTCGATGGCAAGCACAGAGACCAGCCCGGCGGCGCGCCCTGGCTCGCGCTTCGGGCGGTGATGTAGAGTACTGCCGGTCCCGGCACGAGGAGCAGGGCGAGGGCGGCAAAAATAAATAATGTGAGTTTCGGTGGATCGATCATGACGATGTCTTTCTTTGTTTCTATTTTCAGCGCGATACTTCGCCAGCCTGAAGGACAATTATCCTACCCGCTTGAGAATAATTTGATCAATTCCTTCGGCAAGCCTCTCATCGTCTTTTCGTATTCGATGCGCGTGCGTTTAATGGCGGCTTGCATGGCGTATTCGAATTTGAATCCCTGCGCGGGCGAGTCGAGGTTCATCCACGCGTGCGAATCGCGCGGGATGAGGGGCAGAACGTGAGCGCGAAGCCCCTTGATGAAATATAACAACTCAAGCGGGTTGTACGTTCTGCCGGAGCGCAGGTCGGGGCTGTGGAGCAGGTCGGGGGAAACTGGATCAATTTCACCTGGAGGAGGAGGCGTTTTGCTATCGAAGCGATTCAGCCACAGGGTGACGTAATTCGAATGGGCGTAGAAATCCTGAAACGAGTGAGACATCCGCCCAAACGCCTGCCACGCCGCGACAACATCGTTGTTTTGAAGCGAGGAGAGCGCCAGCGCGCGTTGTTTTTCGATGTAGGCGTCGGTTTTTGCAAACGCGTTATTGTCACAATGGAATTCGTCGTGGCCGAAAAACCCGGTGAAGAATTGGTCTTGTTTGACGTTGGCAGTGGACATCATGCCAAGCGCGCGCGGATGAATCGAATCGCCGAGCGCTTCAAAGATGATTTCGATGTGATATTCGGTGAGCATTCGTCCGATTATAAGCGTGAAAGGATATTCATTGTCAAATCCCTTGCGTAGCCGCAGAGTCCGCAGAGATCTTTGAGAGAATCTTTTTTTATTCTCTCTAGAATTTTGCAAGAGTTCCATCAGGACACGGGTTATAATGCCGCCATGAGATTTTATACCACCAAAGGCGATGACGGCACGACGGGCTTGCTCGGCGAAGGGCGCGTGACAAAATATCACGCGCGCATCGAAGCCGTTGGCACATTGGATGAATCGACTACCGCGTTGGGGCTGGCGCGCGCGCAGTGTTTGGATCCGCGCTCGGGCGGAATCATTTTGGAAGCGCAACGCGATTTGTACAAAATCATGGCGGAGGTGGCGGCGACCCCGGAGAATGCGGAGAAATTCCGCATGATCGACGCGTCGCGCGTGACGTGGCTTGAGGAACAGACCGATGCGATCAGTGAAATCGTCGAAATGCCGAAGGAATTTATCCTGCCGGGCGATTCGCTGGCAGGCGCGGCGTTATCGCTGGCGCGGGCGATCGTCCGCCGCGCCGAACGCCGCGTGGTGGAATTGCGCGATGAGCAGGAAGTAAGCAATCTCGACTTGCAAAGATATTTGAATCGCTTGTCGTCGTTGTGTTTTGTGTTGGAGTTGCTGGAAAATATAGCGGCGGGGCATCAGACGACGTTAGCAAAAGAATAAAAATCATCTTAACCGCAAAACCCGCCAGGCGCGCGAAGAAAAATGATCAAGACTTCGCGCTCTTCGAACCATTTCGACACGCCTGATCGGGCAGTCAGCACGGGCTTTGGCGGCGATCATCACTTGGAGCATTATGACCGGCACTTTCCTCAATATCGCAACCGTTCTTATCGGCGGGATCATCGGGTTGGTCTTCGGCGCGCGCATTCCTGAAAAGTTAAAAGACACAGTCATTGCAGGGCTGGGTCTTTTCACCGCGGCAATGGGATTGCAAATGTTTACGGACACAGAAAATCCGCTGATCGTGTTGGGAGCGTTGCTGATCGGCGCCCTGCTTGGCGAATGGATGAGGATCGAGGACGGTTTACACAATCTCGGGAAATTTCTCGAACAACGGTTTTCGAACGAGGGTGATGACGGCTCGAACAAATTCGTGCGCGGATTTTTAACCGCGTCGTTGTTATTTTGCGTGGGACCGATGACGATCCTCGGTTCGATCCAAGACGGGCTGACCGGGGATTATCAACTTCTGGCGGTCAAAGCGGTGCTAGATGGGTTCGCCGCAATGGCGTTCGCTTCCACTCTGGGAGCAGGCGTGCTGTTCTCTTCCATTGTGATCCTCGTCTTTCAGGGTGGCATGAGCTTGTTCGCGGCGCAGTTAAACGCGATTGTGACCCCTCTTATGATGAGCGAATTGTCCGCGACAGGCGGGGTGATTCTGCTGGGGCTGGCGATCAGCAGCTTATTGGAGATCAAAAAGATACGCGTGGGGAATATGTTGCCGGGGCTTGCCGTCGCGCCGGTGATCGTGTGGATATTGTCGCTATTCTAATTTCACCCAAACACCGCGATCATAAACACTCCCGCAAAGATGACGAGCGCGCCGAACACGCGCGCGCCGCCCATCCGTTCCTTCAACAGCCACCAGCCGGCAAGCGCGCCGAAGACCACGCTCACTTCCCGCACCGCGCCGGCATAACTTAGCGGGGCAATGGAATAGGCAAAGACCGCCATCAAATACGCCAGCACGCCCAGCACCCCCGCCAGCGGCACGCGCACCGGTTGTTTGACCAGCGCATCCCTGATGCGCGCCCAGCCATATTGTCGAAACACGAACGGGGAGATTACAAACGGCACCAGCGCGAACATCGCCATCACATACGGGAGCGCGTACCCGTTCTTCACGGCGCTCCCGTCGATGGTGGAGTAGATGGAGATCAACAAGGCGATGAACAACGCCACTGCCACCCCTTTGAAATGGACGCGCGTCACATGCGCCTGCGTCAGGGCATTGACCCCGATGATCACCAATCCGCCGATGATGAACGCCAGCCCGATGACCCCGCCTGTTTTCAGCGATTCGCGCAGAAACAGGAACGACCATGCCGCAATGAAGGCAGGCGCCGCGCCGCGCGCCACGGGGTAGATCAACGAGAAGTCGTTATCGTGATACGCATACGAGAGGCTGATAAAGTACGCCACCTCCACGCACACGCTGATGACGGCAAAGACCCACATCTCGCGCGGAGGCAAGCCGGTGAAGAACAGCGCGACGATGGCGAACAAGCCCCCGAACGTCACCATCCAAAAGGTGACAATGTATTTGTCTTCGGACTGTTTGATCAGGAGATTCCAAACGGTATGAAGCACCGCGCTGATCAATAAAATGGAGATGGCAAATGTGGACATAGTTTGACGAATTTACCACAAAAATAGTACCGACAAGCAGTTGCTTTTTATGCATCGGTTGCGTATACTTGCCGAAAATCCGAATTGGAGGATGCGATGAAATCACTAAAACCCTTGTTCTTCTTGACCTCGTTCGTTCTGATCGTCGGTCTGGCTTGCGGTGGCGGAAACGATACGCCTACCCAGCCCCCGCCGCCAACCAACCCGCCGCAACAGCAGGACCCGCCGACTCAACCGCCCCCGCCGCCCCAGGCAACTGATACCCAAGCCGCGCCTACGGAACCGCCGGTTCAGCCCGCGAGTCAATTCTTCACCGAAGAATTCGATTCCCCGCTCTCGAATGACTGGTCGATTCTCACCGTCACCGGGTCCGACGCGGCAGACGCCGACAAGGTCACTGTGGAAACCGAAAATGGAAATTTGGTCTGGAATTTCGACAGCGAGCAAGTCTATTATTACATGTTCTATGGCGCATTCGACTATGAAGATGTGACCCTTACAG
The DNA here is from genome assembly GCA_949319575.1 of uncultured Anaerolineales bacterium. Taxonomy (GTDB): domain Bacteria; phylum Chloroflexota; class Anaerolineae; order Anaerolineales; family Villigracilaceae; genus Defluviilinea. The sequence goes on along the minus strand of CASGHD010000145.1, from coordinate 2,326 downwards.
TGCGCGCCGACAACCGAGGCAAGAACACCAACTCGGTGAGCCTGATCTGCCGCTACGACCCGGATACGGGCTGGTACGAATTCAACATCGATAACGGCGGCTTATACAACATCCTGTACGCCGAAGTCGACAAGAACGGCGATATCGGCTACAACCTCATAACCAACGGCGGCTCGAATGCGATCAAACAAGGCAAGGATGTCAACGAGTATTCCATCACCTGCAAGGGAGATGAACTCTCGTTAAGCATCAACGGCGACGAGGTAAACTCCATCACCGAAAAGAAATACGCCCTGCGCAGTGGGCAGGTCGGTATTTCCGTCTCTTCGTTCAACGTGTTGCCGATCATCATTGAAATGGATTGGATCAAGATCAGCGAGCCGTAAACGATAGCCGCTAGAATAAAACTAAACTCCGAGTTCTTGAAGAACTCGGAGTTTTCATTTAGAACCTATTCAAATACCGGAGCGCGGACTTTCAGTCCGCCTAATGAGCGGACTAAAGTCCGCGCTCCGGAGTTTTTCAGACCGCTACTTAATACAACGGTATCCTCGCGCCTGTTATTTTCGACGCTTCCTCTGAAAACAAATACAGCATCGCGGCGACGATCTCCTCGGGCGTTGCGCCAGCGCCTTTGTTTTCGACATCAATCGCTTTGACTTGGATAATATTCGCCGTGACGTTGGAGTCTTTCAATTCAGCCGCAAGCGTGAGCATGAGAGTTTCTTGCGCGGCTTTGGCGGCGGTGTACGCCCCACGCTTCGGTATCGGATTGGAAACTGTGGATGGCGAAACGGTGATGACGCGCCCCCCTCCGCTTTTGGCGAGCAGAGGCATGAATGATTGAAAGAGATGAAACGTCGTCCACACGTGTTGATCGAGCATGGATGTAAAATCGTCCACGCTGGTTTCGGGGATGGTCTTGCCGCCGGTCCACCCGCCGACGAGATGAATCAGCCCGTAGACTCCGCCGAACCTGGCGAGCACAGCCTCCCCTGCGGAATGAACCGCTGCCCCGTCGCGCAGATCCACAGCCGCAGTGAAGAGTCGCTCGCCCGGCAAATTCAATTCGCGGGCGAGGGAATCCAATTGATTTGAATCGCGAGCGAGCAATGCCAGCGAATGACCGCGCGCGGCGAACGTCTTTGCCGTTAAACTTCCAAGCGCGCCGGTGGCGCCGGTGATGACAATGGTCCTAATCATCCCACACACCCACCGGCGCTTCGCTCATGCCTTTGATGAAGGGGCGGTCGCTTTGTTCGGGCAAATGTTCCTTGCCGTGAAAATCGATCATATGACCCGACTTGGCGGCTTTGGTTTCGAGATAAAAACGGTTGTACTCGTTCGGCTCCATGATATGCGGGATGCGGTCTGAGACGTTGATGCCGTAATCGATGAGTTGCTGGATCTTCTTCGGGTTGTTGGTAATGAGCCTCACCGATTCAACCTTGAGCGACATGAGCATGTGCGCGGCGACGGCATAATCGCGTTCATCGTCGCGGAAGCCGAGCGCGTGATTCGCCTCGACAGTATCAAGCCCCTGGTCTTGCAAACTGTAGGCGCGAATTTTATTCACCAGCCCAATGCCGCGCCCTTCCTGGCGCAAATACAACACCATGCCGCGTTCCATTTGTCCGATGGTCCTCAAGGATGTTTCAAGCTGGTCGCGGCAATCGCAACGCAACGAACCGAGCGCGTCGCCCGTTAAACATTCCGAATGCAAACGCACTGGCACATCGTTCGCGCCGATCACGTCGCCTTTGATGATGGCGACATGTTCCTTGCCATCGCGATTATTTTCAAACGCGATAATGTGAAATTCTCCGAAGCGCGTGGGCAATTCAGCCATGGCGACGACGCGCACGCACACTTTATCTTTTCCGATCCCCTCGCATTCATGGTTGCCCTCGTTTTGAAGCAACACATCGAATTTTTCATGCAAATCTGAAATCATCTCAGCCTCTCAATCGAATATTTTAAAAGGACTCCACCATCCTCCCATTTCTCCGCGTCTGTCAATTTCAATGGGATGGCGGCGCCTCTTTCGAAGCCCATGCCTGCCGCAAGCGTGGGAGCCGATTCGCCCCCGAAGATCATCGGCGCGACATACATCTGTACTTCGTCCACGAGACCCAGCCGCAACAATTCAAAATTGAGAGTCGCGCCGCCTTCCACCATCAATCGCTTCACGCCAAGTTCGGAAAGCGTTCGCATCGTTTGAGCCAGATCCACGCGCCCGCCGGCATGGACGAACACCTCCGCGCCCTGCGAACGGAGCAGGTCAAGTTTGTCTTTAGATGTACGGTTCGTGGTGAATATTACGACC
>CASGHD010000144.1 GCA_949319575.1 uncultured Anaerolineales bacterium | reverse complement strand
TTTCTTGTCCAGCCGTTGCAGCACTTCCAACCGATTGATTTCTTTCGCGCTCATTTCTAGTAATGTCTCCAAGTTGCCTGTCCTCCGAAGGGGACATTTTAACTTTGCTCAAAAGGGACATTTCTACTTTGCCCTAACATCAGACAAATTCCACTTGACGCCGGTGAAAACGCCGTTAAAATCTAATTCGATATAGATCGAATTAGATTGAGCGTAAAAATGGACGCAAACTCCGATGTTCTATCCTTTGTCAAAGCCCTAGCCTCCGCCGACCGTTTGCGAGTCGTAGGTCTGTTGAGCATGGGTTCGAAAAGCGCGGCAGAGATCGCCGAGTCTCTGGGTGTTTACCCCTCGGAGGTGAATCGGCATCTGGAGCAGTTGACAGCTTCAGGCGTTGTTCACGAAGCGGATGGAGCCTATGAACTGGATGAAGAGGCAATCGAGTCGCTGGCGCGTAGTCAATTTGAGGGGAAACGCCCGGCGTATGTTCCGGAAGAAGATCGGGAATTAAGCGCGCGCGCCGTCTTGAAGTCGTTTCTCAACGCGGATGGCACGATTAAGCAAATTCCGTTGGAGGGCAAGAAACTCCTGGTCATTTTGAATTATGTCTTGGACACATTCGCTTTCGATGTGATTTACACAGAGAAGGAAGTCAACACCATCCTGCGCCGCTTTCACGTGGATGTTGCCTCGCTCCGCCGCGCGTTTGTGGATCGCGGCATGTTGGCGCGTGAAAGTGACGGGTCGAACTATTGGAGAGTTAAAGATGGACAATAAGAAATCAAGGCGAGAACTTCATCGCGAATACGCGGAGCGCGTCAAACCGGCTGGCGTTTATCAGGTGATGAACCTTGCGAATGGAAAAGTTCTGCTTGGCAGTAGTTTGAATTTGGAAGGACCACTGAACCGGCATGGATTTATGCTCAAGATAGGTAGTCATACGAACAAGGCTCTCCAACAAGATTGGAATGAACTGGGCGCTGAAAAATTCACCTTCGAAATTTTGGAAGAAGTGAAACAGAAGGACGACCCAAACTTCAACCTGGAGGAGGAACTAACCTTATTGGAGATGGTCTGGCTGGAGAAACTGCAACCGTTTGGCGAACGCGGCTATAACCTCAATGAAAGGATTCGCGAGGCTTGATCCGCCAGGCGAGGAAACTATGAGCGAAGAACTCGTTACCTTCTTTAAAGCATTAGCCGACGCGAACCGCCTCAAGATCGTCGGCCTGCTTGCGGAAAAATCATACAGCGTGGAGGAACTTGCCGCGTTGTTGAATCTCAAACCCTCTACGGTGTCGCATCACTTGTCGAAACTCGCCGAGGCGGGATTGGTCACTTCGCGCGCCGAGAGTTATTACACTGTGTATCAATTGGATCGAAAGACGCTGGAGGCGAAATCACGGAACATGTTCTCGCAAGCCGAGCTTTCGACGGTGGTCGCGGATGTGGATGCGGACGCGTATGATAACAAGGTGCTCAAAGATTATTCGCGCCGCGATGGGACGTTGAAGGCATTTCCATCGCAACGCAAGAAGTTCGACGCGATCTTGCGATATGTGGCGAAGTCGTTTGATCAGGGGAAGCGATACAGCGAGAAGCGCGTCAACGAGATTCTCTCGGGCTATCACGAAGATACCGCAACTTTGCGGCGCGAGCTTGTTGGCGCGGGGTTGATGAAGCGCGAGGGCGGCGGGGGTGAGTATTGGAGGCTTTGAGAAACCAACCGCTAAGTTCGCTCAGAATGCAAAGCAATCAATAAAAGACCGTCAAGAAAAAATCTTGACGGTCTTCGCGTTCTTGGCGTTTCAATAGGTTTTATCTCCGAACCAGACCCTTCTGCCAGGCGTAGACAGCCACCTGCGTTCGGTCTGCGAGATGCAGTTTGCTGAGGATGTTGCTGACGTGTCCCTTGACGGTGTTCTCGCTGATGACGAGTTTTTCGGCGATCTGGCTGTTGGTCATGCCGTTGGCGATCAGGCGCAGGACATCCAGCTCGCGTTCGGTGAGTTCGGTGAATAGCGGTTGCTCCTCGCCGTCTTCACTGCGGATGTTTTGCAGGACCCGCGCGGCAACGAGCGGATGAAGCGTCACCTCTTTTTGCGCGGCGCGATGCAATGCCTCGACCAGTTTTTCCATTTTCATATCTTTCAAAATATACGAGATCGCGCCCGCTTTCAACGCCGGGAAAATATGCGCATCCTCATGATACGAAGTGAGCACCACCACTTGCGTGCGCGGGCTGATCTGTTTGATGCGCCGCGTGGTCTCGACCCCATCCATGCCCGGCATGATGAGGTCGAGCAACACAATATCGGGGATGTAATCCGAAACCAGTTTCAGAGCGGCTTCTCCGGAGGCGGCTTCACCGACCACCTGGAATTCCTTTACGGTTTCGATGTAGGATCGGATTCCGTTCCGCACGACTTCGTGATCGTCCACAATGATGACGCTGATTCGGTTGTTTTGATTATTTTGTGCCATAGTCGCTTCCTTCTCAATTTTTGATTGGCGCCTGTACCAGGATTCTTGTTCCGTGCCCCGGCGCGCTTTGGATTTGTACCGTTCCGTGAATGCTGCTCACGCGGTCGCGGATGGAGCGCAGCCCCATGCCGTATGATTTTTTTTCCAGGTCGAAACCGCAACCGTCGTCGGCGAGGGTGAGTTGTACCGTGTCGTGATTGTAGACAAGGGAAATATCCATGCGGCGGGCGTTGCTGTGTCGCGCCACGTTTGCGAGCGCCTCCTGTGCCACGCGGTAGAGCGCCTGCTCCATGTCGAGGGGGAGGCGACGCTCGCCACGGTTGACCAACTGTATGGTGGTGTCGTTGCGGTTTTCCCATTCGTAGATATAGTCGCGTAGGGCGGCGGGTAATCCCTTTTCCTGTAGCGCGATCGGGTAGATCTCCTGCACGAGGAAGGTTAATTCCTGAATCACGTCACTGACGAGATTTTCCGCTTCGCTAAGGTGCATGGAGACCAGGTCGCCGTTGCCGTTCAAACGACTGCGGACGGTTCCCAATTGGGCAAGCGCGGCAAATGCCTTCTGCTTTGCCGAATCGTGCAGGTCGCGGGCGAGGCGGTTGCGTTCTTCCATTACCGCCAGGTCTTTGGTCTGTTCGAAGAGTTCCATGTTGGCGATCGAGATGGATGCCCGCTGGGTGATTGCGGAGAATAGGCGGGTGATATCGTCGCCGATCAGGTTGGGCGTGGTGAAACCGACGTTGAATACGCCGACGATTTTCCGATCGACCATGATGGGGATCAGCGCAAATGAGCGAATGCCTTCGGCGATCAGCGCCTGGCGGATATTCGGTTGAAATTCGTTTAACTCGACCTGTCGCACGATGACCGGTTGCGCGGTCTCAAGCACCTCGCCAATAACTCCTTCGCCCTTTTCAAATTCAAGGATTTGGAGCGTTTCCGGCGCGAAGCCTCGGCTGACGCGCGGAACCACGCGGGTTCGCTTTTCATCCCAGGCAAAGACCACGCTTCGATCGGCGTTGAGCATATCCACTGCCACATCGACCAGCGTTTGGAAGACTTGATTCAAACTGACGTTGCGCAGGATGCGCTCGTCTGCCTGGTAGAGCGCTTCTATTTCGCGGTTTCTGTTTTCAAGCGCGAAGGTTCGTTCTTTTACGAGCCGCTCAAGAGCGCGGTTTCTATCTTGTATTGATTTTGTGCGCAAGCGCACCCCGCCTGCGACTACGACCACCGCGCATACCGCGATAAAAGCGCGAAACCAAACCGTTTGCCAGAGCGGCGGGATGACCGTCAACGTAATGCGGGTGGGCGTGTCGCTCCATACCCCGTCGCTGTTTGATGCGTTTAATAGAAGGGTATAGGTTCCCCCAGGCAGGTTGGTATAGCGCCCATTTCGCCGGGTGCCGATGAAGTGCCAGTTGGTATCGAAGCCCTCGATGGTGTAGGCGTATTGATTTTTACCGGGTTGGTTGAAGCTCAGGGCGGCAAATTCAAACTCGAACGAATTCTGGGGATAGGCAATGGTGATCTCGCGCAACGTTTCCACGCTTGAGTCGCTCGCTAGTGACTGTCCCTCCTGGTCGAGCGAGATTAGGGTGATTTGCGGCGGGTATGCGCTATCGGTGATTTCGAGAGGGCGGAAGACCGTCAAGCCATCGATTCCTCCGAAATAAAATTCGCCGTCTTTTCCTTTTGCAAACGCGTTGGAATTAAACTCATTGCTCTGCAACCCGTCGCCGCGATCGTAATTGCGAAAGGTTTCGGTATCCGGGTCGAAGCGGGCGATGCCGTAATTGGTGCTCATCCACAGGCGACCATCTTCATCTTCAAGGATGCCATATACAGACCCGTTGGGCAGTCCGTCTTTTTCTACATAATGGGTGAACGAATCGGTTTCCGGGTGATATAGGTTTAACCCCGTTCCGGCGGTGCCGATCCATAACCTGCCTTTCGAGTCCAGGTAAATGGAAAGGATGGAATCTCCGCTCAGGCTTGCTGGGTCGGTGGGTTTGTGCTGATACCGTTTTACCTCGTTGGTGACCGGGTCCATGCGGTTAAGGCCGGCTTCCGCGGTGCCGATCCAGAGATAGCCCCGGCTATCCTCGGCGATGGCGAGCGGCTTCGTGCCGCTCAATGTGGATTCGTCGGCAGGGTCCGAGCGGAAATGCGTGAATTCGCCGGTGGTTTTATCGAAGCGGTCCAGCCCGACGAAAGTGCCCACCCAAAGTTGTTTGCGGCTGTCTTCGAAAATGGCGTACACAAAGTTGGCGCTGATGCTCTCCGGGTTGGTTGGGTCGCGGCGGTAGTGTGTAAAAGAGTTCAGCGCCGGGTTGTATCGGTCCAGCCCGTTGGTGGTGCCAACCCAGAGGATGCCATCGCTATCCTGAAAGATCGAGATGATCGTATCGGAACTGATGCTGTCCGGGTTTTGCGGGTTGTTAGTGTATTTCTTATTTGCGCCTGTTTTCCACTGAAAACGGTTCAACCCGGTGTCAGACGTGCCGATCCAGGCATAGCCTTCAGCATCCACAGAAATGGGAAAGATGAAATTTCCGCTCAGGCTGTTTGCATTGTCCGGGTCGTGGCGGAAGTAGGCGAACTTATCGCGTTCCCGGTCGTAGCGATTGATCCCCCCTCCGTGAGTCCCAAACCACAGCACGCCTCCCCGGTCTTCATAGATGGAGAGGATGTGATTACTGCTTATGCTCCGTTGAAAGGTCGGGTCATTTTTATAATGGATGAAATGGGAGCGGTCTTCGCTCATCCGATCCAGTCCCTCAGATGTGCCGATCCATAGATTTCCCGAGCCGTCGGTTCGCAGGGTATTAATGGAATCGCTCACAATCGACTGCGGATCATCCTTAGCGTGCATAAAGGGTGTGAACGTCTCCTCCACCGGGTCGAAGACATTCAACCCGGTTTGTGTGCCGATCCACAGATCGCCATCCAGCCCCTCCGCGATGGAGGTGACGCGACTGCTACTGATACTGCCGGGGTAATCCGGCGCCGGAAAATAGTGGGTAAAAACTTCCGAGGACAGGTCTAACACATTCAGACCGCCATCGAGGGTTCCGATCCAGATGCGCCCTTCCGAATCTTGATGTAATGCGCTGATGTTCCTACTGCTCAGTTTTTTAGACCTCACCACCGGCTTCGCTTCATCCTGGTTCTTTTCTGCGGCCGAATCAAGTTCCGGGGTGACGATCAGGTCATCGTCTGCGCTGGGTTGAGGAACAATGTACGGGATGTGACGAAAAGTTTGCGTATCCTGGTCGAATCGATCCAACCCGCTCAAAGTGCCAACCCACAGTTGATTTTCGTTGTCGATGAGCAACGCAGTCACATGATCGTCTGCCAGGCTGTCGGTCTCTTTCTCCGCGTGTTGAAAATGAGTAAACGCGCCGGTGCGCGGATCGTACCGGTTCAACCCGCCCAGGCGCGTGCCGATCCAAAGATATCCGTCGTGGTCTTCGACAATATCGTTGATCCAACCGTCGCTGATGCTGTTGAGGTTGCCGGGGTCGCGCTTGAACGTGGTGAAGTTGTACCCGTTGTAACGATTTAATCCATCCTCGGTGCCGATCCAGAGAAATCCCTGACGATCTTGAAAGATAACCCGCCCGGAGCTTTGCGAGAGTCCCTGCTCGATGCCGAGCGTATCGAAGCGCGGGACACAGTTGCAGATTTCGGGCAGGTCGGCGGGGGAGAGGCGGTTCGGTCGGACGGGGAGGCTGGTCGCAGGCGATGCAGTTTGGGGCGCGGCTTGAGGCGTTGCTGTCCCGGCGCAGGAAGCCTGCGCGAGAAGCAATAGACTCCCGATGATGAAACCGAATCGTTTCGTCCAAATCCTGCTCATGTTGGTAATTATAGACCCGTATTAAGTATAGTAATGACCCTGATTTTATTCGGCTGGACACATAGCGCCATATCCCTCCGAGGAGGGGTTTTTCCAGATGGGGCGTGAGGGCGGAATACTACGCGCGATGCCCTTCCGGAGGGTATCCAAACCATCCATCCTGTGGGTGCGAAACACGCTTCAAGGCGGATGCTTGAATTTCCTGCGGTAGGTATGATGGGCGCAGGTTAGTCATGCTAATCTGCTTTGCTTTCAACGATCTCCTCACAAGAAGGCAATCCGTCGGCGTTGGGCGGGACCCCGGTCTACGCAACTGGGTTTCCGCCTCGCTCGCTTTATTTCCAAAGGAGGTGGCTCGAGAAGATCGCCTGTGTTGCTTCCACGTCTTCAGCTTCACCAAATTTTTTAGGAGAGAAGAGTATGAAAAAAAATAAAGTATTTCAAATCTTCAGCCTGCTCATGATGTTGAGCATTGTGCTTGCCGCATGCGCCCCTCAACAGGCAACACAGACTGAAGCGCCTATTGTGGAAACCGAAGCGCCAGCGGCAACCGAAGCCCCTGCCGCAACCGAAGAATCCACAGCGCCTGCCACCACGCGCCACGGCGGCTGGCTGGATGAAATTGTTGTTTCGGTCGTTGCTGGCGATTCTGCCATTTCGCAGATCCAGGCGGGCGCGATCGATTTCTTCTCGTTCAATCTTGCTTCGGATGTGTACCCGGCGATTCAGGAATCGGGTCTGTCCAGCACGCAATCGCTCGGCGGGTATTACGGGATCAGCTTGAACCCGGCGGTGTTCGAGGATACGGCTGTGTTGAATCCGTTTTCGAACCGCAAGATCCGCGAAGCGTTGAATTGGCTGATCGACCGCAACTATGTGAATCAGGAAATTTATGCCGGCGGTTCACTGCCTCGACTTTTGCCGATCACCACCGAGTTGGTGGAATACACCAACCTGATCGATACCGCCCGCGCTCTTGAAAGCAAGTATGCCTTCAATGCGGAGCGCGCCAGGGAAGCGATTGACGCCGAAATGCCCGCCATGGGCGCCGAACTCGGCGCGGACGGCAAGTGGCAATTCAACGGCGCGCCGGTCGTGTTGACTTTCCTCATCCGTTCCGATGGCGACGGCACGCGACAGCCAATGGGCGATTACGTGTCCAATCAACTCGAAAGCCTCGGTTTTACCGTGGACCGACAGTATAAGACCGCTTCTGAAGCCTTCCCGATCTGGCAGGGGACTGTGGCGGCGGACGGTCAATGGAATTTGTATACCGCGGGTTACGGTGTTTCCGGTTTGGGTTCGTTGCGCGACGAGAGCGGCAACATCCAGCAGAGTTACTTGAACACCAGCACGCAGGCAAGCGAGCCGTATGTTTCGAATGTCTCCGATCCCGAATTCCAAAAGCTGGGCGACGATCTCGCCCAGGGCAATTACTCTTCAAAGGAAGAACGAGATGCCATGATGGCGCGCGCCCTCGAACTTTCGCTGGAAGATTCGCTGTTCGTGTGGGTCATCGATCAGAAAACATACGCCCCGTATGCCAACAACGTGCAAGTGACGTTCGATCTTGCCACAGGCCCCGAATCGACGAATGTCGGTCCGTACAACCTGCGCTTCAAGGATCAGGAAGGCGGCACGTTGAAGATCGGCACGAACGATCTGTTCACCGAGCCGTGGAATTCGGTTGCCGGCAGTAACTGGATCTGGGACGGTTTTGTCGTTCGTATGACCACACAGGGCAGTTCCAATATCACCGGCGGCGGGGGCTTGATGGCTGATCCTTATACAGGCTTGGCGTATCCTCAGCGTATTGCCAGCGCCGAATTGACTTATAAGGAAGGCTTGCCGATCAACCAGAGTCTCGATTGGTTAACCGTGACCGCCGCGCCCCAGGTGGATGTTCCCGCAGACGCGTGGATCGATTGGGACGCGACCGAACAACGCTTCATTACAGTTGGCGAGAAGTATCCTGACGGTCTCACAGCCAATGTGAAGAGTCTTGTGGTTTATCCCGATGATTTATTCGAAACGGTGAAATGGCACGATGGCAGTCCGCTTTCTGCGGGCGATTTTGTGATGAACATGATCCTTAGTTTCGATCCCGGTAAAACGGAAAGCAAAATGTACGATGAAGCCCTGGCATTGAGCATCAACGCCACGCTCTCGGCATTCAAAGGGTATCGTATCGTTTCCACCGACCCGCTGACCATCGAAGCGTATTCCGACACATACAACACGAATGCGGAACTCAACATCCTGACTCTGTGGCCCCAGGACCTGTACGGCTTGGGCTATGAGAATAGTTGGCCCGTGCTGGCAGTATCTAACCTGGCAGAAGTGAACGGCGAATTGGCGTATTCGGAGGATAAAGCCGGCGCGCTCGAAGTGGAACAAACCAACTGGGTGGGCGGACCAAGCCTCGAGGTTCTCGGCAAGTATCTCGATCAAGCGGCGACTGAGTCGCATATCCCGTATGCCGCGACCATGAGCCAGTTTGTGACCAAAGAGGAAGCCGATCTCAGATACGCCAACCTCAAGCAATGGGTTGCGGATCACGGTCATTACATGGTTGGAACGGGTCCCTATTATCTCGACCAAGCCTTCACTACGGAAAAATCGGTTGTCCTCAAGCATTTCGCCGATTTCCCCGATCTTGCCGATCGTTGGTCTCAATTCAGCGAGCCAAAACTGGCGACGACTCTGTTGGATGGGCCGGGGCAGGTCAAATCGGGCGCAGAAGCGATGTTCGACGTCACGATCAATTTCAAAGACGAACCGTATCTGCTTTCCGATATCGCGCGGGTGAAATACATCCTGTACGATGCGACCGGCGCGGTGGTGTCGGTGGGCGACGCGACAGCGGTGGCGGATGGTCAATATCAAGTCGCGTTGAGCGCGGAGGAAACGAAAAAACTTCCCACCGGCTCAGCCAGGCTCGAAGTGGCAGTGGTTCCGATTCCTGTGGCGATCCCATCGTTCACATCGTTTGATTTTGTGGCAGTTCCGTAGGATTCGCAGAATGAAAACGCGCAGGGACAGATGGTTGTCCCTGCGCGTTCCTCTGCAAGGAAGCGAGTGAGGTATGCATGGCAGTGATAACCCAACCCACAACCGAATCGCCGGTTGCTAAAAAATCGACGCGCTACGACTCGTTGCTCCGCATCTTGAGATATTCCATTGCGCGCTTGTTGACCTTGTTCGTAACCGTCATCATTGGCATTTACCTCACGATCATCATTGCCAACATGGGCGGGTATGTGGATGAGATCATGCGCGGCGAAATTCGAGACCGCGTGACGCAAGCCATCATCAACAGTCCCGCAGGACAAGCCATGGAACTCGAAGTCCGCCAGCAATTGATTAAAGACAAGATCGCCTCGGAAGAAAAACGCATGGGCTTGGATGTGCCCATCGCTGTGCGGAATGCGCGCTATCTCGCGAACGCGCTGACTTTGAACCTCGGGCGCGCCATTAACATGACCAGCGACTCAGGCTCGAAACAAGTGCGCCTTATCCTGCTCGAACGCCTGCCAGCCACATTGCTGTTGATGGGCATCTCGCAATTATTCCTGTTTTTTTCCAGCATCCTGCTTGCGCTGAACCTTTCCCGCCAGTATGGAAATTTTTGGGACAAACTCGTTGTTACCTTGTCGCCAACCTCCGCGGCGCCGCCGTGGTTTTATGGCATCTTTCTCATTCTGATCTTTGCCGCAATATTGAAGGTATTGCCATTCGGCGGCATGGTGGATTCCCCGCCGCCTTCCAACCCGGTCGATTATTCCCTCAGCCTGCTCAAGCACTTGATCCTCCCCACGTTATCTCTGGTGCTTAGTTCGTTTTTCCTCAGCATTTACAACTACCGCACATTCTTCCTTATATATTCCAGTGAAGATTACGTGGACATGGCAAAGGCAAAAGGCTTGCCCACCCGCGATGTGGAGCGGAAGTATATTCTGCGTCCCACGCTTCCCAACATCATCACCAATTTTGCCCTGCTCATCATCACATTATGGACGGGCGCGACGATCACCGAAACCGTGTTCCTCTGGCCTGGGTTGGGTCGCGCGTTGTTTCAGGCAATTGGGTTATATGACATTCCCATCATTGTCGGCTCCACGATCATTTATGCCTATCTACTTGCCATGACCGTGTTTTTGCTCGATTTCACCTACTCCCTCGTTGACCCGCGCGTAAAGGTCGGGAGTTGATATGGCTACGCTAAAAAATTCGATTCAAAAGTTTTTTTATTACCCCTCCGCTGTATTTGGGTCGTTCGTCATCTTTCTGCTTGTGTTGCTGGCGGCGTATGCCATGCTGAAGATTCCCTATCACGAAGCGATCCGCCTGTGGCGCGGAGGGGAGGAGGTCTGGTATCAAAACCCGAAGTTCGCCGCGCCCGCCTGGATCAATTATTTCTCGTCCGAAAAATATGCTGAATCGTTTGCGGTTAACACCGGTGATGGAAGCCTGCCCAGCGAGTTCACGCCCGGCGCGGAAGGCACAGGCACACTGCTTGCCAACTATGCATTCGATTTCAAGTACGACACGTACCCGCAGGACATGCTCCTGTATTTCACCTCCGCGTACGCCGAGAAACAGCCGTTCATCTCGCTTGAGTGGCTTACGCCTGACGGGCGATCTGTGCGGATCGCAAACATGGCGATCGGCAAGGAATTTACGTATCGTTTCGCTCAGGATGAAAAACTCAAAGCCCGCCTCAAAACGGACGATAATATCGCCGCTCTCTTTTCGGACCCTGAAACTGGCTCGCTTATCAGGGGGCAGTATCGGCTCCTCATCACCGGCGCAACCTTTGAGCCTGATTCGCGCATCGGCGCCGAATTCGTCTTTCACGGTCAAGTCTACGGGCTGGCAGGGACCGACCAGGCGCGCCGCGATCTCATGATTCCCTTGCTGTGGGGCGCTCCCGTCGCGTTGACGTTTGGCTTGATCGCCTCGCTCGGTTCCTCGGTGTTGACGATGATCATCGCCGCTCTCGGCACATGGTATTCAGGCTGGATCGATGAATTGATCCAGCGCATCACTGAAGTAAACCTGGTACTCCCGTTCCTGTCCATTCTGATTATGATCGGCACATTTTATTCGCGCAGTCTGTGGGTGATTCTCGGCGCGACCATTGCCCTGAGTATTTTTACTGGGGCGATTAAAGGATTTCGCTCGATCTTTCTTCAAGTCAAAGAATCCATGTACATCGAGGCGGCGCGCGCCTATGGGGCGAATGGAACGCGCATCGTATTCTTTTACTTGATTCCGCGCATGATCCCATTGCTCATCCCCGGGCTGGTTTCATCGGTGCCAGCCTTCGTTTTCCTCGAAGCCTCGCTGGCGGTGCTGGGCTTGGGCGACCCGGTGTTACCCACCTGGGGCAAGATCATCCAGGATGCCAATATGAACGGCGCGTTGTATCGCGGCTATTACTATTGGATTTTAGAACCGACCGTTCTGCTCATGATCACCGGTCTGGGTTTTGCCATGCTGGGCTTTGCCCTCGATCGTATCTTCAACCCCAAATTGAGGGACGCATGAACCCGCCCGCATCGCCCAAACTGCTTCAGATCGAGAAACTCGAACTGCATTTCAAAACGCGCGGCGGCACAGTGCAAGCCGTGGACGGCGTCAACTTCACGCTCGACTCGAATCGCGCGGTCGTCATCCTCGGCGAATCGGGTTGCGGCAAGAGTTCGCTGGCGAAAGCCATGCTCCGGCTCCTTCCGCGCAACGTGGATAAATACGACGGCAGGGTGTTCTTGCAAGGCGCCGATGTGATGAAATTCGACGACGAAGAATTCCGCAAAAATGTGCGCTGGCTGGGCATCTCGCTGGTGCCGCAAGCGGCGATGAATGCCCTCAACCCGGTCATCCGCGTTGGCGAACAGGTAGCCGAGCCAGCCATCATTCATTTAGGGCTGGGCAAAGCCGAAGCCACGCGACTCGTGCAAAAAATGTTCCAGCATGTGGGCGTGCCGCAGGATTTTGTCAGCCGCTATCCCTTCGAGTTGAGCGGCGGGATGCGTCAACGCGTCGCGCTCGCCATGGCGCTTGTCACCAGCCCTAGCCTGATCGTCCTCGACGAGCCGACCTCCGCCCTCGACCTGCTGACGCAAGCCAACATCATGAATGTGCTTAAACGGATCAAGCATGAACTTGGCACATCCTTTATGCTGATCACGCACGATATTGCCACCTCCAGCGAACTCGCAGACGAGGTTGCCATCATGTACGCGGGACAGATCGTGGAAACCGGTCACGCGCGCGACTTCTTCCCTGCGCCGCTTCATCCGTATTCGCAGATGTTGATGGCGAGCGTGCCGCGCCTGCGCAGCGAGTCGGACCCGATGTTCATCACCGGTCAGCCGCCCAGCCTGATCAACCCCCCAACGGGATGCCGCTTCGCGGCGCGTTGCCCGTTCCGCTTTGAAAAATGCGCCGAAGAACCGCCTGTATTTGTGAAGAATGGGCGTAGCGTCAAATGCTGGTTGCACGCCTAATAAATGTCGTTGCGAGGAGGCGCGAAGCGACGACGAAGCAATCTCCGACTCGATTGGGAGATTGCTTCGTCGCAAAGAGCAAAAGCGCTCCTCGCAACAACATGGGAGATACTGAATGATCACCGACTTACGAGAGGTCATAATGAGCACACAAAACATCCACGAACCTCAGCCATTGCTGTCGGCGCTGGATCTGCGCGTGTGGTACGAATTGCGCCGGTTCGGCTTTGGGCGCGCCGGCTACGTCAAAGCAGTGGATGGCGTCAGCTTTGAACTGGCAGAAGGGGAAACGGTGGCAGTTGTCGGTGAGTCGGGATGCGGCAAGTCCAGCCTGATGAAGACTATCCTGGGGTTGAATGTTCCCACCAGCGGGAGCATTATCTTTGATGGGGAAAATCTCTCAGAGTTAAAAGGACGCGGGTTGCAGAAATATCGATTCAAGATCGGGTATGTGCAACAGGATCCGTACGGCGCGTTGCCTCCGTTCATGAATGTCCAAACGATTTTGGAAGAGCCGCTCATCATCAGCGGGTTGGGGAGCAGGGCAGAACGGTTATCGCGCATCCACAAGGCAATGGCGGAAGTGAAACTTCACCCTGTGGAGGATTTTTTACCGAAATTTCCGCACATGCTCAGCGGCGGGCAACAACAGCGCATTGTGATCGCCCGGGCGATGTTGCGCGAACCGAAGTTGATCGTGGCTGACGAACCTGTTTCGATGCTGGATGCCTCGGTGCGCGTTGAAATCTTGAAGTTGATGCATGCCTTGCAAGAGTCGCATGGATTGTCAGTGATCTACATCACGCACGATCTCTCGACAGTGAAATATTTTTCCCAGCGTATTTTTGTGATGTATGCGGGGAACCTCATCGAAAAAGCAGATACGCGCCGCCTGCTCGAAAACCCCCTGCATCCGTACACGCGCGCGTTACTCGCCGCCACCTCCGACCCCGACGCGCGCAACGCCGATTCATTCAAAGAAGTTCCGCCCGGCGAGCCGCCAAGCCTGGTGAACCCGCCGAAAGGATGCCGCTTCCACCCGCGTTGCGCTCAAGCGATTGCCGGGCTGTGCGACCAACAGGAACCGATTAACTTTGAACCCGAGCCGCATCATTTTGTGGCTTGCTGGTTGTATCAATAGGTTAACCGCGAAGAGAAACAAGAGTATTCTTCGCGGACTTTGCGTTCTTCGCGGTTCAAAGATAGCCTTATGAAAAATCCCGGACTCCTCCTCTTGTTTGGCGTGACTCTCATGCTGGCGGGCATTGTCCTCCCGTTTCTGATGGTGATTCACGTTCTCGAATCGACATTCGTTTTGAATTTTTTTTCATGGGGAGCCTCCGTTGCCGGGCTGGCGTTCGGCACGATCGGCTTCGCGATGTATGCGCGGATCAGGAAATAAAAAAAGAGCGACGCTGTTAAAGCGTCGCTCTTTTTTTGTTGAATAAACAGTTACGGCTTCAAAGTGCGGACGAACGCGATCGCCTGCCAGATCTGTTCCTCGGTCAGAATGCCCGCCCACGGCGCCATGGAGGTGCCGGGCTTGCCGGTGTTTACGCGCCAGAACAGATAATCATCTGAGGCGCGCGTTTGCAACTCGCCCAGGTTCTTCGGCTTGGGGTCGAGCGCCGCGCCTGCGGGGCCATCGCCGTGACCCTGCGGGCCGTGGCATGGTTCGCAGTTAACTTGAAACACTTTTGCGCCTTCAGTTGCCGCATCTGCTCCGAGCGGGTTGGTCTTGCCGGCGAAATCAGCCGGTACGGGTTCCAAGGTGGCTGTTGCTTCAGAATTTCCGCCGCCGCCGCAGGCCGCCAGGATCATGGTGGCGACCACAAGTAGTGAGAGTAGTAAACCGAACTTCTTCATTATCGTTAACCTCCGGATTGAATATGGATAAATTGTATGAGATTTGAGCGGGATTGTCAAAGTGACAATTGTTACCCGCGCGGCATGACGATTGTCTCTTTGTCGGGGGTGGGGAAACATCCCAGGGTGAGAATCAGGCGTCCATTGCGGAGGGAGGCGAATTTTTATAAGTAGAGCCATATTGTCCAATACTGATAAATGTCATACTACATCCTGTGACATTCTTCACATTTGTTTTATTCCCCGCAATGCTATGATTGGGCAAATTTTTAGGCTTTGGAAGTTGCACATTCACCAAAGGAGAATGCCATGTCCAAGAAGGAAAAGCAAGAGAACGAGCCTGTATCGTTGGGTCAGAAGATATTCGATAATATCTGGATCTTGTTTGTAGCGTCATTGCTCATCAGCACATTGATCTACAATGTGTGGGGGATTTCGAACCTGTTGAGCATTCCCCCGGCGCCCTAGCCAAACTTCACAAAAGGAGAATTTAAATCATGTTAGCGCCTGAACAAAATTGGTGGAAGCCGTTAGGTCGCCTTGAGAAGACGTGGCTCACGGTGGCTCTCGTCTGGTGCATTTTTCTGACCGTGATGATGCCGCTCTGGTATTACATGGGCAAGCAAAACGTGCCCGCAGAGACGTATCGCACCACGCCGCAACAGTACGCCGCCACTGTGAACGAGTTTGTTGCCCAGTATCAAGTAGGGGAGGAGAACAGTGTGCCGGTAGTTGCGCCGCCCCCCGGTAGCGATGTGTACTTGCGAGCCAGCGCCTGGCAGTGGTACCCCATCCTACAATTGGAAAAGGGCAAAGAATATCGCCTGCATATTTCCTCCATGGATTATGCGCACGGGTTTTCGCTCCAGCCGGTGAACATTAACCTGGAAGTGTTGCCCGGTTATGACTACGTGGCAACGATCACGCCAACCTCCAGCGGCGAGTTCACCATCGTTTGCAATGAATATTGTTTCCTTGGTCACCACACCATGGTGGGCAAGATCATCGTGAAATAGGAGAAAATGCAATGGCAACTCTTGCCCCTACATTTCCCTGGGCGAAGGACTCGAAGGACGATTATCGCACCTGCCCGGTCCTCACCCTGAAAGTGGATATGCACGCGGAACGGCTGATCATCGCCAATGCGGTGATGGCGGTCGTCACGCTGACGATCGGCGGTATCGCCGCGCTGTTGATCGCTCTCACGCGCTGGCAGGCGGTTCATCTGCTGGATGCGACCTGGTTCTACCGCCTGCTGACCATCCACGGCATCGACATGCTCATCGCCTGGATGGTGTTCTTCGAGATCGCAGGCTTGCACTTCGGCTCAACCGTGCTATTAAATGCGCGTCATGCCGCGCCCAAAACAGCGTGGTTTGCATTCATCCTCATGACGGTTGGCGGGTTGATGGCGAATGTCGTCGTATTGATCGACCCGAGGAACACAGTGGCATATACCGCCTACATGCCGCTCAAAGCCAGCCCCTTGTTCTACCTCAGTTACATCCTATTCGCGGTTGGCGCGTTGATCGCGGTAATCACTTTCTTTATTAATATCGTGGTTGCCAAACGAGAAAAACGCTTCGAAGGCTCATTGCCGCTGGTGGCGTTCGGCTTCATGACTGCCGCGATCCTGGCAACGTACACCCTGCTTCAGGGCGCGGCGGCAGTGGTGCCGGCGTTCCTCTGGTCTGCGGGCATTCTTTCGAACTTCGACCCGGGCATTTATCGCAACTTCTTCTGGGGTTTCGGGCATCCCGCCCAGCAGGTGAACCTTGCCGCGATGATTTCCATCTGGTATTCGCTCGCTCAAATCACCGTAGGGATTCGCCCGGTCAACGAGAAATTCTCGCGCCTCGCATTCGTCTTGTACCTGTTCTTCATCAACCTCGGCTCGGCTCACCACCTGCTGGTGGATCCGGGTCTGTCGTTCTCATGGAAGGCGGTCAACACTTCGTATGCCATGTACCTTGCCGTGCTTGGCTCGATGATGCACGCATTCTCGATCCCTGCCGCGTTGGAAGTTGCGTTGCGCGCCAAAGGCTACCGCAAAGGTTTATTCGGCTGGCTCCGTAACGCCCCATGGGGCGAACCGGGCTTCGCCGCCCTGGTCGTCTCCATGGTCATGTTCGGCTGGATCGGCGGAGTGACCGGTGTAGTCATCGGCACCGAGCAGATCAACCTGCTGGTACACAACACCATGCGCTTGCCGGGTCACTTCCACGCGACTGTGGTATCTGGAACGACAACCGCCTTCATGGGCTTCACCTACTACATCATCCCGCTTATCTTCCGCAAGGAACTCAAACTCAAGAAGTGGGCGGTCTGGCAACCCTATGTATTCGGCGGAGGTATGCTCCTCGTATCCCTCGGCATGATCGTCAGCGGTTTGCAAGGCGTTTCGCGCCGCAACTGGGACATCACGTTCTCCGGCGTCGTCCCCGGCACCATTGAGTTGTCGCTTGCCATCTTTGGCATCGGCGCGATCATTGCGGTCATCGGTGGGATCATGTATGTCGCCATCGTGCTGACCTCCATCCTCACCGGCCCGCGACTCGAAGCCAGCAAACTACTCCTCGTCTCCGGCGACAACAACCCCGTGCTTGAATCCACCAAGTTGACCGAGCACGATCTTGAAAGCAAACAGAACCAGCCAAAAGGCTCATTCGTTCTGGTCATTGCCTTCCTCGTCTGGTTCGCAGTCTACTATCTGACAAATTGGTGGCTCCTCGGGCGCACCTGGTTCATCCGATAGTTTGAATCAAAAAACTTCGGAGGTCGCAAGACCTCCGAAGTTTTCTCGTGTATATTTGTACATTTGCGGTAAACAATGTTGGCTTCATTGTTATTAGGTCTGCTCGGAAGTCTTGGGCACTGCGTGGGGATGTGCAGCGCCGTTGTGATTCTCTTTGACCGCCAGCCCGTTTTTCAAAATAAATTCGCGTGGATTCTTGCCCACGCCGGGCGCATCACCACATATTCGTTTCTCGGCTTGCTGTTCGGCGCCTTTGGTCAAACCCTCTGGTCGCTCGACAAACTGCAAGCCGCGCTTTCCATCCTCTTCGCCATCGTCGCGCTTTACATGGCATCCGCCTTTATTGGGCTAACCCCCTCGCCCGAACTTTTATTTTCCCCTGTGACTCAACGCTGGGGACGCGCCATCCGCGCCTTCAAAACCGCTTCGCTCCCGGCCTCTTACCTGCTCGGCCTCCTGTGGGGACTCCTCCCTTGCGGCTTGGTCCTCACCGCGCTCGTGACTGCGATTGCTTCCAAATCGGCTGTCTATGGCGCGCTCAACATGCTTGTCTTTGGCGTCGCCACCGTCCCGAGTTTATTCGCGGTGAAGTGGCTCGCCTCCAAGTCCATTTCCCGCGCCTGGTCGCGCGGACTTGCCTCCATCGTCATGATGCTCTTCGGCTTTCAATTCGCCATGCGCGGGCTCGCGGTCATCGGCTGGATCGATCACCTGATGATCGGCGAGTTGATGTTGTGGTAGAAAATGTAGACAGGTAAACAGACACACACGGAAACACGTAACTTGTAACTCGCAACCCGTACCTCGTAACTCATATCACGTAACAATGCAACTAGCCAACTACCCAACTACGCAACTCCTCTCCCCTTGCTCCCTCTGCGGATTAACAACCCTTCATCCGCTCACGAACGAGCAGGGAGATATTTTCTGCTGTCCTTCATGCAGGGAAGTGGCGGCGTTGCTGGCTGATTCCCCGGCGCAACCAGCGGCGCAAATCGCAACCAGTGAAAATGTGGAGAATGTCACTCTCAGCCTGAGCGGGATGTGGTGCTCCTCGTGCGCGTGGCTGGTCAGCGAACAGCTCAAACGCACAAAGGGCGTGGTGAACGCGGAGACAAGTTTCATTCAAGGGCAAACGAACATCACGTTCGATGGCGCGATCATCAATCCCAAAACGCTCAAAAAGCGGATCCGCGCTCTCGGCTACCGAGCCACACTCCCCGACGAAAAACCCTACGATGAGGAAGACGCGTTTTTCACCCGCCTGCTCATCGGCGGCGTGATGGTCTTGCACGATATGATCGTCGGCGCGGGGATTTACGCGCGCGAAATTTTCAACTGGGCGACTCCCGAATCGCAACCGCTTGTGGATTTCTTCCAGGTAATGATGATGGTCACAAGCATCCCAGTGTTGATCCTGCTCGGTTTGCCGATCCTGCGCGCGGGCTTTGCGAGCCTCCTGCGCGGGCAACCCAACATCCACACGCTCATCATGATCGGAACATTTTCGGCGTTCGGTTTATCCGTCCGCAATTTGATCGTCGGTCATGGCGGCTTGTATTTCGATACCGCCACCATGCTCATCTTCTTGGTTTCGGTAGGACATTGGCTCGAAATGCAAGCGCACAAATCGAGCAACAGCGCGGTGATGAAATTGCTCGAACAAATTCCAGAGACCGCCGTGGTTGTTACCAGCGAAGCGGATAAAGAAGTAAGCGTTGCCGATCTCAAGCCCGGTATGCGCATCCGCGTGCGACCCGGTGAGCGGTTCCCAGCAGATGGGCTGATCGCGACCGGGGAGGGCGATGTGGATGAGTCCCTGCTTACCGGCGAACCCAAGCCCGTGACTCAGCGCGAAGGCAATGCGGTCAAAGCCGGGACGATCAACCTGGACGGCAGTTTTGAAGTGATCGCCACCGCTGTCGGCGACTCGACCACTGCCGGTCAGATCGGACGCCTGCTTCATGAGGCGTTGTGGGCGCGTTCTCCGCTCGAACGCACGGTGGACAAACTCTCCGCGTGGATGACGCCCGCCGCGTTGACTCTTGCCGCAATCGCGTTCCTCGTTTGGAGTCACATCGGCGGCGCGGAAAGGGGGTTGATTGTCGCGCTCTCCGTGTTGCTGATCGCCTGCCCGTGCGCGTTAGGGCTTGCCACACCGTTAACTCTCTGGCTTTCCCTCGAACGCGCGGCTGAATCGGGAGTGATCTTGCGAAGCACTGCCGCGCTCGAACGCCTGGCAAAAGTGGAACGGGTCTTCTTCGATAAAACAGGCACGCTGACTCAATTGCCGATGAAAATTCAGGAGGTGTTCGTCGCGCCGTTTTCAGAATCTGTTTCTGAAAAGAAAGTAGAAAGCGACACCCTGAGAGAGCCGAAGGAAGGCAGGAATCTTGGCGATCTTCGCGCGCCTGGCGGTTTAAATGAATTTGATTTTCTCCAACTCATTGCCTCCATCGAAAATGAATCCGAACACCCGCTGGCGAAGGCAATTGTGGAGTATGCCAAAGCGAATCAAATTGAACTCATCAAGCCTGAATCGTTCAAAGCTATTCCCGCGTTTGGCGTGATTGGAAAATTACCAGGTACCAAGCGCCAAATTACAATCGGCTCCGCCCGTCTCATGTCTGCTGAAGGGTTGGAGATGCCGGAGGAAATCTGCGACCAGGCTGAGGCGTGGAAGGAAGCGGGGCGCGTCGTCGTCTACGCGGGGTGGGAGGGACGCGCGCGCGGCATCCTGTCTCTCGATGAAACCATCCGCGTCGAATCGAAGGATATGTTGGATCAATTGCAATCGCGCGGGTTGAATCTCGGCGTGTTGACCGGCGATGAGCAAAGCGCGGGCGAACGCTGGCAAAAAGTGTTGGGAATCCCGGTACAAGCCGCGCTCACGCCCGATGAAAAAATGAAACGACTCGTCGATCATGCCGCGATGGTCGGCGACGGAATGAATGATGGACCCGCGCTCGCCTCGGCGACCGTTGGCTTGGCGATGAATCACGGCGCGGATGTTGCCCGCTCCGCGTCTGACATTGTGTTGATGCGCGACGATTTGCGCGTGATCCCCTGGCTGTTCGA
Organism: uncultured Anaerolineales bacterium; assembly: GCA_949319575.1. Classification (GTDB taxonomy): domain Bacteria; phylum Chloroflexota; class Anaerolineae; order Anaerolineales; family Villigracilaceae; genus Defluviilinea. The sequence continues at coordinate 23,188 of CASGHD010000144.1, read as the reverse complement.
TCTGTCGCGCGAGGCGATGAAACGCGTGCGGCAAAACCTCGGCTGGGCTGTGGTGTACAATCTCGTCGGCGTGGGGCTGGCGATGGCTGGGTTATTACAGCCCGTGTTCTCCGCGTTTGCGATGGTGGCGAGCAGTATCTTTGTCACGTCGAATGCGATGAAGATGAATAAGTTTCCGTTGTTGAACGGCTTGGCGGTTGAAGGCGAGCAGGCGGAACCGCCGGCGCATGAATTTCAAAACGCTTGATAGAGAATAAGGAACCGATGACAAAAAAACTCTATACTGAACGGCGCTTCATACGCGCGCTTGAAAAAGGTTGGATCTCCGTCGAGGGCGTCGTCAGCCGCTTCGCCAAATCGGATTTCAATCCGCTCCAACATCTTGGCACGCTGACGATCTTTATGTTGGTTGTGTTGATCGCCACCGGCGCGTACCTGACACTTTTCTATCGCCCCGGCGCGGAAGTCGCTTACGATACGGTGGCGAAGATTAGTTCTACATGGTACGGCTCGTTGATCCGCAGTGTGCATCGCTACGCCTCCGACGCGATGATCATCCTCATCCTCTTGCACTTGTTCCGCATGTTTACCGGCGACCGCTTCTGGGGTCCGCGCTGGCTGGCTTGGACGAGCGGCTGGATCATGTTGGCGATGGTGTGGTTGACCGGCACATTCGGGTATTGGATGATCTGGGATGAGCGCGCCCAGTGGATGACCGAATTTATGATGGAAAACATCGCGGGCTATTCCGGTCTCACGTACATCTCGATCGACCTTGCCTCGCGCACGTTTTCAAACTTTGTGATCATCCTGTTCCTGCACTTGTTTGTTCCACTCATTGCGTTCTTCTTCATCAACATTCACAGCCTGCGTCTCTCGCGCGCCCGCTGGTGGACTCCGCGCTGGGCGGCGGCTCAGGCGTTGGTCGGGCTGATCGTGCTTTCGCTCATCCGTCCCGCCATGTCGTACCAGCCTGCCGATCTTGGCAGAATGGTCGAGTCGGTGCCGGTGGACAGTTTGTATCTCATCCTCCTGCCTCTGACGGATATGTGGGGCAACGTCATCTTTTGGGGATTGGCGATCCTTCTCGTGGGAAGCCTGTTCTTCCTCCCGTGGCTTGCCTCCGGTCGTGACGAGGGTCCCGCCATCGTCACAGACGCGAAATGCACGGGGTGCACGTTGTGTTATACCGACTGCCCGTATGACGCGATCCGCATGGTGGAACGCAATGACGATTCGGGTTACCCGAAACTGGCGGTGGTCAACGCGAGTCAATGCACGGCGTGCGGGATCTGCGTCGGCGCATGCCCGGTGGACGCGCTGGATCTGAAAGGCGGCTATAACGGCGAGCAGGTCTTCGGCGTGGTGAAGGGCGCGGTGAAGCGCGAAATGAAAGATGGTCATCCCGTGACTGTGTTGTTTGCCAGCCAACGGACTCAAACACTCGGCGGCTTGCCTGCGAAGTTAAACGTCAATGAAGAGAAAGCCGCAGTCGGCGTGACAGAGTGGGGGACGAAGGATGCGGGGCGCGTCATCACGGCGGTTTTGCCGAGCATCGGCGCGGTCAATATCGATTGGGTCAAGTCCCTGCAAAATGAAGGTGTCCGAGACTTGGCGCTTGTGTCGTCTCCTTATTACGACAACGTGAACCGCGAAGACGCGTATTCGATTCTGAACCGTCTGCAACTTCGTCCTGCGTTAGTGGGAGAAGGTTTGCATTGGCTGGAGGCAACCCCGACCGACCCGAAGCCTGTGGAAAAACTGCTCGATGTTTTGCATAGCGAGGCGGGGCAGAAAAATAAGCCGCAACCGATTCTGCCGGAGATCAAGCAGCGGAACAAACTTGTGCCGTCGCTTGTTGGCGGGTTGATCGGAACAGTTTTGTTGTTGGGCTTGTTTGCGATAGCCTTGCCGCTGGATGTGCGTACCGGAATGGCGGCGGCGGATGAATCTGCCTTGCGCATCGCAGTGGACGCGAAAGGCAAGGTTGAACTTTCTGAAATACCCGAGGGCATCACCCTGCCCGAAGGCGCCGACCCGGAGAAGATCTTCGGCGGCACGCATTTCCCGATGAGCGTGCGCGTCGTCATTGACGGCGAGACCGAGTTTGAGGATGTCTTTAAGCCGACCGGCATTAGCGGCAATGGCCGCATTGCCGCGCTTGAGTTTCTCGAAGTGGACCCCGGAACGCGCCTCGTGGAGGTTTTCATCAAGGATGACTCGGATGATTACCGCCTGGCGTTTTCAGGCGAAGTACATTTTGAACAGGGGAAGGTGAATATTCTGGCGTACGATGAGAAGACGGATACGTTTGTGTTGAGATAAAGCCCCGCTTCATTGTTCACCCTCTCCAGAAATCCGATTCGATTTCTGGAGAGGGTGTTTTTTTATATCAGGCGAGGTTACTTTTCTTCCGATATGCGACAAAGAACACGACCAGAATCACAGCCAGCACGACCAGCGGAAGCCACGTTAGCAGGGCGCGTTGTTTGAGCGCGGATTGGAACGGTTGTCTTGCCGACGGGTCGGCTGTGTACCACTTTTTGTCGTATTCGGAGGAACCGTTTGCGATGCCATCGTAGTATACGAAGCCGGTGTAGGGATAGTAATAGAGCAAATCGAATGGCGCTTCTTTGTTGTCTACCACATAAGAGCGGATGATTTGATATCCCTCGCCCGGGTCAGCGGGAGCGTCGATCGAACCTTGCGAAAAATCGGCGAACGCCATGAAGCTTTCTGTTAGCGCCGGGTTGGAGATGGTCAGATCGCCCATGATGCCTGGTCCCTTGACGGTGATGTAGGTGAATTCGCCTTTGGCAAGAGCCGAGATCGAGGGGATGAGTACCAGCAGGGCGGCAACGATCCATGTTATTTTTTTCATGTTAGATTTCCTTTGTATCCAATGCGCGGAAGCGGTGGATGAAATATACGCCGAGAGCGAACAGCCCAATGGCGGTGGCTTGATGGAGCAGGGCAACGACGATATTCACATACGACAGGATCGTGAGAACGCCGAGCGTGATTTGCAGAACGATCGCGCCAACGAGGTGCGCGAGTCCGTTTTTGATTTCGACGTGATAGTTCTGTTTGCGCGCTTTGTTGTACATGAAGTACGCGGCAACCAGCACGGCGAAGGCGAACCAGCGATGGATGAAAACGATGGTCTGCGGCATTTCAAATACGCTGATGAGCGGGTTGAACAGGTTAGGCGGGATGAGTTTGCCGAACATGAGGGGCCATGTGCTTGAAACGTGACCAGCCTTGAGTCCCGCGGTCATGCCGCCGTAGGTGATCTGCGCGATCAGCAGGATGAAATACAGCAAGGCGAACTTCGATGGGGCAGACCAGCGCGCTTTCTTGCCGGATGGGTGAAAACCGTATTTGTGCCCGAGTATCGTCCACACCGCGAGACCGAACAGGGTCAAGGCGAGCAGGAGGTGAATCGTCAGGTTGAAGTGACTCACTTCCGGGCGGTCAACAAGCCCGCTGGCGACCATGATCCAGCCTGCGAAGGCTTGCGAGATAAAGAGCATCCCCATCACGAAATAGATGCCAAATTCCTTCCACGGGATGGCTTTCTTGAACAGGAAGTAGAAAACGGGTATGGCGTAGACCAGCCCGGCAAAGCGCGCGATGAAGCGGTGAATCCACTCGATGTAGAAAATGTATTGATATTCTTCGAGCGTCATCCCTGTGTTAACTTTGATGTATTCGGGCGTTTGCTGGTATTTGGCAAATTCCTCCTGCCAGGCGGAATGGCTGAGCGGGGGAACCGTCCCGCTGATGGGATTCCATTCCACAATGGAAAGCCCGGAGCGGGTGAGGCGGACGAATCCGCCGAAGACGATGAGGAACGCCACAACGGAGGCAAAGGCGTACAGCCATTTCATCACGGCGCGGTTTTGGGTTTGAGGCATTCTTGCCCCTCCAGAAAAGAGAGTTTTATAGCGGGAGATACGCGAAGCATCTCGCCCTACGGTTTGCGATTATAGCATCAGCGTGTGAGAGGCTAGTGAGCAGAGTCAATTTGAAATTGGGAAAGATGCGAAAAAAATCCCGCCTCATTTGCTGGGCGGGGTGGAGTCACTGCTGTATCTGACTCAAAAGCTGACGATACTGCTCCGAATTCGGCGGGTTGAGCAGGAGGATCTGATTCACGATCATCATTGCCTCCTCTTTCTTGCCGACACTCAACAATGTATCGGCAACGGTGTCAAGTTGAGCCACCGCATCCTCCACGCGCCCCGCCTGTTGATAGGCTTGCGCCAGCGCGCGTTTCACCAACATATCGCTGGGGCGTTCGTTGAGCACCTCTTCGATGAATGGGACGATCTGCGCGTCGCGGTTACTCGATTGCAAGTAGGAAAGGTAACTTTCGATCTCCGCGTTTGCCTGGGCGGGCTGACCCAGTTTAAAGTTGAGATCGATCAGACTTTTACGCGTCGCTTCATCGTCGGGGCGAAGCGTGCGGATCTGTTCGTAGACGCGTATGGCTTGCTTCCAATCAAGTCTCTGCATGTCGATATCCGCCATGCGTTGCAGGATGTGAAAGTTCCATGAGCGGTCGACGTTGTGCTGTTGGACGACGCGCAGGGCAGTGGTGAATGTTTTACGCGCCATGTCGAGATCGGCGAGGCGGTAGTAGATATCGGCGAGTTCGATGTACTCGCGGATGGCGTCATCCACCTGCCCGCGCGAGATGAGTTGGTCGATCAATCTCGAGCGCGCCGACATATCCATGGGGGCAAGTTGCACCACGCGTTGCAACATCTTGGCAGATTGCGCCGTTTCGCCGCGCACGCTGTATGCCTGCGCCACGGTCATGTATTTTGCGATCGCTTCCTGTGTGTGTTCCTGGCGCACGAGCAGGTCACCCATCAGGATGTGGAGCGGCAAGTAGGTGGGCGCGTGCGCCAACGCGCCGTACGCCTCCTCCATGGCGGTGCGCAATTGACCGGCGCGCGCCAGATGATGGACATGGCTGATCACTTCGAGCGCCGCGCTCGATTGCGCCTGCATGAGCATATCTGCCAGCGGCAGGGGCATATCGCTCTCGTTGGTGCGTTGGAGTTCTTCGCGCGCCTTGCTCAGGTGTTCGCGCCAGTTCCTGCGCATCAACATGTCGTTGATATTGTCGCACAAGCGGTTCAGGACTCCCTCTTCTTTGACGGACGCCTGCGCTTCGATGAGCGGCTCGTACATCTGGCGGATCTCATCTGCCTGTTCGGCTGGAGCCACCTGCCCGTCGGCAATCTTCAACGCTTCGAGGAATTCGATGGAGGCGGCACCGAAGCGCCCCATTTTCTGGTTGATCTGTCCCATCAACAAGCGCGCCCCCAGACCGAACTCGGCATGCTTGACGGCGTTTTGTAAATTCCGTAGCGCGGATTCATGCCGGTCGATCTTCGAGCGGAGTAACCCCAAATTGAAATACAGGGCGGGATGGTTAAATCCCGCTTCGAGGGCGTGTTCCAGCTCCTCGGCGGCTTGGGCGTCGTTGCCCTTAGATTGCATGTCGATGGCGGAGCCGAGGTGCAACACCACTTTGGTCTGTTCGGAGGATTGCATCGAAAGTTGACCGGTGCCGCGCATAAGCGCCTGTAACCCGCGTTTCGCCTGCACGGTGTTGGATTCGTCGGTGGTGTATTCGAAGAGAATTTCCGCGAGGCGGGTGAGCGACTTCTGGCGCGCTTCAGCCACAGGGTCGAGTTCGGAATCGGATTCTGTCTTGCGCTTGTCCAACTGCTTCACTTGCGCCATGGCGATGGGACCCGTCCCACCTTTGGGGCGCAGGGGTTTGGGGAGCAGTTGTCCCGAGCGTAGAAGCGCCTGCGCCTGTTTTGCATCGGCGCTATCGGGCAGGATTTGCAGGGCTTTGTTGACCAGTTCGTTGGTTTTTTCCACATTGCCGGTGCGCTGGACGAGGCTGGCAACCGCCACGTACTCGGTCACTGCCTGCGGTTTGTGCCCTAGTTTTTCGTGCGCCAATGCAAGGCGGGAATGGGCGAGGATATTTTCAGGGTCCAGGGAAGTGACGCGCACCCAGTTTTCCATGGCTTTGTCAACATCGCGCTGGTTGAGGAACAGTTCAGCGGCGCGAGTGGATGCCTCGATGGCTTCCTTCAGGCGCCCGGTGCGTTCCAATAGTTGCGCCAGTTTTTCCATCGGCACGGGGTCTTGCGATGAGATCTGCGCCACGCGCTTGTAGATCTGCATCGCTTCATCGAACTCGCCTAATTGGAATAACGCCAGCCCGAGGCTGTTCAACGCCTTCGGCTGGTCGGGCATTTCTTGCAGGGCTTTGCGATAGGCAGACGCGGCTTTATGCCACTCCTGATCCCACGCAGAGGAATGTCCCTCATTCATTGCTTTTTGGAAGATGTCTTCGTTTCCGGGCATGACGCGTATTATAACGTAGGTCATGCTTCAAGCGTGACCTACCAAAGGGCCTACTTCATATCGTTTTCATCTCGCCCCAATTCGCGCCATACCTCGCTTCGGTGGAGAGGGGGATGTCCAACTCATACGCGTCCGCCATCGTTTCTTTGACGACCTTCGCCGTTTTTTCCACTTCGTCTTTTGGACATTCCAACACGAGTTCATCGTGGACTTGCAGCAGCATCTTGCCGCTCAACTTCGCTTTTTTCAACGCGGGCGGGATTTTCAACATGGCGATCTTCATGATGTCTGCCGCGGTTCCCTGAATCGGCGCGTTGATGGCTTCGCGTTCTTCGCGGGCTTTCAACTGCGGATTGGTCCTGCCTTGCAGCGCGGGGAAATATCGTCGGCGACCGAGAAGTGTTTCCACATACCCCTGACTCGCGGCTTGCTTGCGGATGCCATCCAGATATTTTTTCACGCCGGGGAATTTTGTGAAATAGGCTTTGACGAAATTTTCCGCCTCTGCCAGCGTGAGGTCGGTGCCGCGCATCAACCCAAATGCAGACATGCCGTAGATCAGACCGAAGTTGATCGCCTTCGCGTGACGACGCATATCTTTGGTCACCGCGTCGAGCGCGACGTTGTAAATTGCCGCGGCTGTGGTGGCGTGGATGTCCTCGTCGGCGCGGAAGGCGGCGAGCATGCCCTCGTCCTGAGCCATGTGCGCGACGATGCGTAACTCGATCTGCGAGTAATCCACCGAGATCAACCAATTCCCTTTGCCCGCGATGAATCCATTGCGGACGCGGCGTCCCGTCTCGGTGCGAATCGGGATGTTCTGCAAATTTGGGTTGTTGGAGGAGAGTCGTCCCGTCACCGCGCCGATTTGCGAATACGAGGTGTGGACTCGATTCGTCTTCGGGTTGATAGCGACGGGCAGCGCATCCACGTACGTTGATTTTATCTTCGAGAGTTCGCGCTGTTCCAACACCCAATCCACCACAGGATGCTTGCCGCTTAATTCATCCAGCACGCCCGCCGCAGTGGAGTAATGTCCGCTGGCGGTTTTGTTGTTTTTATCGGGCGGTTCGAGCGCGAGCGTTTTGAACAACACATCCGAAAGTTGTTGCGTGGAGTTGATGTTGAACGGCTTGCCGACCGAGTCGTAAACTTTCTTTTCGATTTGCGAAAGCCGTTTCGTTAACTCCTTGTCCATTTCAGCAAAGAATGGGAGATCGAGCGAGATGCCCGTCATTTCCATCTCCGCGAGAACGGCTGTGAGCGGCATGTCAATTTCTTCGAGCAGTTTTTCGCCGTTGACCCGTTTCAGTTCTTTTTCTTCGAGCGGCATGAGGCGCAGTGTGTTTTCCGCGTCTGCCACCGCGTACGGCGCAACGGATTCAATCGCCACGTCTGCCATGCTGATCTGCTTCTTGCCTTTGCCGATCAACTCTTCGATGTGAGTCATCTCCTCGCCGAGTTTGACGAAGGCGAGATTCTTCAAGCCGAGATTGCGCGAGGACGGGTCAACGATGAATTCAGCCAGCATCGTGTCAAAGGTGAGCGGCGAGACGACGAGTCCATGTTGCGCCAGCACGATGTAATCGTATTTCGCGTTGTGCGCGAGCTTTCCGATTTTTGGATTCGTCATCGGCGCTTCGAGCGCGGCGATAACTTTTTTCAGGGGAAGATTTGTCCCAGCGCTGTGACCGATGGGAATGTAATATCCTTCGCCCTCTTTGATTGCCAATGAAATGCCGACGATGTCCGCGCGCATTTCTTCTGTTGATGTTGTTTCAGTATCGAACGAAATAATCTTCGCCTTGTTCAAGGCTTTGACGAGATCGTCTAATTTTTTCTCGGTGTCAACGACGTTGACGGTGATGTTCGTTTGGATTTTCGGCGAGACAACGACCTGCGGCTCATTCGCAAACATGGACATCTGTCCACTTGCATTCGCGCTGGGTGGAGGGTAGGCGCTTGTCCCACTCGCAGACGAAGCGGATTGCCCCGTCAATTTTTCCAGCGTCTTCAACAACGTGCGGAATTCCAGTTCTGTGAAAAAGGCTTGAATCGCAGGGACGTTCAAGTCGCGCGCCTTCGCGTGTTCGAGATCTAGCTTGATACTCAAATCCGTTTTGATCTGCGCGAGCGTGTAACTGAGATAGGCATTCTCTTTATTGGCTTCAAGTTTTGTCTTCCAACGCGGCTCAACCTTTTCGATATTTTTGTAAATACCATCCAGCGTTTTATATTTTTCGAGCAGGGCAATCGCGGTCTTTTCGCCCACGCCCGCCACGCCGGGGATATTGTCCGATTTGTCGCCGACGAGCGCTTTGTAATCCACCACTTGTTTCGGCGGAACGCCGAGCTTTTTGACCACATCTTCATCTTTGATGAACGTCTTATCATCGCCAGCGAGATAAACCGATGTGCGTTTATTGACGAGTTGCAGAAGATCACGGTCACCCGTAACAATTTTTACGCCGAGTCCCTGTTCAGCCGCGATGCGCGCCACCGAACCAAGCACATCGTCCGCTTCGTAGCCTTCGAGTTCGAGGCGCGGAATGTTGAACGCGTCCACCATCTCGCGGATGCGTTTAATTTGTGGACGCAAGTCATCGGGCATTTTGTCGCGCGTCCCTTTGTATGCGGGGAAAATTTCATCGCGAAAAGTTTTGCCCACGTCGAACGCAACGGCGAGGTATTCGGGTTGCTCCTGTTCGAGGATGCGAAGGAGTTCGCGCGCGAATCCATAAATCCCTGCGGTGGGTTCGCCCTTCGAGGTCTGCCAGCGTTGACTCCCGCCAACAGCCGTCAATGCAAAATACATTCGATAAGCAAGCGCGTGTCCGTCAATGAGATAGAGGGTGGGGGGCATGTTGGTAATTAGTAATTGGTAATTGGAGGAATGAAAATTGGAGAATTGGAGAATTAGAGACTGGAGATTAGAGACTGGAGACTAGAGATTGGAGACTGGGTTGATGTTAAACTCGCTTCTTTCACCAGAGCAACAATCCTGAAGGGATGGAAGGATTCTAGAATCGCCAGATCCACATTCCAAATCCCGAAGGGATGACATATTTTTTTCGATCAGGTAAAAACAAAACGCAGAGTGATTATACTCTGCGCTTGTCATTTTTAGAACACAAATTCCAATTTCGACTTATACAATTTCTCTTATGCGCGAGGAGAGTGCTTCGTCGGGCTACGCCTCCTCGCAATGACAATTATTTCCTCGGCGGTTCGGAATATCCCTGGCGGGTGCGAGTATCGCGGATGTAGTTCTTCACCAATTGCGGCGGATGCGGTTGCGTGCCGCCCATGATGAGATAACCGGGCGCCCAAAAATCGCCAGAGGGATTTTCCTTCTTCAAACGAGGAAATTCCGTGAACACCTTTTCAGATAATTGCTGGCGCATGATGCGCATCAGGTAGCCGGGCGAACTGGAGGGTGGCACATTCACCACCCACTGCATATATTCCGGGCGCACGGCAAGATACTCTAACCGCCAGCCGAAGGCAATGCAAATTTGCGGCAACCATTCCGATAGACGTTCCGAAATATCGCCGGTCAGGTAGTGCGAACTGAAGCGCGGCAAAAGCAAACAGGCATATGGCAGGTTATACAAACCGGGCGTGAGCGGTTCGAGCATCACGCGGCTCGCCACCTCGGTGATCGAATGCGGGCGGGTCTCATCCAACTCGCCGGGCATGGGGTGTCGCACCGGCGTGTGCGGGCGCGGAGTCGATTTGGAAGGCACAGTCGCGTTGAAATCCTGCGCCGCGCGCTCCACCGTCTCTTCCAAATTTTGATTCGACGCGAGCAATTGATCCACGCGCATGGCGGGCGAACTCTCGCGGCTGTATTGTCTCGATTTTACGGGCGTGGATGGGCGGGTTTCAAACGGAAGGTCTGTCGTGACCGGGTACACTTTTTGCTTGGGGGTTGGGGACGGGATATCAGAGAGAATATCCGCGATGGAGGGGATTTCCTCCTCCGCGTCTTCATCCAGATATTGGGTCGACGCCTCGAACGACGTGGCGGGCTGACTCGGCATCGGAGGCGATTCCACAGCCTCAGCCTCCGAAAGCGCCAGCGAGTCTGCCAATTTGCCAGCCTGCGATCGGATGGTGCTGAACGGCGTCTCGGCATCGAACACGAGGGCAAGCACAACGTCCTCGGCGAGGCGCGTGGCGTAGAGCATGTGTTCGGCGCGGGTGGCTTCGAGGCGGATGAAGCGCAACAGGTCGCTTCCTTTTTGTCCTTCCCAGCGGCGGGTGACGGTGACGGCGATCTCGTTTGCCGCGTCTTGTGAAAGCCCGCCGGCGTATGCCCACATTGCGTTTCCGCGCGTAATGAGCGCGGCTTGCGCGGCTGATTCAAGCGTGAGGCGCGTGAGGTGTTGCGCGGCTTTGGTCACATCCTGCAACCAGGGGAGGGCAGGGTCGCTCGTTTGCGCGGGGCGATTTTGAACAGGGGTTAAGACGGGGGTGGATTTTTCGTTGATCATGGTCAACACATCCGGTAGGTAATAGGGCTTGCGGAGGAGCGTCCACGGGCGGAGCGAATCGAGCGCGGGCGGGGTGTCCTCATCACAAAACAGGACCAGCTTGATGGTCGGTTTGAGCGCCCGCAGGGCTGATCCAGTTTCCAGAATGGCGCGCTCTCCAAGGGCAAAGTCCAGAAAGGCGAGCGCGCAGTTGTGCTCGTCTGCCCGCACGACCACTTCTCCCCTCGTTTTGGCGGGGTGAAGGCGGTGTCCTTCCCGCTCCAGCCCCAAGTGAAGCACCTTTGCAAAGTTCGCATCGGCGGTGACGAGCAGGAGGTTTTTGGACATTACATCAAGAGTGTATCACGGCGGGGGCGAGGCGACAAGCGGGTCGGTGGGGGGATGTATGGCTTTACCAAAGTCGCTTGACAAAACCAATCATGTCATGCTGAGTAGTTTACCAACTAAGTTTTGTCCAGAAGTTGAGGATACAGGCGATGCAAGCGAATGCGAGCCTCGGCATTCGAGAACTGCCACTTGATTTTTGTGGCGTCGCGATTGCGAGCAGTTGCCCAGGCTTGGCAAGCTCGATTGAGCGAAGATAGACTGGAGAAGCGGCGATTCAAGCATTGACGTTGCATAGCGGACAGTTCCAATTCTGCCATATTGAGCCAAGAGCCATGTTCGGGTGTGTAATGCCATTCAATCTTAGCGGCCATGCGTCTGGCTTCTTCAGGTTGAAAGGCTTCATACAAAGACCAAATGCCATGGATGTTCAAGTTGTCGCTGACCAAAATAATCTTGTGTGCCTGCGGAAAGTCTTCATCGACCAACTGGCGGAGTTGCTGTGCGAAGGTACGCGCCGTGCGATCTTGACTGACCGCGATCCGTCGCCAGCCTCGCAAGGGCTCACACATCAACCAGAGATTGGCGCTACCTTCACGCTTGTATTCATAATCCTGACGGAGAACTTCTGCCCCTGCGGGAGGCGTGTGCCAGTCAACCCGTTGGGAGCGCAACTCTTTGCCTTTCTCATCCATGCAGACCATCGGATACTGCTGATCATAGGGTCTGTGGTAGACAGCCAAAACATCTTCCATCTTGGCAATAAAGCGAGTGCTGACTTTGGGAATACACCAACTTTTGATGCTCCAAGGTCGCAATTTGTTTTTTTTAGCAGTTGCAACACCCAGGTGTCTGAGATATGCTCAGTAAACCCAAGCGTTACCATTCGATCAGCCAATAGTTGCAAGGTCCAATGACTGCGACCCTCCGGTGGCTGACAACAGGCTAACATGATTAACTTGGCTTCCGCTTCTCCGTCAATCTCAATCGGTCGACCGGTTCTGCTTCGGTCATACAAAGCGGCTTCCAACCCAGAAGCCACAAACCGTTGCCGCACGCGTGAAACCGTGCGAGCGCTCACCATGAGATCCTCGGCAATGGTCTGGTTTGAATTACTCCGTCGTGTTTTGCCGCCACGACTACTCACACTCCGTTCTGCCGCCAGCAACAAAATGCGGGCTCGGGTTTGGACACGCGCTGAACTTTTGCCAGCTCGAACAAGGTTATGGAGTTGTTCGCGCTCCTCGGCTCGCAGTCGGATTTCTGGTCTCGTTTTCATCCTCCCAGAATACCACTCCTTGGACAAAATTTTGTTGGTAAACTACTCAGGGTGACATATTGTAAGGTAATTTTAATTAACCTGAATAGTGCATATAGAGCCACAGGCTGTATAACTCCCCAATTTGGGATGTTATACGGCACAATTCCGCATAACACCTTATGTACAGATTATACAACCGACAATCAATCTCTCAAACTATCAAGCAATTCAATTTAGAACAACTCCCTATTCGCCTTCACCCATTCGAACATCAACTCCATCCCCTCTTCGAGATCAATCTTCGGTTCCCAGCCGAGTTCGTTTTTGGCTTTGCGTAAGTCGGCGTAGAAAACTTTCTGGTCGCCGGGGCGCCAGTCCTCGCGCGCCACTTCGATCTTTTTGCCGAGCAATTTTTCCAAAATGGGACCGAACTCCGCCCAGATCGCCATCACGTTGCGTCTGCCGCCGCCGACGTTGTAAATTTGTCCTTTGGCAACGTCAATCTTTTCGATGGCGGCATCGTACGCGTCGAGCAAGTCATTCACGTGCAGAACGTCGCGCACTTGTTTGCCGTCGCCGTAAATCGTGAGCTTGCGCCCCGTCACCGCCGCGATCATCATCCACGCGAGCCAGCCCTGATCTTCGATTCCGAATTGTCGCGGACCATAAATACAACTCTGGCGAAAGACGACAGAACGCAAACCATAAATGCGCGCGTAATCGCGGACGTATTGATCGCCCGATCCTTTTGAAACCCCATACGGCGAATGGAAATCGAGCGGCTGCGATTCGGAACAGCCGTGTTCCAAATCTTTGTACAGCCAGCGCGTCGATTCTTCGACGAGTTTCACATCGTCCATGCCGCCGTAGACTTTGTTGGTGGAGGCGTACAAAAAGATGGGATTCTTTTTCGAGAGGCGCGCGGCTTCGAGCGCGTTGAACGTTCCCAGCGCGTTGGATTCAAAATCGTCGCGCGGGTTCGTCACGGATGTCGTCACCGCGACCTGCCCCGCCAGATGAACGATGACATCCGCGTCTGTGGCGGATTCGGCTAGCAAGTCTGCGTTTCGTAAATCTCCGACGATGAGGCTGAATCCAGTTTCCCCGAACTGACTCTTCAACCAGTTCACGTTGCGCGGCGCGCCCGCGCGCGAGAGATTGTCGAAGAGGGTGACGCGCTCGCCGCGTTGAATCAGCCTGCCCGCGTAGTTCGAACCGATGAATCCCGCGCCGCCGGTGATGAGGTAATTACGAGACATCCGCTTTCCCTTGCTTAGTTCTGAAGTTCATCAGTTCCTGATAGACGCCTGAAAGCGTCTGCCCTTCGCGCGAGAGACCGATGACCCCGACGACGATGCTGTTGATGTAGTTATACAAACGCATGGCAAGCGCCGCGGCAAGAGCGGAGGACTCGTCGGCGCCCAGGATTTTCAGGGCAAAAACGATCGCGCCTTCAAATGTTCCCACTGCGCCGGGCGCGGATGGGATGGCTCCGCCGAATGCCGCCATGCCCAAGCCGAACATCGCCCAGATCGCATCTGCCTGCGGGAAGAAGGCGCGGATGATGAGGTAGTAGGCGACGATGGCAAGCGACCAGTTAAGCGTCATCCAAAATAAAAATTTGACGAAGAGCCAGCCGTCGGTGAGCACGCTCAAGCCGGAGAAGAATGCTTCGAGGAAACTGCCGCCGAGTTGTTGCAAGCGCGGAAACCGCGCGGTGAGTTTGTGAAAAAGAGCGAGCGCCCACTTATTGTTGCGCGCCAGAATGAACATCAGCGCGAAGCCAGCCAGCACAACGCCGCCCATGATGTAGGCTGTGCGTCCGCTCCCCTCCGCGCCGACGACGAATGGAATCACGGAAATAAAAATGATGGCGGTGTAGATCAAGTCCATGGTGCGTTCGATGACGATGGTGGGAAGAATCTCCATGAAGGTCAGCGAAGATTTGCGGCTAAGTAAAAACGCGCGACCGATCTCGCCAAGGCGGAATGGGAGGAAGTTATTTAATAAGTATCCTTCGCCGACTGTCCAAAAGACATCGCTGAACGAGGCGCGGTCGCGTAGAAGGGTTCTCCACACTTGAGTGCGGACTGCCATCCACACGAATCCAATTGCAAGCGCGATTCCGAAATAAACATAATTCGCGTTGCGAAGCGCATCCACCATCTTGGGCAGGTCAACGAAGTAGAGTATCGCGGCGATCAAGCCGATGCTGATGATGGCGCCGGGTAACCATTTTTTTGCGTCTTTCATGGATAGTTCCTTTGAGTAAACAAGTATACAAGTAGACAGGTAAATAGGTAAACAGGTAAACAGGTAGGCAGACATGTACACGGGTGAGACTTGTATACTTGTCTACGTGTCTACTTGTGTACGTGCCTTCCCTCATTCCTCATCCAATTTCAACACCGCCATGAACGCGTCTTGCGGGATTTCGACATTGCCGACCATCTTCAGGCGTTTCTTGCCCTTCTTCTGTTTCTCGAGCAATTTTTTCTTGCGCGTGATGTCGCCGCCGTAGCATTTTGCCAACACGTCTTTGCGCGTGGCTTTGACATTCGCGCGTGAAATAATTCGTCCGCCCGCCGCGGCTTGGACCGCCACATCGTACAGTTGACGGGGGATGAGGTCTTTGAGCTTGGTGATGAGACGCTGTCCCTTGTAGAACGCGTCTTTCTTGTGGACGATTGCCGCGAGCGCATCGAGCGGTTCGCCATTGACGAGGATCTCGAGTTTCTGCAATTCGTCCACGCGGTATTCGAGAAATTGATAATCTAAGGAAGCGTAGCCTTTGGTGCGCGATTTCAATTCATCGAAGAAACCGATGATGATCTCGGAAAGCGGAATTTCAAAGTCCAATTGCACACGATGAGGGGCGGGATATTCCTGTTGCTTGAAGATGCCGCGCTTCCTTGTGACCAATTCCATGATGGGACCGTAATAATCTATCGGCGTGATAATTTCAATCGTCATCCACGGTTCGCGGATCTCGACGACTTTTGATTCGTCGGGCAGTTCCGCAGGCGAATCAACGGGGACGACTTCATTATCAATCATCAGCACTTCGTATTCCACGGACGGCGCGGTGAACAATACATCCAGGTTGTATTCGCGTTCGATACGTTCCTGAATAATTTCCATGTGGAAGAGACCGAGAAAGCCCGCGCGGAATCCAAACCCCAACGCCTGCGACGTTTCAGGCGTGTACGTGAGCGACGCGTCGTTGAGTTGTAATTTCTCCAGCGACTCGCGCAGTTCGGGATAATCGTCCGCTTCAACGGGGTAAATCCCGGCGAAGACCATCGGCTTGGGGGTGCGGTACCCCGGCAGAGGGTCTGAAACAGGCTGAGTAGCGCGCGTGATCGTATCTCCGACGCGGCATTCATGCACCGTCTTGAATCCGGTGGCGATGTAGCCTACTTCGCCCGATCCCAACGATTGCACGGG
This sequence comes from uncultured Anaerolineales bacterium, assembly GCA_949319575.1. Classification (GTDB taxonomy): domain Bacteria; phylum Chloroflexota; class Anaerolineae; order Anaerolineales; family Villigracilaceae; genus Defluviilinea. The sequence goes on along the minus strand of CASGHD010000144.1, from coordinate 7,261 downwards.
CGTCATGCCGGGTGAGAAGATGCCAATTTCAACGGGACGCATATCCACTTTGGTGGCGAACATCCGCAAAACATCGGTGGATTTGAGCGAGCCTTCCACCACGCGGACGTAGGCAACGACGCCTTTGTACGCGTCGTAATGCGAATCGAAGATGAGCGCGCGCAAGGGGAGATCATCCGCATCTTTGGGCGGCGGCACGCGCGTGACGATGGCTTCGAGAATCTTCTCGACGTTGATGCCTTCCTTCGCAGAAATCTGAATCGCGTCTGTCGGATCAATGCCAAGCAACGCGCCCACATCTTCCGCCACTTCATCGGGGCGCGCGGAGGGCAGGTCAATTTTGTTGATAACGGGAATGATCGTGAGGTCGGCATCCAGCGCCTGATAGAGATTCGCCAGCGTCTGCGCTTCAATGCCCTGCGTGGCGTCCACCACCAGCACCGCGCCTTCGCAGGCCTTGAGCGCGCGGCTGACTTCATAACCGAAGTCCACGTGACCGGGCGTGTCAATCAAATTGATCTCATACTTTTGATTGTCCCCATGGGCGGTGTAATACATGCGGACAGCAGACGCCTTGATCGTCACGCCCTTTTCGCGTTCGAGGTCCATCGTGTCAAGCATCTGCGCGGACATATCGCGTTCCGAGATCGTGCCTGTGATTTGAAGCAGGCGGTCGGCAAGCGTGGATTTTCCATGGTCAACATGGGCGATGATGCAAAAGTTTCGGATGTGGGAGGTCATAGCGTGCGGAAGTATAACCGAAATTAATTTGCCACAGAGACGCAGAGAGCACAGGGAGATTTAAAATTGTGTCGGGGGTGTAGAGGATCCTTGGAGGGGTTTTGACGAGATATTGTCTCGCTATGCTCCTACTTGATTACATATTCAATCAGTTGCTGGATTTCAACTCTCGCCTCACTAGACATATCCATCCACGCCAAAAACTGGGCGTATCCCTTACGGTAAATCAAGCGCGGCGAGCGCTTGTTCCACTTCATCCAGAAATTCGCTTACTTTTTGAGTAAAGCGCGAAAGTCATCCCTCGAAATACCAGCATCGCGCAAGATACTTCGTAGCGTTCCGATCGGAACTTCTCTACCTGAATGGATTGGAACGGTCACGCGCCGTTTGTCCGATTCGCGCCACATCGTGAGGTGACTCCCTTTTTGCCTCTTTTCAACAAACCCCGCCTTCTTCAACACGCGTATCAATTCGTCACATGCGACGCGCGGAAATTTATCGCTCATACCGCCACAGGAACGGAAAGCCGGGTGATGAAAACGGGGTCGCGTTCCACTGGCACAGGTTCGCCGTCCTCGATCATGGATTCGACGTGAACTTCAATCGCCTCCATGATATTTGCCTGCGCTTCTTCGACAGTATCTCCAAACGAATGACAGCCCTGCAGAGCAGGGACAAAGGCATGATAACCTTGCTCGTCTGGTTCAATGACAACGGTAAATTGATATTCGCTCATAGCTCGCCTTTCATGGTGACCGGTAAAACCATACTTGGATTATATACCCAATTTTCCAATCAAACCGCCCACGTCGCTTCCATCTGGACTTGAGGCTTGATCCATCCACGCTAAAAATTCGGCGTTGCCCTCAATGCGCATTCCATTTGACTAAGATTCGACTATAATTCGACTAATGTTCCAACCGAAATATGAGATTACTCACGCCCTACTTGATAATATCAAGCGGATTACCAGCCTGACGCAGGCTCTGAATCAGCGACGGTTTCCGCACACGGTGCTTGTCGAACTGCAAAAGGACGCCGAGGCGGTTTCGAGTTTTGCATCCACCAGCATCGAGGGGAATCCGCTTCCGTTGACGGATGTGAAACGCATTCTCAAGAACACGCCTCAAAACATCCGCGACAGCGAGCGGGAGGTGTTGAACTACAACGAGGCGATGAGGGAGATCAATGGCAAACTTAGCGAGGGCGCGATCCCTGTCACATTGTCATTGATATTACAAATCCATAAACAGGTGACAAAGAAACTACTGCCCGCGTCGCAATCAGGGAAACTGAGAACTGATCCTGTTTTCGTAAACGACCCGCGCTCGGGAACGACGATTTACTGGCCCCCCGACGCCGCGGATATCTCTGCTCTCGTAAAAGATCTGATTGCGTTTATCGAAGCCCACATAGCCAAAATGGACCCTTTGATTCTGGCTGGTTTATTTCACAAGCAGATAGTGGTTATCCATCCCTTCATGGACGGGAACGGCAGAACCACGCGCTTGCTCACGAAGATTTTGCTTGCCAACATGGGGTTGAACACGTTCAACCTGTTCAGTTTCGAGAATTACTACAACCAGAATGTGACCCGCTATTTTCAAACAGTGGGCGCGCGGGGAAATTTCTACGAGATTGCGAAGACGATTGATTTCAGCCCCTGGCTGGAATATTTCACGGGCGGCATCATTGACGAACTTCTGCGTGTCGAAAAAATCCTGCCGCGTTCCAACCAAAGCCCGCAAGATGAACTCAAGCCGTATCATCGGAAGATTCTCGATTTCATTAAAGATAAAGGCTATATCGCCGACAAGGATTACGCAGGCATGGTAAATCGCGCAAGACAAACTCGCAGGCTGGATTTCAATAAACTAATCGAAATGAGGTTAATCAAGCGCGAGGGAAAAGGCAAGAACACCTATTACAAGTTGAAATAAAATTACCGAAAAGATTCCTCGCGTACTATTACATAGGGTTGATTATCTCTTCGATCAAACTTTCCAAATCGCTTCTCTGTGGACTTGAAACCTGATCCATCCACGCCAGAAACTCGACATTCCCCTTCGGTCCCACCAGCGGACTTTTCACAAGCCCTCGGATTCCAAACCCTTCGCGTTGAGCAAACCCTAAAACGTCGAGTAACACTTGCTTGTGAATCTCCGGGTCGCGGATCACGCCGTCGCCGCGCGAGACATCCTTTTTGCCCGCTTCGAATTGTGGTTTGATGAGGGCGATTATTTCCGTATCTTTTTCACCGCGAAGACCGCCAAGGGCGCTAAGATTTAATTCTTCTTTGCGATCTTCGCGTGCTTGGCGGTAAGAATCATGACTGGCAATCCAAGACTTCACGACTGGCAACAAAATCTTCAACGAAATAAAAGAAGCATCTATCGTTACGAAATCAATTTTCTCTGGCAGCGATTCAACATAGCGCGCATTCGTTTCCTCCATCACGACCACGCGCGAATCGTTGCGGAGTTTCCAGTGCAGGATGCCCTTGCCTACATCTATCGCATACACTTTCGCCGCGCCGCGTTGCAGCAAGCAATCGGTGAATCCGCCGGTGGAGGCGCCCACGTCGGCGCAGACGAATCCTTTCACGTCAATGTTGAACGCTTCAAGCGCCGCGTCCAATTTTTCGCCGCCGCGTGAGACGAAGCGCGGACCGGAGTCAACTGTCACCGTGGATTCGCTGTCCACGGACGCCCCAGACTTCAACGCGACCTGATCCGCAATTCGCACTTGTCCCGCCATGATGAGGGCTTGCGCCTTGGCGCGCGATTCGGCGAGTCCGCGCTCGACGAGTAAAACATCCAGACGAAGTTTTGGCATGCGTGTATTGTATCAATTTCTGTTGCTCCCCTTCCCGCTTCCGTTTATGAACGCCGCTCGGGCGCAAAGTGAACTTTACGGTACGAATTTTCAGGATTGGATCAGTTCGTCAATTCAACGACGAGCGTGTCCAGCGCCAGATCGAGCGTGAATTGCCCGGTCTTGACCCCTTCGTCGATGCGCAGTAATTTTCGATAAATGCTTTCAAGCGATTCGATCGAAAAACGCCCAGCCTGCCCCGTTGTTTTTTCCGCCACGAACGGATGCGCGCCCAGCGCGCGCGCCACATCGTCCTTGTTGCCGCGCCCATCGAGGATCTCTCGCGCTTGAATCAACAAGCGGAACTGTCGCACCACCATCCCCCACAATGAGAACGCGTCTTCGGTTTCGAGCAGGCGATGTAAAAGATGTTGCGCCGATTTGCCGTTGCCGCTCGACAACGCGTCGACGAAATCGAACACCGATTGCTGTGACGTGACAATGCACACCGCTTCCACATCCGCGACGCCGACCTGCCTCGCCCAATTGACGTATGCCAGCAACTTCGAGATCTCCATCCCCGCCTGACGCGTGTCCACACCGACCATGTCTTTGAGCATTTCTGCGGCGCGCGGTTCGATCTGCCCGCCCTGTTGTTTCGTTTCGTTGACGATCCAGCCGGTCATATCCCTCAGTTTCGGGAGCATGAAGGCTTTTGTTTGAATCAGTTTGTTGTTTTTCTCCGCCCATTTCACCAGCCAGTGTTTCCCGGCGTCGCGCGGCTCAACGGATTCATACATCGCGATACGCGTCGTATCTGGCGCTTTTTCGATAAACTCAAGAAATTTCTTTCTCGAAGAAGCATTGTTGTATTTCGAGGATGGATTCGCCAACAGGAGCAACCGTCGCTTGGCAAGGAACGGCATGGCATTCACGGCAGTGTTCAAGTCGGTTTCGCTCATCGAACGCGCGTCAAGACGCGCCGTGTTCATATCCGCGCTGGCGGGGTCGGTGAAGTCGGATTCAAAATCCTTGAGTTTGCGCGAGATGGCGAATTCGTCGTTGCCGAAGAGAAAATATATGTTAGGCATGGGGGAAATGATGAAGGATGAATTATGAAGGCTTGCGTTGAGTTTATCGAAACGATGAAGAAAGTGGAAAGTGATGGAGTTTCACGTTTCACGTTTCAAGTTATGTGTTACTTGTTTACCTGCGCGCGTGTTTCCCTGTCTACTTGGTTACTACCTGATGAAGACCTTTGCGAACAAGCCGAACATCCACGATCTGCATGTTGCCCAAATCTGCTTCGGTAGTGATGTGTTTTTGAAGCCAGGGTCCCAGCGGGCGGCTCAACAGATATCCGAATAGCGCGAGGATCAACGCGAAGGGAATCAGCCAGAAGCGCCAAAAGGTGGAACGCGCTTCACGAAGGGGAATCCAGGCGAACGTCGCGGGGAGAAGCGTGGCGACGACTAGATTCGTTCCGCATCCCTCGTGGACGGCGAGTCCGCTTTCGCCCGCGTTGAGTCGCGTGCGCGCCTCGTTGGCGCAGGCGATCACATCGTCGGTTTGAATATCGCCAAGCAGAAAAAATCCCGTCGGGTTGGAATGCCCCGCCATGGGAGTTGTATATTTGCGCGCGAGCAAATGAAGTGTGGCATGTTCGAGCGCATGGTTTTTTCGGGTTTCGAGAATGAGGGGAAGATCGAGGACCATGCGATGATTATACACCGCATGATTTATCGAATCAGATAGGCGAGCAGAGTCAACGGCAACGCGGCAAGCGCTCCTTTGACGATGACGCGCAACGCCTGACGACGAACTTGATTCAATTCGGATTTATCTTTGATGCGTTCTTTTTTATCGGAGATGTGGCGCAGACCGCTTCAATCGCCAACCGCGAAACGCGCGTCATTCATACGCTTCGCGGTTGTGTTCAAAGATACATGCTGGATTTTTGTAGTAACGACTTCAGTCGCTTCTGTGCCGAGAAAAGACGACTAAAGTCGTCACTGTAATATTCTTATCAGTTATTCAGCGCCACTCCCTACAGATTCTTTTGGAACTTTGCGATGAAATCGTCGTACCTTTGTTTCAAGTCAGCCGAAGGTTCCCCGCCATCGAAGTTGAGAAAGACCTTGAACGCCGCAGTTCCACGCTTATCGAAGAATTGGAACGATAGCGATTCGTGCTTATCGAGGTGACTCGGCTTGCGGAAGGCAAACACATCAGCCAACTCCCAGCCGCGGATGTGCATATCGAGCGAATCAGTGCGGATGTTCAGGAAGCCGTCCTTGTTGAAAAATTTTCCAAACTGACCAAAGACCTCGACAGTCGTTGCGCCGTTCGACACGATAACGGTTACATTACCAAGCGGCTCGAATGCGCGGATGGTCTCCTCCCAGCGCGAGCCATCCAGTTCGCGGGCGGTGTCGCCTTCGAGCGCGCGCAGGATGTCCACTTCAGGCACGCGCAGTTGATGCGCGAGCATGAGCGTCATCTGCGAGCGGTCTTCATTGTACGCTTCACGGATGGCTTCGAGGCGTTCGTCTGCGGTAAGGTCTGGGCTGAGAGGGGCGAAGGTTGTCAACATGTTGCATCCTTTTTATCGATGTGTGAAACAGGGTTTTCCTGCTTTGAATGGGCGCAAGTATAGTGACGCCAGCCTGGCAAATCCAGATGCGAGGATGATATTTGAATCCCATAACGGTGATGACGGATTTCACCCTGGTTGAATTCCGCAAAAAAAACTTCCCGTTCAATTGAACGGGAAGTTTGCCGCATCACTTCGATGTTTTTATCATCTGCCGCGCCACCTGCAACAACTCGTGCGCGGAGCGTAGCGTCCCTTCGCCCACTTCGCCGAGCATTTGCGAGAGTTCGAGCAGACGCGGCTCGCCATCCAGCCGTTCGACACGTGTCAATGTACGACTGCTTTGAATCAATTTTTGCACTTGATAATGCTCGTCGCCAAAGACAGCCAGTTGCGGAAGATGCGTCACGCAAAACACTTGATGCAAACGCGAGAGATTCCAGAGTTTATATCCAACCGTCATGCCAACGCGCCCGCCGATGCCCTGATCAATTTCATCGAAGATCAACGAAGGGACTTCATCCGCGCGCGCCAGCACATTTTTGAGTCCCAACATCAAACGCGACGTTTCGCCGCCCGAGGCAATTTTCGCCAGCGGTTTGAGTCCCTCGCCAGGATTCGGCGCGATCAAAAACTCGACGCGGTCAATGCCGTTGTGATCAAATCCAATGCGCGGACCGCCGTTCAGCGGCACGCCATTCGGGTCGGGCTTCGTTTGAAAGTCCACGCCAAATTTCGCGGCGGACATTTTCAAATCGTTGAGTTCGGTTTCGATACCGTGTCCCATTTTTGTCGCGGCAGATTTGCGCTTCTCTGAAAGGGCAAGTCCCTGCTTGCCAAGTTTTTCCAGCAGTTTCGCTTCTTCCAATTCCAATTCATCAATTCGATCCGCCGCGCCCGTGATGGTTTCGAGTTGTTTGCGCGCATTCTCGCCCGAAGCGATCACCGCGGGAATGTTCCCGCCGAATTTGCGCGTGAGGGAGTGGATCAGATCGAGTCTTTCTTCCACTTCATCGAGCCGCTTCGGATTGAATTCAATTTCTTCCAAATAATCGCGCAGATTGCTAATCACATCCGAGATCGTATCGAGCAAAACGTCCGCTTGATTCGCCA